>JBAWBG010000251.1:0-4880 GCA_049589695.1 Candidatus Sulfotelmatobacter sp. | reverse complement strand
CGCCTGAGCCATCCCGACAGGAAAAAGGCAGCGATCATTTTCGAGGACATGGCAACCGCCTACCTCGCGCGTGGCGCCGTAAACGAAGCATCAAAGCTAGCCAGAAGCGGACTCGCTATCTTGCGAGAGACCGAATTCACGATGTGGCTACCAAGATATGAGATCATTGCCCGGGCGCTCCGTCAGCAGAGCAGACAGCCGGCGGTTCGGGCCTACCTCGAAGACTTCGCGATGACTAAGCGTCAGTTCGCGTCTCAGCACTAATCCAGTCCAGATACTCGCGACTACCCCAAGGGATTTCCGTCGCCGTGATCTCGGGGGTCTCGTAGCTGTGATTGCCCTTGATGTGAGCCTCAAGCGCCCACAGACGCTCCGAGGTTGTCTTGATGACAAGCTGCCACTCGCGCGCATCCTCAAGTTCGCCCTGCCACCAGTACAGCGACTTGATGAGGCCGACAATCTGGACGCAAGCGGCGAGGTGTGCGCCAGTGATGCTGCGCGCTAGTTGCTCTGCTGCCTCTTCGCTGTCTAGTGTCGTCACAACCAGCATGAAGTCGGTCATGCCACAACCATAAAGCATGGCGAGGAGCTAAGCGACGCCTCAAGTGTGGATCAGCGGCAGTAAGGTTTATACACATGATAATGATCCGGAGGACATCATAGATGACGCATAGATTTCAAGTGGTGCTATTTTCCGTAGGCTCAGGACTATCGACGATGCGCAAAATGACTGTCAAAGCATTTGAATATTCGCTGTCCAGAGTTCATCAATGGGTCCGTAAGGGAAAGTGGCAGGTAGTTATTTCCTGTACGATCGGTATAGCTGGAGTTATCCTCAGCTTTATCGAAGAGCGTCACAGTGAAGATGCCCTCCTGGCATTCAGCAACTACTTTGCATTCCTTATAGGAATAGCCGCGATTATCATTCTTGTAAATTCTATGGCTGCGGGCTTTTTGCTGTACTATTTTCAATCTGCTAAGGATGGACGCAACTACTATTACGATAGATTTCGTGATGCGGCCGCAGCTCTCCGCCGGAATCTTAATTCGCTGTATGACGAGGGTATTATTGGTCCAGAATACGACGGCTGGTATCGCGACATGGAACGATTGACGATGGAGAGTCTGCCGGTAGGGTGGAAAGAAAATTTCGTTCCATTCTTGGAGGCGCTGTTCGATGAACTACGGGACAGCGTTGAGTCTGGAGATGAATACAATCGGATCGCTGGAGATACGGAAGTTAGGGTGCTTGTGCTCAATGAAGCTGTCAATGGTCTGTGGGTTAATCTGATACAGCGTGTCGTGATGCGGTCATGGGTATCACCTGTAATTAAATCTCTGTGGACCTTGGTCCTAACAATTTTTGCGGTGATTATCGGTGCAGTCTATTTTGCTGGTGTTAGCGCACATATCTTGACTGGCCTTGCGATTGGGATTGGGTGCATGACCATTCTCTTGATACTTGAAATGGGATCTATTGCCGTGGCGGAATCTAAAGAATTTTTCGATGACAAAAGGGATGTTGATCATTCACAAACAGAAACAGATGCATAAGGCTCTTCCGAGAAGACGCCACGTGCTGAGCCATGGAGTCGACTCATACAATCGGTTTGGATTGTTGTCGCGGCTGACCAAGAGGCAAGCGGAGAACCGATAAGGTCAATTACTCAAGGAAGTAAGCTCGGCCTCAATTTCTCTCAGAAGTGCAATGACTTCAGCAGCGCTCTCCTCCAAAGCATCCCGGGCACTCGTTTCATCTTCTTCGATCCAATCAATTACCTGGTTCAGTAGCGATTTCTTCTCCTCCTGCCGTCTTCGGCGATCAGAAATTGCCAAAATTTCCCGCACTTTACTCTGGAACTTTGCAGGGTAGTAGAGTTCAAAATTATCGCGAGTCCAGTGTCGGAAATGATCAGTGGGCCAATCGGTAAAGCTCTGGCGCAGACTTGCTGTAACGGCCTTTCCTGTTTCGTCACCATCTACGATGACCCAAGCACGATTGCGATACACGGGTTCGAGATGTGCAAATAGGAACATTTCCCGGAAGTCTTCGAAAAGGGGCTCTACTCGGCTTGCACCGCGAGCAGCCAATGTGCGGAGCTTCGTTAGAGCTGGGGCGAACCATGGAGATAGATACTGCCGAATGAGCCGTTCCGCAGAGGCTTCTTCGAAGATTAGCCAGCCCTCGCCCAAATCAAGATCAGCAAGCCCATAGCCAAGATCCTGCAGAACGCCAATGCGGTCCGCGACGTCGACTACTTCCGCAAAAGAAGATGACGGTGGAAGTGCATTATCATTCGTAACATGAAGCACTTTCAAGTCACGTAGTCGAGAGAGACGGGTGAGAACTATGCTGCTATGAGTGCTTATAAGGAACTGATTATCATTAGAGGATTGGGCAATGGCGTCTATGAGAGCTTTCAATGCCGCGGGGTGGAGATCATCTTCCGGTTCCTCGATAACGAAAAGCTTGTTTTTGGCTATACTCAAACCTATGATCAAGCTCAGCGCGCCAGAAAGGCCGGCGCCCATCGCTTCAAGCGGAATGCTGTTGTAGCGATTGACCTGCGTGCCCAGAAGTTGCTGTCCATTCTCGTCAGGTATGATGTTTACTTCAATTCCCAAGACTCTATCGCAGAGTTCGCGAAATCGAATGCCCTCGGGAAGCCTGCTTCCGGACAAACTCATTATTCTGGACACTAGATTATTATCCGTGTGCTGCACTTCGTGTGCATTCCGATCGTTAGCTTGCTCTCTATAGATAGTCACGCGCCTGCCGGACAAGACAGGGTAGATCAGGTTGGCTGGCTCTTTGCTGGCTATTCCATCAAGAGCTATGACTATCTTGCCCAGGGTCGCCCTTAGAGTCCATAGCGCTTCGCCTTTGTCCCTCGTGCCAGTCAACGTACCAGGTCCGTCAAGTCCATTGTGAATAAGCTGCGCTAGTGAGGGATTGTTGCGGAAAATTCCCGGCACTTTGGGGAAAGTAAGCTCGACAACTGATTGGGTGCGCCCAAGGCGGATATCGCTTTGCTGGAAGGTAGATCCATTCTGAATGGAGTAAACGCTGCGCAAAAGGGAAGATTTGCCTGTATTATTCCTGCCCACAAGCAACGTTACCGGTCCTAGAGGGAGAGTCCCTGTGTCTTCAATTGAGCGGAAGCCTGTCACTCTAATAGAGTCAAACAACATTGCAGGTTTTCCCTCAATCCTGTGAATATTGCGTACTCGAAGGTTCTGACGGTCGCCCGCAAGAGAAGCGGAGATGCCTTCACCACTGACTAGCGCCTCAGTACTCGCCGATTGTCTGACGATACCGCTTGTCCGCTAGTTGTGCGCATTGGGCGTATGGGGGTTCCAAAAAAGGTACGTATGAGAACTTTCGGCCGGTTCGAGCTGTTCGTTCCGCATGGGGACTTCACCGCTCGGCCGTAGCACATTGCGGAAGGCGCTAGGGTGACTGTATGACAGAATCGCCGCCCGGAACACCAGGGCACGGCAACGGTACGCCGAGTCTTCGGTTGCAGCCAGTGAGTATAGAAAATGGCTACATCAAGGGCGGCTATACGGGCATGTGGGAACTAATTTGCCCTACATGTGGAGACAACCACAATCTAGACTATTCTTCAGTTAGCCCCGAGATGCAGAAGATTCGCGGCCCCTACTCGACTGTGGAAGAAGCCAAGGCTGCGCTTCGAGCGCATTGTGGGATGTATCCCTAGTGCCCGTAGTTAGGCTATAGCGATCGATCGCTCAAAACCGATCGCCGGGTGAAAGACGACGATGGGCGTCGCGGGCGCGTTCGTCGGCCGCGCTCGCCGCGTAGCGGCTGAGCATCGCACGCGACTTCCAGCCGGCGAGGCGCATTAGGTCTCCTTCGGAACCGCCGCTCGCTAGCCAGTCGTGGGAGAATGTGTGACGTAGCTGGTGCGGGTGCAGGTCGGGAAGCCCTATCGCGGTACCGCGATCCTTGATCATCTGGTAGATGCCGCTTGGCGTAAGTCGGCCCTTCGTTCCTAGCCAAAGCCACGGGTAATCGGCGTGCGAGTGCCCAGCGCGAACGCGAAGGTAGCGGTCAATGTCGCGAGCGGCCTTCTTGCCGATCGGCAGTACCATCTCTCGTCGGCCCTTCGCAGTGACGCGCACGACGTTCCCTCGGAGATCCACGTCTGACAGGTCCGTATCCTCGGCGTTGTAGCGCAGTCCACCCATGCCCTCTAGGCGCATGCCCGTGTCTAGGAACAGGCGGATGATTGCGATGTCTCGGCGGTTGCGGAAGTCGCGGCCGCCGCAACTGTCGAGTAGACGCCGGATCTGGTCGTCCACGAGCACGGGAACCGGCTGCTCAGGGATGATCGGCGGACGCATCTTGGCCATGGGAGAGCCGTCGATCTCTCCCTCGTCGTCCAGCCAGCGGAAGAGCTGCTGTAGCGACCGGTAGCGAGTCGCGGCCGACGCGGGGGCCGTACGCTCAAGCTCTGCTGCTATGAACGCCTCGACGTGCTCGCGGTGGATGTCGGCGACCGTGGTGGGCATGCCGTGATCCGCGAGAAACCGGGCGAACATCGCGCCATCGTCGGTGTAGGCGCGGACGGTGCGGGGAGACAGGTTGGCCGCCTCCAAGTGCAGACGCCATGACGCCAGAAGTACGATAAGCTCGCCTACGCTGACAGGTGTTCCAGTGGTCGTCATGTTCGTTAGATTAGACGCTGTAGCACCGCTGTCCAAGACTTGAGGAATCGGCCGCGAGGCAGAAACCCCAGGTCAGACAATTGAAAACAGGCCCCGTTAGCTCAGTCGGCAGAGCGTCTCCATGGTAAGGAGAAGGTCTACGGTTCGATTCCGTAACGGGGCTCCAGCTCAGCGAGGTTTTTCGAACT
>JBAWBG010000250.1:0-1530 GCA_049589695.1 Candidatus Sulfotelmatobacter sp. | reverse complement strand
TGCCAACTGGTCTGTCCGGTGGAGGATAGCGCCTCGACGTAGGCTGTGTAACCCGCCGAAGCGGGAGGCGCGGCCACGGTTAGAGAGCCGTTGCCATTGGCCGAAATCAGCGTCGCGGGCGCGCCGTCGAAGACCACCGTGGTGCCGGCGCTCAGGTTCGTTCCAGTGAGAGTGACGGTGGTGTTGCCGAACCCGTCGGTGCTCCCGGAAATACCGGAGATCGTCGGTGCGGGGGTGGGAACTGCGAAAAACGCCGCGGGCAGAACATACATGTCGTCGGGAAGGGTAACGGCCATAGCCACCGGCGTGGTCGCCTGCACCTGGCCCGCGTCCACGGTGATGAGCCCGTCCCCATACCAATATGCCAGCGATTTTGGTTCAAGCGAGGCTCCCGCGCTGACACCTACAGCCGAAGCCCCCAGGCCCGCAGCCAAGGCTCCATTTGAGGCGATGCCGGGTCCGGTGAACAAAATATTTTGGCGGCTTCCGGCCAGGAGGAACGGCGGTTCCACCGCAATCTGGCCCTCGTAACCGATGGCGTATATGTAGCTGATTGCCGGAGCGGGGCGTGCTTGCAGATTGAAGTTGACCTTCGGCACGGTCGCACCCGCGAACACGTTGGCTGTAACCGCCTGCGTCCAGTCCCGTGTACCCGGGAAGAATTCGGTATCGAAAGCGGTGTTGGCGTTAAACGGATTGCCCAGCGGATCCTCCGGTGGAGTTATGTTGTCGGGGTAAGACTCGCCCGTCTGTGCCGGCGGCAGCGGGCTCGCGTAAATGTAATATTGCCCGGGAGGCACTCCCTGGATCAAGTAGCTCCCATCGGGATTGCTGAGCGTGCTGATAGCTACGCCGCTGGCCGAGAGCGCCACCACATTGGCCATGTTCACGCCCGTCCCGGCCACCGCCACAATGCCCTGGATGCTCCCGACACTTTGCAGATAGTTCTGCGTGGGATAGAGCAGGGAGATTCCGGCGATATCGTCCGGGGCCAGCGGCGAAGCCTTGGTGGCCGCGCTGGTAATCGCCGTCGACATCATAGCCGAAGTCAGAGTGTGCTGGAGGCCGAGGGCATGTCCGAATTCATGCACCGTCATCACAAAGAACAAATCGTCATAGCTGGCCAGTTGGTTGGGGCTCGTAAGATTCTTCCTCAGCGTGACGGTAGAGCGTAATATGGAAACGAACTGCCCGCCATTAGCGACATTGCCGATATCCGACGCCTGAAAAGTCACGCGCGTAAACGCCAATAACCCGAGTGGCACATCGTCGTCGAAGATTACATCGATGCCCGGCGTCGCTTGCGGGATGGCCTGCGGCGTGTTGACGGTCGAAAATCCGCCAAAACCAACGCGGATTATTGAAGTGGGCACCTGGTTCCAAACATTGGCGGCAGCTTGAATCTGGCTGACGATGTTGGCCTCGCTATCGCCAGGCATCAACGGTCCAGGGCCCTGATCGGAAATGAAGTACGAAACCGTGTTGTTCGTCAGATTCGACAGATTGAACATCGCCGGAACGGGATTGAAG
>JBAWBG010000249.1:0-5513 GCA_049589695.1 Candidatus Sulfotelmatobacter sp. | reverse complement strand
CGTGGCCTGGAACGACGGAGGATCGGTGGCAGCGCTTCCCTCTTTACCTGTGCCTCCGTTACCTGCGGCTGCTACCGTTGAACGCGTAGCAGCCATGCTCCGATCTGGCGCGTCAACTGCAATTGTGCTCTCCGGGAATGCCCTCTATGGCAAGGGTCTCAAAGTTGCCGGTCGTGTTGCGACCGCCACGCAGGCAAGACTGCTTGCGCCGTATCCTCTCCCGCGACTCGAAAGAGGCGCCGGCGTCCCGCCAGTGGAGCGGATTCAATACGTCCGGGAAATGGCGGTGGAGCAGCTAAAAGATTTTCGCCAGATGGTTCTGGTAGGCGCCCAAGCTCCGCTCGGATATTTTGCTCAACCTGGGAAAGATAGTGTTTTCACCTCACAGGATTGCGAGATCTGCAGGTTGGCAATTCCAGGCGAGGATTACGTCGGCGCGCTGGAAGCGGTCGAGTCAGCGTTGTCGCCGCATCGAGAATCGGCGACTCCTGAGAAGACCCAGCGCCCTTCACTTCCGAGCGGGAGCATCACGCTGCAGGGCCTCGCAGCTGTCGTCGGCGCACTCCTGCCCGAGAATATGATCGTAGTGGATGAATCCATGACCTCGGGACGAGGAATGATGGCCGCCACCAGAGCCGCTCCTCCACACGACTGGCTTGGTAACACGGGCGGCTCAATTGGGATCGCCTTGCCTCTCGCAGTGGGTGCGGCAGTCGCGTGCCCCGATCGTCGCGTATTGTGCCTCACGGCAGATGGCAGCGGAATGTATACACTGCAGGCCCTGTGGACGATGGCGCGCCAAGGCCTCAGGGTCACAACGGTGGTCTTCGCCAATCGCGACTACGCGGTCCTCAAGCGTGAATTTTCTTATCTGGGTGTGGGGAGCCCAGGACCACGTGCTTTGGACATGTTCGAGATCGGGCATCCCGATCTTGATTGGGTACACCTGGCGCGAGGTATGGGTGTACCGGCAACGCGCGTGAATTCGCTGGAGGGTTTTGCAAAGTCGCTTCGCGACGGATTTGAGAGCGAAGGCCCTACCCTGATCGAAGTTCCGCTATAGGGCGGAAGTTCCTACGTTCTTCAGCGGGACGGAAGACTGTTCGAGCATCTTGGCAAGCTCAGCCTTGACAACTTTCCCGGTCGGTGTGAGCGGCATGTTCGGAACGAGCAGAATCTGCGACGGACGCTTGTATTGCGCGAGATGTTGCGCAGCATGTTCAGCAATATCTGTAGCTGTCACCACGGTGTTCGGCAGAAGCTGAAGGAAGGCGATGACCTCCTCGTCTCCTTCCACCGAGCGTCCAATCACTCCGGACTGAACGACTGTAGGGTGAGCATTCAGTACCGCTTCAACCTCCGCGGGATAAACGTTGAAGCCCCGCCGGACGATCAAGTCCTTGGTCCGGCCGACGATAAACAGATTTCCATCTTCCAGGCGGGCAAGGTCGCGTGTGTTAAACCATCCTTCGCCGTCGATAGCAGCGGCTGTTTCCTCGGGGGCGCAATAATAGCCCTTCATCACGTTCGGTCCGCGCACCCAAAGCTCACCGGGTTCTCCCTCATGTACTGCTCTGCGGTCTGGCCCAACCAACTTGATTTCAACGCCTGGAAACGGTGGTCCGATCGAAGTGTCGCTACGCGGAGATTCCACTCGAGTCTGAGCAATAGTTGGAGAGCACTCTGTAACACCATAGCCATTATGAAGCGGCATGCCGAAAAGGCTCTCCGACCCCGACTTGGTCGAAGCGTGGAGTTGAGCTCCGGAAGAGGCAATGATTCGAAGCGCGGGAAACTTCAAGGAATGGACGTTTCTGAACTTTGCATACTGAAGAAATTGGTTAAAAGTCGCTGGGGCCCCGAGGATGACTGTCAATCCTTCCCTCTCCAGAGTGAGGCGGGCATTCATGGGATCAAAACGGGCCGATAAATAAAGTGACGCGCCGCTTAGCAATGAGCCCAGCAAGACTACTGAGAGTCCTACCGCGTGAGACATTGGGAGAATGCCGTAAAAACGATCGTCAGCCGTAAGTGCCCGTATCCTGGCTGATCCAGCCGCGAGAAATAACAGATTGCGATGGCTCAGCATGACGCCCTTCGGGACGCCGGTGGTGCCGGAGGTGTAGATCAACGCGGCTACGCGGTCCGCGATGTTCGCCTCCACCGGTTCCGGTTCCACGCTCTCGTTGAGGCGACCGATGCCGATCGCTTCCAGACCTTCAACCGCCTTGACAGCAGCGCGGTGGCGGCTTGCATGCTCCGTTGCATGAGTCGACACTTTGGTGGTGTAGAAAACACGGCGGGCGCCGCAGTGATCCCGGATCTCGTCGATCTCGCGCGCAGATAGATTTGCGTTTACCAGTACAGGCCACGCATCTATCCCGGCTGCGGCGAGCAGGATCGCGACGAACTCCCGGCAATTCTCGCCTACAATCATGACGCGATCGCCCGGGCGCACGCCCCATTCTCGAAGCCGAGTCTGCGTTTCAGAAATGGCGGAAGCCAATTGCTGGTATGTCCAACTGCCCGAGGCTTCGACCAGAGCCGGCTTCTCAGGCGATCTCTCAGCCCACGGTGTCACCACGTCGCTGATGCGGGCAGGCAGCGTCCGTAAAATTTCAGAGGCCTGTTCTTGAACAGTTGGGAACGGAGCAGTCATTTCCTGGACAAAATGTGGCATCAAATGCTGGTTACAGTACGGCAGAGCCTTTTCCTTCGCCATATGAATCTGCGACTGGCGCGAACTGCGATACCTCAGCGGTTTTCGCTAACACATACTGCAACCAGTTTCGGTATATGCACGTCGCCGAGGACTGCCATGTCTTTTGCAACGACTTGGCAACCGTTTCAGGGAACAACCCCAGGTGTTCTTCACGCCGATCCGCAACAGCCATCTGTTGAAAATCTGCGAGGATCCGGGCCGCGGCCTGGTCGAAGTACCCGTGCGGCATCGTGGGATAGTTTTCCCGCTCTCCGCGCAGAAATCTTTTTATGTCTCGACGGTATTCCTTGAACAATGTCGCAGCCTGATACTCCGGGTGACCCTGGAAATGGACGAACAGACTCTTCTTCTTTTGCTTCACAAAAACGTCCACCCCGGCTTGATCTGACTTCGTGAGCACATCATAGCCACAGGCGGTCAGCGCGTTTTCTTTCAGTTCATTCCATCGAGAATGCGGAAACCGTAAGAGTGGTGTGGCATGTCTTGTGAGTTCGTGGTCAGAGACTGTTGTCGACTCAAAGACACCGAACTGTTTGTCAGGAAGAAGACGGCGCTGAATACCATCGCTGTGAAGAACACCGGCGTGAGCCGCCAAACAAGAAAGGACCGTAGAAACGGTATTGCGTTCGGCCCAGTCCAGGACATCGGTTAAGGCAGACCAATATGGTTCCTGCCGCAAGTCAGGCTGACGTGGTTCAGTACCCGTGACGATGACTCCGTCGAAACGGTTTGTCCAGAGGTCGTCTAAGCCAAAGTAGAAATCGTTCAAATGGCGCTGTCCACGATCGGTGCGGGGAACCCCAGTCAAGGAGTAAAGCTTGAGAAATACCAAAGCATCGCCCGACGCAATGTCCAAAAGCTCAAAGAACTCGATCTCCGTATCTTCAATCGCCGCATCGGGCATGTTATTGATCAGCGCAAGGCGAACGCACTCCGGACGCTTGACATAGCGATCAATCGGAACTACGACGCTGGAGCGTTTCTTCTCCGCCCAACGACTCGGAACTCGCCCGCCCTCGATGATTAGTGGCATTTCATCTCCCCACAACGATACGTGCTCTTCTTCCGCAATTCATTTCGCAGCCTTGTCCAGCGCCTGGCCAAGGTCCTCAAGAATGTCGTCGACGTGTTCAATGCCTACGCTGAGGCGGATCATCTCCGGAGTGACTCCTACCTTCGCTTGCTCTTCCGGCGTTAGTTGCCGGTGGGTGGTCGACGCAGGATGGCACGATAGCGATTTCACGTCGCCCATGTTCACCATCCGCTTAAACAACTGGAAGGCGTTGAAACACTTCCGTCCCCCTTCGTAGCCGCCCTTTACACCAAAAGTCAGTAGCGAGCAGAAGTTCGAGCCCAGATATCGGTGGGCCATCGGATAAAGAGGACTGTCAGGGAAGCCGGCGTAGTTGACCCACTCTACCGCCGGATGATCACGCAGGAATTCCGCCACCTCACGTGCATTCTGTACGTGTCGCTCAACCCGCAGGGCAAGAGTCTGAATCCCTTGCAAGAATAAAAAACCGTTGAACGGAGACAGCGTGGCACCCGTATTTCGCTGACACACAGTGCGACACCGCGCTATGTACGCTGCATCTCCGAAATGGTCCACGTAGACTACGCCGTGATAGGCGATCTCGGGCGAGTTCAACATATAAAACTTCTTGGCGTGTTGTCGCCAGGGAAACTTGCCACTATCCACGATCATTCCACCGATGCTGGTGCCACCGCCGCCGATGAATTTCGTCATCGAATGCACGACCACGTCCGCGCCATACTCGATGGGCCGGAATGAGATCGGTGTAGCGACCGTGTTATCCACGATGAGCGGTACGCCGTGCTTGTGTGCTACTCGCGCCAAACCTTCAATGTCAGCTACGTTGCCTGCTGGATTCCCAACGCTTTCGCAGTAGACTGCACGGGTATTTTCGTCGATCAACTTTTCAATATCTTCAGGCCGATCGGTCGCGCCGAAGCGAGAACTGATTCCACGCTTGGGGAAAATGTGAGCCAGGAGTGTGTAAGTGGCGCCATACAGCTGCGGAGTTGAAACGATATTGTTTCCCGCTTCGGCAATATTGATCAGCGAATACTCAATCGCGGCCATTCCTGAGCTGACGCTGAGTCCATCGACTCCGCCTTCGAGTGCGGCCATGCGCTTTTCGAGAACTGTATTGGTAGGGTTTCCGATCCGCGTGTAGATGTTCCCCTGCACTTCCAGGTTGAACAAGGCGGCGCCATGCTCGGCACTGTCAAACTCAAACGCAACCGTCTGGTAGATCGGCACGGCGACGGCCTTGGTCGCGGGGTCGCCGTCATAGCCTGCGTGGATTGCGATGGTCTCTCTCTTCATCCGTATCCGTTAGCAATCTCGGGAGTGAAAACAATCATGAAGCAACTGAAGACCATTTCCAGATCGCTTCATCCGTTCACTCCGCTGTGGAAACCACGCTTCGGACCGCTACCAGGGAGGCTTTGTGGGAGAGGGATTTCGTCAGAGCCCGCGTCACCGTGCGAGCGGCAAAGTCAGCGCCGAAAGCAAACCGCATGACAGGACCGAAACTGTTGGCCGCCGCAATACCAACGAAATAAAGTCCCGGTACAGATGACTCACAGGTCGAGGAGAGCGCGGGAGTACCCGCGAGAGTGGTCAACTTAGAACGAATCTCTGAACTCACAAAGCTCAAGCGATCAAGATTAACTCGATAGCCAGTAGCCGCGATGACGTGGTCCGCCTGAATCGCTCGCTCCGTGCCGTCCTGTGCTCGAACCTGGAGTTGAACTTTCCCGCCTT
>JBAWBG010000248.1:0-5107 GCA_049589695.1 Candidatus Sulfotelmatobacter sp. | reverse complement strand
GGACGCTGAGGAGAAGCGGTCTGAGAGTACGCAGAGAATTCCCACCCAACGAAACAAAGCGTCACAGCGACCATGGTCTTGACGATTCTCATAATGCGCTCGATTTTACCGAACCAGACTGGGCGTTTATCTAAATTCGGTCGAGGAACTGACGCAGCACTCTGCCCGCTTCTTCCGGCTGTTCCCATGGCGAGTAATGGCCCGCTTTCGGAAGAACGCGCAACTGGGCATTGGGAATGTGCTGGCGCATCAGTTCCCCTTCGTTCACGCCGGTGAGCACATCCTCCTCTCCAGTTACCAGAAGCGTGGGAACATCGATGGTCTTCAATGTATCGACCGAGTCCGGACGCTCGGCCATGCCGCGCTGCACTTGCGCCACGTCTTCGGGCGACATCGTTCGCATCATGCGCAACGCGCCTTCAACCAGATCAGGCCGCAGCTCTCGCGTACTTTTGCCCAGCAGCCGTGGAACCATGCTCTCGAAAAACGGTTCGATCCCGCGCTCGATTACATCATTCGCCGCCTGCAGCCGAGCGGCACGGGCATCGGGAGAATCCGCGGGAGCCTTCGTATTGCACAGTGCGAGAGCAGCCACGCGACCGCGATGCTGACGCCAAAATTCGAAAAGCGCATATCCGCCAATGGAAACGCCGACCAGCGGGGCGGCGCGGCCAACTTCAGCATCGTCCATCACGCGGAAGATATCGGCGGCATGCTTCACCATTGTGGCGGGCCCTTCGCCAGCGGCGGAATCTCCGTGCCCGCGGAGATCCGGGAGAATCACTCGATACCGCGCCGCAAGTGTATTTGCCACAGGAAACCAAAATTCATGATTGGCGGGAAACGGGTGCAGGAGAACTACAGGAGACCCTTCGCCCAGAACATGATAGACAATCTCCGCGTCGCCGCTTTGGATGCGCTGCATCTCACCGATTTAACCACAGAGAATGCCATGTGTGTTGCGACGGATTTGGCTACCCCATCGAATCTAATCGAAGCGTCGATTACGAACTTGCCGCCTGACGAACCCCTGCCGGCGCATTCAACATTAACGGCTCTTCCGGCATGATAATCCAAGCGATAGGATAGGAAATCAACCCAATGCCGGTCATGAAGGAAGCGATTAACCAAACCAAGCGGACGACGGTCACGTCGATATCAAAATATTCCGCAAAGCCCAGACAGACGCCGGCGATCTTGCGCCCTTGACGCGGCCGCACCAGCCGCTTGCGGGCTACGGACGCTCCTATGCGAATGCCGCAATATGCGCAAACCGCCGCGTCATCCTGAATCACTTTGCCGCAATAGTTGCAATACATGGCTTGTTCCTCTACCGGACGATACGTAATTGTAGGCTAAAAGTTCATTTCACTGCCGCCTCAGAACTCTCGTATAGGGACTGCCCGAGACAATGGAGACCACCTTACTGTAAAATCAACTGACGGAACCGAGCCAGTACGGAGTCTGCGGGTTTTCCGAGCGTATTACAGATCCCCAGTTTGAGCCTTACGTATAAGGCCTTTTAATTTTTTCCCTATACCATCGTCCGGGAAGTTGCCGGATTGAACTGCGCATTGAGATCAGGAGAAACGAACTATGGCAGTTGGAGCGAAGATCGCAAAAACGGCAGACCGGAAGAAAGTTATGGATACCAGCAAGAGCACGGATTGTCCTAAGTGCGGCAAAACCACGCGCATTGTGAAACGAATGAAGGACCGCGAGCGCGGCGTTCCGGGCGGGATTTACATTTCTTGCTCGGCCTGCGAGTTCTTCGAAAAGCTTTAGGCGCGCAGTCTAATTTTTCTGCTTCGTAGCCGGAGAAAAAAGGGAATCGAGGTTCCCTTCCCCGGCTTTTGTTATTGCTGAGAACTCCGAGTCCCGATTAACTAGCGTCGCCAGCGGACAGGCTGGAGCAACTTTCGCCTCCAATCTCATCATCCAATCGTGGCCCGAAAACGAATCTAGAAATTGGTAATTGTTTCTAGTCGAAGAGATAACAAACTCGTGCCGCGAAATTACGCCATTCCGTTTGTCCTGATGGCAGCCATCGTTCTGCAATGCGCCTGCGGAGGAGGAACCAGCTCCACCTCCAGCAGCACCGGAGGCGGAGGTGGCGGAGGAACGACTCCAACCCCGCCACCCAATTCGAACAGTCCGACATTCAACCACGTTTTTCTTGTGATCGAAGAGAATCACAGCTTCAGCGATGTGATCGGGAACTCCAACATGCCGTATCTGAACAGTTTGGCATCGGCCTACAGTTTGGCCACGCAGTATTACGCCGACGCCCATCCCTCCTTGCCTAACTACTTCATGTTGACCGCGGGCGCCGGAACCTCGATTACCGGCAGCGAAGGCGATGCCTACAGCGGTGTAGTCACTCAGGATAATGTGGTGCGCGCGCTGACATCTGCGGGAAAAACCTGGAAGTGTTATGCCGAATCCCTGCCGTCGGTGGGCTATTTAGGCGGCGACAGCGGGGCTTATCTTCAGCATCACGTTCCGTTCGTTTATTTCTCCGACGTTCAGACCAGTCCAGTACAGGCCAGCAATGTGGTTCCGTTTACGCAGTTGGCCACCGATATGGCGAATAACAGTTTGCCCGACTATGCGTTTATCGTGCCCAACGTAAACGATGACGCGCATAACTGTCCTGCCGGGCTGAGCACCTGCACCAGCGATCAAATGCTGGCGGCTGCGGATCAGTGGCTTTCCACGAATATCAGCCCGTTGTTGGCCGGCAGCGACTTTCAGAATTCCCTGTTGATCATCACGTTCGACGAAGCTGAAGACACCGACACAGAACACGGCGGCGGCCACGTCCCGGCGGTGATCGTGAGCCCTTTGGCAAAAGCCGGATATCAGTCCGCAACGCTCTACCAGCACGAGAGCACGTTGCGGCTGATGATGGAGGGATTGGGCGTGACGAATTTACCGGGAGCGGCAGCGAATGCGCCTGAAATGATGGAATTCTTCAAGTAGGGGAACATCCGGCCCAACACAAACTTTATACCGCGACCGTAACCGAGGTTTCCGTTCTGGTGACTGGCCGGTACAGCGTATCCCGCTCGATCGGCTCGCGGCCGGCGGCACGGATAAGCCGTTCGAGTTCTTCACGACGCATTCCTTGCGGAGTGGTCGCGCCCGCATCGTGATAAATCTTCTCTTCGATCACCGTGCCATCCATATCATCGGCCCCGAAGCGCAGCGAAATCTGCGCGATCTTGGCAGTCATCATCTGCCAATAAGATTTGATATGCGGGAAGTTATCGAGCACGAGGCGGCCCACCGCGATTTGCTTGATATCCAGCATCCCGGTAGTTTTCGGCAAATGCTGCAGCGGCGTGTTATCGGGATGAAAAGCCAGAGGGATGAAGGTTTGGAAGCCGCCGGTCTCGTCCTGCAGAGCGCGCAACTTCAACAGGTGATCGACGCGATCCTCATCATTCTCGACGTGGCCGTAAAGCATGGTCGCATTCGATTTGAGTCCGATCTGATGTGCGATTTTTGCCGTGTCCAGCCATTGATCGCCATCGATCTTGTGATCGCAGATAATGTGCCGCACCCGGTCGGCAAAAATTTCCGCGCCCCCGCCCGGTAAGGAATCTACCCCTGCGGCCTTCAATTGTTCCAGCGTCTCGCGGATGGAAAGCTTCGCGCGCTTCGAAAGATACGCCACCTCTACCATGGTAAAGGCCTTAAGATGCACTTGCGGAAAGCGTTGCTTCAGTCCAGCGCAGAGATCGAGGAAATATTGAAAAGGCAGGTCAGGGTGCAATCCGCCGACGATGTGAAACTCGGTAACTGCCTCGCTGTATCCGGACGCGGCGGTTTCGTAGGCTTCTTCGAGCGCCATAGTGTAAGCGCCGGGAGAATCTTTTTTGCGCCCGAAGGCGCAGAGCCGGCAAGCCGCAACGCAAACATTCGTGGGATTGATGTGGCGATTGACATTGAAATATGTCTTATCGCCGTGCAATCGCTCGCGAACATAATTGGCCATCCAGCCCACGGCGAGCACATCGCCGCTGCGGTAGAGCGTGACCGCATCGGCGAAATCAAGGCGGTCACCTGCCATCACCTTGGCATGAATAGGGTCCAGCCGCGGATCGTCAGTTTGAAATGGATGTTGTCGCAGAGCAGACATCTACTTGATAATATCGCAGGATCGGCTCAGAAGTCACAGAAAGGAGCGGTGTTAGTGGCCTGCGATGACACGGTCCTGGATTTTGTCGTACTCCGCTTGAGGAATGACATGTCGCGTCACCAGATCGTGTGCGTCGTCGTACGGGCGTTCAGCGATGATGCGGTCGGCCTCATGGTCGGTCACACCGGGTAGGGTCAAGAGATCCTCCCGCGAGGCCTTGTTGATATTGATGGCCTTGTTATCGTGGCCCATACCTTCCTTCACGCCGTCCACAACCGCCTTGGTGTCGCGTCTCATCGTTTCCGTCGCCTCGGCTGTGCGCTGACGGATTTCGTCGGGATTGTCTTTGGTTGTGCAGGCAACCATCGTAGTGAGCGCCAGGGCGAGAGCGGTGAGCGGGAGATAGCGAGTCATTGCAGTTCGATGCAATCTTGTTGCTGTCGGTTGGCGACAGCATTCCCTGGCACCATAATCACGACGCTCAAGCACGTTTTTCGATCTACCCTCGCATTCCAAAATGCATCGAATTGGTGGCACGATTGTTGCGCGCCTTCGCAGTTATAAGCTCGAACGCTTATTTAAGGGGATATAGACGATGAAAACATTTCTTATCAGCTTATGCGCAGTCACATTGCTTGCAGGTGCTGCTCTTGCGCAGAGTAATGCTCCATCCACGCCAAACTCAACCGCCTCCCAGCCGCAAGCATCAGCTCCAGCACAACCTCAGACTCAGCATCCCGCATCCTCCGCCTCCACCCAGCCGGGCGCTCCTCCGCGAATTGCACCGGGCAGCGTCATTCCAGTCTCGCTGACCAAAACTATCGACGCTAAGAAAGCGAAAACCGGAGAGGAAGTTGTAGCCAAGGTTACACAGGATATGAAGTCGACTGGCGGCGAGATACTTGTGCCGAAGGATACAAAAGTTATCGGCCACGTAACGGAAGCGCAACCACACAACAAGCA
>JBAWBG010000247.1:0-1795 GCA_049589695.1 Candidatus Sulfotelmatobacter sp. | reverse complement strand
GCCTGTCGCGAAATGACCGGCATCATTTGCCTTATGTGGTGAAAAAAGCGCAGGCAGAGACGCCAGTGCTGGTGATGCACGCGGATGGAAGCCGGCATCCGTATGTGGATGCATGCACGGATACGGGCGCGAGCATTGAGAACGTGCTGGCGCGGATTGACGGGATGCAAATCGCCGGGATGATGACTGCGGCGGCCAGAGCGGGCCGGTAGATAGTTTTCAAGTTTCTGGTTCCTGACGGGCGGCCTTCGTAGGCCGCTTTTCTTTTTTGAGCGCAAAAGTTATACACAGGGTGGTGCGTGTGCATCCGGCTGAGTAAGAATCTGTTGAGTTACGAGGTGGGATGCGATTCGCTTAACACCATTCCGGGGATTGCGAACGGACGTGTGGATTCCGTGAAAGTGGAAATTCTTCACGCGCCGGGGCTAGGAAAACGATCCAGAATCGAGTTGGTAATAGTGGAATGGGAGACGAATCTGTGGATATGTTGTGGATGAAAATCGAAGACTTTGCGGGCGGCTAGCACGCTAAAAGTGGGGGAGGACTTCACCTTAACGGCTATTGACCAGGCAATCCATAAAAGTTAGAGAATCAAAGTGGATCGCTACACATGTAGCGTGGAGCAAGCCGCGGAGCTTCGCTCCGCAGACAGCCGGGGGGCGCAGTCCCACATAGTTCTTACATTCTTTGTTTTTACATTCTCTTAAGTTCCAAGATGTGCTACGCAGCTCGTCCCAGGACCGGCTGCGTGCAGTGCGCGCAGCGGCGGGCGTCGATGGGAATCTCGCTGAGGCATTCCGGACATTTTTTCGTGGTGGGATCGGGCGGTTTGTCACCTCTGTGCATACGGGCCACTAGCGCGTTTACCGGTAGGACCACGAAGAAATAAACCGCCGCGGCGATCAGAAAGAAAGACACGCATGCGTTGATGAAGTCCCCGACCGGAAACGGCGTGCCTCTGACCGCGAAATGAAGCGCGGAAAAATCTGGCTTGCCCACCAACGCGCCGATCAGGGGCGTGAGCAAATCCTTGGTGAGCGCCGCGACCACGCCACCGAAAGCCGCGCCGATGACCACACCCACAGCCATATCCACAACATTGCCGCGCAGGATGAACTTCTTGAATCCACTTAGCATGCGAAGCTCCTTCCAATAGATTGGCCGTCAATTATGACAGGAACGAGGGTAAGGTCAAGAGCCAGGGCTTCCGCCTAGATGCAGATATTGCCACGAGATTCGCGATAACAGTCGGCCGAATCACGTACCGTCGAATCGCGAACCATGGAGCGGCGGACGCCTTCGTCCGCCCCGAGGCGCTCCCTCCCGGACGAGGGCGTCCGGGGCTCCATTCTTGCGTTGGGAGTGATACATTCCGAAAAACGATTCGCATTATGGTATGGCTTCGGCGATGCTGACTGCCACCCTTATAGCCGCCGATGCTTTTCGCACGGAGCCTTCAGATGCGCATGGGCATGACGATATACCGGTACTTGTAGTCGTCGCCTTCGGCAGGCCGAAGCTGGCCGGCGGATTGGGAATCTTTCAGTTCCAGGCGAACTTCATCCGTCCCCGACGCTTTCAGGAAATCTACGAGATATTGGGCGTTGAAGCCGATGGTGAGGGTTTCGCCGTCGTAGGGGGCTTCGACGGAATCCTCGGATTCGCCCGCCTCCGTCGACGAAGCTGAAATCTTAACTTCGCCTTTCTCGAGCTTCAGTCGCACGGCGCGCGAACGTTCGTCGGCAAACTGCGCGACGCGGAGGATCGCGGAGTTCAGGTCGGAGTTGTTCAGCGT
>JBAWBG010000246.1:0-3988 GCA_049589695.1 Candidatus Sulfotelmatobacter sp. | reverse complement strand
ATCCTGCGAAGTCGAGGGATCCCTCTAGCCTTCAAAACTGCATGTTTGGAATTGTCTAACTGAACTGCATCTCTGGAATTGTCCAACAGGAAGGGTGGAGCAGGCCTTCAGGCCTGCATTGAGAACTCAAAATAAAACAGGGCTTTAGCCCTCGCTACAGCCGTAACCGCGCCATCATCGCGTAAGCTTTCCTAAACCACGCCCGCTCCCGCCGCTTCTGATATCCCGGCATCGTCGCCCGCTTATCCAAAATCTTCTGCACCCACTGCCGCGCTTCCTCCACTCGCCCCTGCGACTGCAAGAACAAAGCGTAGTTGTAATAAGTTTCCGAACTGGTAGAAATCTTCGTCGCTTCCCGAAAAAGCTCTTCTGCTTTTTCCGGCTTCCCCGTTTGCGCATAAGCATGCGCCAGCAGCCCAATCCCGCGATGAAAGTCATACGTCGGATCCTCTTCCACCGCCCGCTCTAGATCCGGCGCCGCCGCGGCAAAATCTCCCAACTCAATCTCAGCCACTCCACGCCGGTAAAACGGATCTACCGAATCCGCACGCTGCGAAATCGACCGGTCATAACATCCCCGCGCCTTGGCAAAATCTCCATCATCCAGATACAACAATCCCAACTCCTCATAATTTCCCGCCGAAGGATTATCCAGAATTGCCCGCTCCAATTCATGAATCCTTCGCCGCCGCGGAAACACCTGAAAGGAACCACGCAGCAATCCTGCATCTGGAATCACTTCCACCACGATATAAATCGCCGCCCCAATCCATCCCAGAAAAAGAATAATAAAAATCCAATAAAAATCAGGACGCCGGCGAATGAAATGCACAATCGCCACCGCCATCAGCAGAAATCCCCACCAGTGAAAGAGAAAGAAGATAAATCCCATGGAATGCGAAATATAACACGCCAAAACACAGCGAAACCGGAACAGCCCTCTTCGCTACAGAGGAAGCCCTAAGGTTCGCTACATTAAAGTCCGTACAGCATTTCTTCATGTTTTCTGCAATTGTTACAGGATGGCTACCTCCCCCGACGAACGCGTGCGCCAACTCTGTTCATTGATTGACACGGCGCAGGGAGAGGAACTGGAGAAAGCAGTCCTCGAACTTCGATGCGCCATCACCGCGCTCATCGAGAATGCTCACAACGTCTCCACCTACAACCTGATCAATTTTCCCGTCGCAATGGACAAGCGCAAGAAAGCTTAGATTCTCCGCTCTCCCGCCATCGAGCGGTCCCGCCCCGGCTTACGCAGTCGGATTCCAATAACACTATGTAACAATGGATAAGTGACAGTCGCCTCTACCCTCCCCAAACCGGAAGCCCGGAGCCCGAAGTCCAATTCCATCCGCCTTCTCGCCTCCGATATCGACGGCACCCTCCTGAATCCACAATTCCAAATCTCCCCCGACGATCTCGCCGCGCTGCGCCGCGCCCATTCCGCGGGCGTTGAAATCGTTCTCGTCACCGGACGCCGCCACACTTTCGCTCTCCCCATCGCCCAACAACTCGGCTTCGATCTCTGGCTCATCAGCTCCAACGGCGCCGTCACTCGTTCTCTCTCCGGCGAAACTTTCCATCGCGACCTCATGCCCCGCCAGACCTGCCTCGACCTCTGCACCGCCATGCAAGAATTCCGCGGCCACACCGTTCTTACCTTTGATAAAGAAACCAAAGGCGCCATCGTCCTCGAACGTCTCGACGCACTCAACGCCAGCATCCGCCGCTGGCTCGAAAAGAACATGCCCTATATCGACTTCGTCGTCCCCATCGAAAACTCTCTCGTTACCGATCCCATCCAGACCATGTTCTGCGGCTCCATGCCCCACATGGCCCAGGCTCTACGCGCCCTCGAAGCCGCCGGCCTCGACAACCGCATCACAGTCCTCCGCACCGAATATCCCGAGCGCGATCTCTCCATGATCGATGTCCTCAACGCCGGCTGCTCCAAAGGCCACGCCCTCGCCCGCTGGGCCGCCCACCGCGGCTTCCATCGCGACCAGGTCATGGCCATCGGTGACAACCACAATGACATTGAAATGCTTGAGTTTGCCGGCCATCCGGTTATCATGGGGAATGCCTGCGAAGAACTCCGTTCTCGCGGCTGGAGCATCACACTGGACAACGACAATTGCGGCGTAGCCGCCGCCCTGGCAAATGTAGTTTGAAGTTAGCTCTGAAGCGTTTTGAAATGCAGTTCGCCGCGGCTTTGAAATGCAGCTCGCCACTGCTTTGAAATGTCGTTCGCAGACGCTTTGAAAGGGCGCGGTTTCAGCCGCGCCGCAAAGGATCAGTGAAATAATGGGGCTTTAGCCCCGGCAGCCTTTGGGTGGCGCAGCGCTTCAGCGCTGCGATATGAGATGCTAAAGATTCCGGGCTTTAGCCCCTGAGGTATCGATCGCGGAACATGAACACGCCGCTAAAATTCGCAACCCTCACCGCGATCCTCACCCTGATCTCAACCCTCGCCTTCGCCTCCGATTCCGCCATCCTCCGCAACGGATTCTCCATCTCCCACAACCATCGCCAAACCATCGGCACGATCACCCGCCTCTACATCGACAGCGGTCAATCCAACTTCGTCGACATTCCCACCGCCGATATCGACCACTTCGAATCCATCCCCGACCCGCCAGCTCCCGCCACGCTGCCTCAGCCCGCCGCCGTCACCCCGCATCCCTTCGACCTGAACCAAACCGTCAAGGACGCCAGCGGCACCTACCAGCTCGATCCCGATCTCGTCACCAGCGTCATCCGCGCCGAAAGCGATTTCAATATCCGCGCGCTCTCGCCCAAAGGCGCTCAAGGATTAATGCAGCTCATGCCGCAAACCGCCACGCAACTCGGCGTGCACAACGCCTTCGATCCGCAAGCCAACGTCCAAGCCGGAACCCGCTATCTCCGCGAGCTTCTCGAGCGCTACAACTTCGACCTCATCAAAGCCCTCGCCGCCTACAACGCCGGCCCGCAGCGCGTCGAGCAATACAACGGAGTCCCTCCCTACTACGAAACCAAAGCCTACGTCGCCCGCATCGTCCGCGACTTCAACAAAAAGAAACTCGCCGCCAAGTCCGCCGCCGCGCCCACGAAAAAATCCTCCGCCGCAAAACCCGCCTCAGCCCACCCCAAACCAAAACTAACTCAAAACCTGGCCCAAAACTAGCCCCGCTCTACCCTGTGACCCCCGTGTCCCCTGTGGTGAAAGCTTTTGAACTAAAGCCCTTGACGCCACTGCTATAATAACTATTAGAAACAAATCCCAGCACAACTAAATCTTCCAGGAGCCAGTTCATGCCGAAGCGCGACCCCTTCCGCCCCAACACCAAACGCACCGGCGAGCGCTCCGAAGCCGCATTCCTCTACCAGGCCAGCCAGCGCAGCTTCGCCATCTCCAAGCCCTGGGGAGACTCCGAGCGTTACGACTTCATCCTCGATAACCGTCCCCAACCCCAAGTTCACCTCTTCCGCATTCAGATCAAGTGCACGGACTCCCTCCGCGCCGGCGCCTACGAAACCCGCGCCACCTACACCGTCGGCAAACGCCGCGCCGTCTACACCAAGCGCGACATCGATTTCATCGCCGCTCACGTCGTCCCTCTCGATATCTGGTACATCATCCCCGTCGAAATCTGCACGCCCCAACCCATGCTCCGCTTCTATCCTCACCGCAACGCCCGCATCATGCGCCTCGAAAAATACCGCGAAGCCTGGCACCAACTCGACCCTCCCCTAACCATCCACGCCAGCATCGACGAGGATTACGAAGAAATAATCGATCTGTCATCCTGAGCGAAGCATGACGCCCACGAACTCCGTAAAATTGTCATCCTGAGCGAGTATGAAGCCCACGAAGTGGACGTCATGCGCAGTCGAAAGCCTGCCCTGAGCGAAGCCGAAGGGGGACCCCTTTTTCGCTGCACGCCATCGTCGGCCTTACAAGGCATTTCCACCACTGTCCCGTGTGGGACGGACACTCCTGTCC
>JBAWBG010000245.1:0-26536 GCA_049589695.1 Candidatus Sulfotelmatobacter sp. | reverse complement strand
TCTTAGTTGGGGTATCCAGGAGCGGCTCCTCGGTTCTAACTGCAGCTTACTTTCCGACAATGAGCGTCTCAAGTCACCAAGGTCGTGGTGCTCATAGTGTTAGTTATGCGTCCAGTTCGCCGCTCTAGACAAATGATTGATGGTGTCGGACTACCGGTCGTAGTCAAGTGGGGGTTTTCTGTATTTCTTTTGGACAAACTCTCCGCCATGCAGAACTCATCCCATCTGATTTCATCAAACAACGCCGGAGAATTGTGTTACGAAATCCGAACACTATAGCAGAACATGACTTCAGTAATTAGAAGTCGGTTCCCTTTCTGTGAAACTCTTACACGGCCCCTGTCCAGAATCCCACGTCTAGCTCCCCTGAGTGATTAAACCAGTCACTCTGGCATTGAGATATCGCCATGTGTTTGCGCCGAACTGTGATTCGCCACACTCTAGTTTCCCTGTCGTTCGTGCTGCTATATCTCCTCTTGAACCGGCCCGAAATCGTTTTGTTTTCTCGCATCGGATTTGTTGCCTGGTACCCGGCTATTGGAATGGCCATGGCACTCGTGTTGGGGATAAGTCCATGGTATGCCCTTTTGACCTGTTTCTCGGTTGCTCTTGCTGGCAAAATTGTATATGCACAGCCTGTCACGTCTTTCGGCGGTACGGTTGATGCGATGGGGATTGCTGCTTGTTATGGCATAGCGGCCTACATTTTGCGCGGCCCGTTGCGAATCGATCTTGGGCTACGCCACCGTCGAGATGTCGTTCGCTATCTCTTTATCAGTGGAGTAGCGGCGGCTACCGCCACAGTCATTGGTGTTGCATGCCTGATTGCGGATCACAGTATTACTTGGGGTGAGTATAATTCTGCTGTAATCGTGTGGTTCTTGGGCGATGCGATCGGCCTGGTGGGTGTTGCCCCTTTTCTTCTCGTCCACGTGCTGCCGCGTATTCGCGGATGGCTCGATCCGGCACCAGCCCAACTCCTTCCGGCTAAAGCATATTCCAATCAAACAAAGGCCTCTTTTGGGGCGACGGTAGAAATCTGTTGCCAAGCTCTAATGATAGTGGCAGTCTGCTGCGCAATGTTCGGGACTAACGATGGACGCTATGGGCAGTTCTATACATGTTTCATTCCGATTATCTGGATCGCTATGCGTCATGGCATTCAGCGAGTCGTTACCGGCTTGCTGGCGATAAATTTCGGGATTGTCCTCGCGATGCGTGTGTTTCCCCCAACCGAGGCTGTGTTCACACGAGTTGGCTTGTTTATGCTGGTGCTGTCGGCGGTAGGACTCATCGTCGGATCCGAGGTCAGTGAGCGACACCGTCTGGCCAAGGCGATGAAGGAACAAAGCTCCTTTTTGGACTCCGTGATACAAAATAACCCCTTGGGAATCGTCGTACTTGACCGTCAGGGCCGAGTAGAGCTGGCGAATTCCGCATTCGAGAAGCTCTTCCACTACGATCGGCGGGAACTCGGTGCGATTGATATTGCCAGCATGGGAACACCTAACGACGCAGCTACGAACTCCGCACAGCTGATCTCACAGGTGTTCGCCGGCAATGCGTTGCGCCGGACGGTGCGGCAGCGAAGCAAAGACGGGAAAGTGCTGGATCTCGCACTGCATGGCGTCCCGCTTCAGTTAAACAATGAGGTACGAGGCGCATACTTAATCTATGAGGATATTTCTGAACAGATCCGGGCGAACGAAGCACAGCGACAGCATGCCGAGTCGTTGGACCAACTGGTGAAGGAGTTGGGACTCCGGACAAAGGAGATGAGCGCGTTAAATGAAATGGCATCACTGCTGCAGTGTAGCAGGACGGTTGAGGAGGCCTGCGTCATCGTAGTCGACTTCGTGCGGAAGCTTTTTCCCGAAGCTCCTTCTGGAGCGCTCTATCTGTTCAGGTCATCACGGGAACTTATTGAAGCAGCAAGTCGATGGGGCAAGAAAGACGTGTTAGCGCCGACCTTCCCCCCTGACGCGTGTTGGTCCCTGCGTCGTGGCCAGCCTCACTGGAGCGAACTGGAGAGCAGCATGGCGTGTCAACACTTGAGTAAGAATTCAAACATGGCATCTCTTTGCGTACCCATGGTCGGGCAGGGCAACACGATTGGTGTGCTTCATCTCGAGTTCGAGGATGCAGTGCGGGACCGCGCTGGTTCTGGGATCGGGAATTTCCGGGAATCTCACCAACGACTAGCAATCAGCGTGGCCTCGCAAATCGCTCTCTCGATAGCCAGCCTCCAGTTGCGCGAAACTCTTCGCGAACAGTCGATTCGCGACCCCCTCACTCGGCTGTTCAACCGGCGTTTCCTTGAGGAGTCGCTGGAAAGAGAACTACAAATAGCCAGCCGCAAGAAGCAGACAGTAGCTATTCTTTTCCTCGACCTCGACCATTTCAAGCGGTTCAACGACACCTTTGGCCATGAAGCCGGAGACATGGTGCTCCAGTCTCTGGCTGATTTATTTCGAACTTTCTTCCGTGCCACCGACATATGCTGCCGGTATGGCGGCGAGGAGTTCGCCATTATTTTGCCGGAATCATCTGCACAGGACGGAGCTGTCCGCGCGGACGCGCTGCGCTCCGAAGTAAAGAGCTTACGGTTGCAGTACAAGAAGCAAAGTCTTGGGACTCTATCGATTTCAGCTGGTATAGCTGCGTTTCCAGAACACGGAATAACGTCGCGCCAATTGCTCGAAATCGCGGACCAATGCCTCTATGAATCCAAAGCTCGAGGCCGGGACGTTGTGACCGTGGCTTCGCCTCAAAATGTGTGATCCAATTTGTCAACTCTCGTGTATCGCCCACCCAGGTTTATGCCTAGATCGGATAGGAGAGCGCCGAGTTCGCGCGGGTCGGCGTGGACCGGGCTTCACACTTTAAACGAAAGAGCTGCCCGCGGAACTGTCCAGAGACTGCGCCTTAATTGCTGTTTTAGAAGCTGCTCGATCGCCTCGGGCGGAACGGGCTTGGAGTAAAGGTATCCCTGAGCCAACTCGCAGCCCATACTTTTGAGGAGGAGCACTTGCGCTTGTGTTTCCACGCCTTCCGCAACTACCTTCAAGCGAAGACCGTGGGCAAGCTTGACGATGACGCGAACGATTTCGTGGGTCGCGGGATCGCTGTCGATCCGTGAGATGAAAGAACGGTCGACCTTCAGCGTGTCCACGGGAAAGCGCTGCAAGCGGCTGAGGGAAGAATAGCCCGTGCCGAAGTCATCAATGTCCAGGCGAACGCCGAGCGCTTTCAACTCGGCGAGTACGACTGCAGACCTCTCCGCATCGCCCATCGCGATCGTTTCCGTGATCTCCAGGTTGACACAGCAAGGGTCCAGTCCCGTCTCCCGCAAAGTGCTGCCAATCTCGCAAGCCAGGTCAGGCTGCGCAAACTGTTTTGGCGTGATGTTTAGATTGATCGTGAGAGGCGGATCGGATGGGAAAAGCCTTTGCCACGAACGAACCTGCCGGCAAGCGTCGTAAAGCAATTGACGATTGATGGGCAGGATGATGCCGGTCTCATCCGCGACGGCAATGAATTCCCCAGGCATGACTAAACCCTCAGGGTGCTGCCAGCGGCTCAGCGCCTCAAATCCTACGATCTGGTCGTTATGCAGGGAGACGATCGGTTGGTAATAAACTCGGAACTGGTTCAACTCGAGACCTTTGCGCAGGTCTGTTTCAAGTTGCAAACGTTTGATGGCACCCGCATGCATCGCATGATCGAATACCTCACAGCGGCCTTTACCCGTGCTTTTGGCACGATACATGGCAATCTCGGCTTCGCCGAGAATATCCTGCGCTTCGGCCCCGGGATTGCCGCTGAAAGCAATACCAATGCTTGCCGTTAACACGATCTCTTGGCCATTTAGATCGAATGGAATGGCGAGTCTCTGCTGAATGCGCTCGGCCACGCGAATCGTGTCGCTGGAGTGTTGAAGTTCCTCGATGAGTAAAGTGAACTCGTCGCCGCCGGGCCGGGCTAGGGTGCTCTGGCCTCCAGGAGGCTCTGCTATGTCACCGAAGCGAGGACGTGAAAGAGTGTCCGTACCGCGGAGGCTGGCGCTTAGGCGCTGCGCGACCTGAATGAGCAGCGCATCTCCAGCGGCGTGACCGAGGCTGTCGTTAAAGACCTTGAACTCGTCGATATCAATAAACAGCACGGCAAATCTGAAATCTGTGTGCCGTCTGGAAAGAGTAATCGCACGTTGCAACCGGTCGAGAAAAAGAGCACGGTTGGGAAGGTTGGTCAAGCCATCGTGGAAAGAGAGGTGGTCCAGTTTTTCTTCGGCTCGCTTCCGCTGGGTAATGTCACGGTTCACGATGACCAGCCCCTCACTCTCTCCCTCCAAACCACGAATGACGCTGGCGGTGGATTCAAGAAAACGCCAGGAACCGTCCTTATGCCGGATGCGATACTCGAGCCGTTCGCCCCGGCCGGTGTTGCGTGCTTTCTCGGTCGCCTCGAGCACACGCGCACAATCGTCGGGATGAATCTGATCCAGCGACGACGTCGCCTCCAGTTCCTCAGGGGCATATCCTAGAATTTTCTGATAAGCAGGGCTGTTATAGATGCGTCTCCCGTGACAGTCAGTCACTGCAATCATGTCCGCGGCATTTTCTGTGATCAGTTGAAAAAGGTGCTCGCGTTCGGCCAATTTGCGGCGCATTTTCTGCAACTCCCGCTGCTGGTACACAGTGTAGAGATCGAATAGCAGCACGAGAGCGGCCAATCCGCGAACCCACTCTTTGAGATTCAGCGAATAGATGCTATTGGCGGAGGAATGAAAACCCGGAAAGGTTAAACAAAGGATACCGAATGTAAGAGCTAGAGTAACGACGACGGCACAACCCCAAAGCCACCACTCCCGGCCTTCGACTTGGCGCATGCGGTGAGAACGCGGTTTCGTGCCCTCGAATAGAGATTGTTTAAGCAAAGCGTCGGGCCGCCTATTTGATTTTTGGACGATTTAGCATTCTGGGGATAACTAAATTCTAGCCGAGGAAACATGCGGAGAAAGTTACGAAAGTCTGGAGTCTGGATTTATGGGCAACTTCCGCCAGCATAAGTTTCGCGGACTTAGAGATCGATACTACGCACTTATCGCGTGACGCGGTCGACGGCGTCTATGATTCCCGTGCCTGCGACACGAGTTTTCTATGCTCACAATCGACAGTAGTCTGAGCAAGATCTCAATATCGGAGGAACGGCGGATCGATGCCGAACAACCAGCGGCACCGATCGCAGTGTAGGCGCAGGGGAAAGAGTGGAAGGTTATCTTTCTTGTCTGAGTCTCACCGAATTCGTCCGTACGATCTTGGAACACAATTCTCAAACCCAGACGTACATATTGTGGATCATTCCTCGCTCTCGCGGCTACGCACATCACTAAGTCCAGTGCGATGCACGACTTGCATTATTTTCCTCTAATCGTCGAGTTCGGCGCGCTCCTTGCAATATCTCGATCTGAAAGCCCGCGCCAGGCAGGCCCTTCCCGGGTTCACTGCCGCCGCGATTACTCCGGTTAATGTGAGCCGTCCGGAAAGATAACTACTTATACGCATAAGGAGCGCCATGCGCAGCGTCATTCGTCCGTGCAATAAAATATCGCCTTCGATTTCTCGGCTCTTACTTGGTTCTGTGTTGGCTACGCTTTTCGCGATCACTCTCATCTTTCCTGTGGTTACAGTTGCGGCGCAAATAACCGGCAGGTCGAGTTCGTTATCGACCTCCAGTTCTGTGAGACCTTTTCCGCGCCAAGGCAGTGGTCAGACCGCGCCTACACCTTTAGGCCACGTTCCGCCCGCAATGACGAGACTGCTCCATCCAGCCACCGCGAGGACGAATTCCCTAATGCCCGAACTGGGACTGGACTCGATCTTTGATGCGACGCCAGCCTACGCCTCGGGCGGCATACAGGCGTCTTCATCCGCGATGGGAGATCTGAATGGCGACGGTTTGGCCGACCTCGTCGTGGCAAATCAGTGTGCGAGCAATGCCAGTTGCGCTGGCAGCGTTGGAGTTTTATTGAGCAACGCTGACGGAACCTTTCAGGCGCCAATGAGTTACAGCACAATCGGTGCGGACACGTCCTCCGTCGCACTTGCAGATGTGAATGGCGATGGCCATCTCGACATACTGGTGGCAAATCAGTGCGTGAGCCCAAGCGGTTGTAGTTCCAGCGGTGTAGCGGTACTTCTTGGCAACGGCGACGGAACTTTCCAGCCAGGAGTCTCTTTCGGCGTGGCCGGAAGCAACGCGTATTCAATCGTAGCGGCAGACGTAAACGGAGACGGCAAGGTTGACCTTGTCGTGGCGGAGCAGTGCTCCAGCAACAATAATTGCAATGCCGGTTCGGTGGCTGTTCTGCTGGGTAACGGCGATGGCACGTTCCAGTCGTCGGTCGACTACAACTCAGGAGGGCTCTATGCTTTTGGGGTCGCCGTGGCGGACCTGAATGGCGATGGTCATCCCGACCTGGTAGTGTCCAATTACTGTATCTCAAATTCCAACTGTACTTACGGCACTGTAGACGTCCTGTTAGGCAATGGTGACGGAACTTTCCAGTCCGCTGTTTCTTATAACAGCGGCGGTTACTACTCGAGATTCGTAACGGTGGCCGATCTGAATGCAGATGGAAAGCCCGACCTGATAGTGATAAGCCTATGCAACAACTACAACAACTGCGACCTCGGCAGCGTGGGTGTATTGTTGGGAAACGGAGACGGCACATTTCAGGCCGCTTCCAGTTATTCAGCGGGGGGGCAAAACGCTTATTCGGTAGCCGCGGCAGATGTAAATAGCGATGGGAAATTGGACGTGATCGTCGGTGACCAGTGCGATTACAGCAGCGACTGCGGTAACGGAGTCGTGGCCGTGCTTTTGGGCAACGGCGACGGAACGCTTCAGACGCCATTCGTTTATAACTCGGGCGGGATGAGCATCTCTTCGGTGCTGGTCAAAGATGTAAATGGAGACGGCAAGCCCGACATTCTGGCGACGAATGGGTGCGCAGATAACTCCTGCAGCGGCGGCTCAGTGGGGGTCTTGTTTGGCAATGGTAATGGAACCTTCCAGGCTCCGATTTCTTACAACCCGGGCGGCTCGGGCTCCTTCTCTTTAGCGGTGGCAGATGTGAATGGAGATGGCAAGCTTGACCTGCTCGCCGCCAATGTGTGCAACTCAAACTGCACTAACGGAACGGTGGGGGTGCTCTTCGGTAATGGTGACGGGACGTTCCTCCCTCCGGTCGCTTATGGCGCCGGTGGCGTGGATACGTTTTCTGTAACTCTCGCTGATGTCAATGGGGATGGCAAACTCGACCTGTTGGTAGCGAACGCGTGTAACAGCGGCAGCTGCAATAACGGTAGTGTCGGAGTGTTGCTGGGTAACGGCGACGGAACTTTTCAGGCGGCGACTGCTTACAGCTCGGCAGGACTCGATGCAGACGCGGTGGCAGTAGGGGATATAAACGGTGATGGCAAACCTGATCTGGTGGTGACCAATGAGTGTAACGGCAATAGTTGCACTAACGGTACGGTCGGGGTCCTTTTAGGCAATGGCGATGGAACGTTTCAGTCCGCCGTGTCTTACAACTCTGGTGGAGTGACCGCGACCTCAGTCGCACTTGCGGATATGAATGGCGATGGCAAGCTTGACCTGTTAGTGACCAACCAGTGTTCTGACAATAACTGCACCACTGGCCAGGTCGCTGTGATGTTGGGCAATGGCGACGGAACCTTCCAGTCTCCAGTCACGTATGGCACGTCTGGGTTATACGCTGGTTCACTAGCAGTCGCAGACATCAACGGAGACGGAAAGCTCGACCTCATCGTGACCGACCAGTGCCAGTCCAATTCGATCTGCAACACTGGCTTCCTGGCAGTCCTTTTAGGCAACGGCGATGGGACTTTCCAGATACCTCTCACGATCGCAGTGCCTTCACCGCAATCGGTCTCTCAACTCATACTGGCAGATTTCAACGGTGACGGATATTTGGATGTTGCCTCCGGTGCGGGAGATTTTCTATTGCTGGGAAACGGCGATGGTACATTTCAACCGTTCCAGCACCTCGGAAGCGGAGGACAAGGAATTGCGGCGGGCGACTTCAATGGCGATGGCAAGCCGGACGTCGCGGCCGGCGGCCTTACGGTGCTGCTGAACGTCGTCTCAGCTTTCAAGTACGCGACTGCCACGACCCTTACTGCATCGGCTAATCCCGCGAATGGCCCGGTTAGCTTTACCGCCACGGTTTCCTCGACGTTCAACGCAGGCTCCGTAAGTGGAAGCGTCACCTTTTACGACGGCCTAACATCTCTGGGAAGCATCGCGATCGGCAACAACGGAAAGGCTGTGCTCAGCGGTATAGGCCTGAGTCTGGGCGGACATTCCATTACCGCGATTTACGGCGGAAGTTCAATCTACCTGACCAGCACATCGCCAGCGCTGAATGAAACTGAAAATCAGTGGACCACGACTACGACTCTGTCGTCTTCGCAGAATCCTTCTGCCTTTAATCAATCCGTCACATTCACGGCTACAGTAACGGCCAATGGTGGAGCTGCGCTCACGGGAACTGTCGCATTTATGGATGGCACCACTACCTTGGCGACAGTTCCATTGAGCAACGGATCCGCCAGCTACGCTACTTCTACTCTCTCGATGGGAACGCATTCGATTGCCGTATCCTACGCGGGTGCTTCGATCGACAGCGCCAGTTCTTCGGTGCTGAGCCAAATCGTACAAAAGACCGGCACCATCATCGCGCTGACCAACAGTTCGCAATCGGGTAGCCTCATCCTGACCGCCACTGTAAGTCGGGCATCCTCAGGCACTCCCACAGGTACTGTCACCTTTATGGACGGCACCGCTTCGCTTGGGAGTTCCTCGTTGAATGGAAGCGGCAGTGCGACACTTTCCATTTCGTCGCTCACGGCTGGCGTTCACAATATCACTGCGCTTTACAGCGGAGACAGCGACTTCAGCGCGAGCACATCGAGCCCGATGGCGGTTTCTGCCGACTTCGCACTCTCGGCCTCCATGGCGTCACCGGCTTCGGTGACGCCTGGCCAGCCGTCAACTTCCACCATCACAATCAGTCCGAAGAATGGCTTCAATCCATCAGGAGTGGCATTTACTTGCAGCATCGCTCCTGCCTCAAATCCTTCGCCGGCGTGTTCGTTCGGCACGCTGTCGGTGGCGAATGATATTGGCAGCGCCACGCTCACCGTAACTCCGGCTGCGAACGCGTCTGCCCAGCTTATCCCTCCTTCTGGGCGTAGTTCACATGCCCTGCTCATATTCGCGCTGTTGATTCCCGGAATGCTGTTTGGCAGCGCGGGAATCGTCAAGCAAGACTGCGGTAGGTTGCTGACGTGGATGCTTGCCTTCGCTGTTCTCGGTGCTTGCCTGTTACAAGGCGCCTGCGGTAACGCAGGAAGTGCAAAGACTACCGGGACGGGCGGCGGTACGCCAGCCGGCTTGTATACGGTGACCGTTACTGGCAGTGCGAATGGAACACAGCACACGACTACGGTGTCGATCACAGTGAATTAAAGGACGGGCACACAGGCATCGGGAACAACCGCAGAGCTATGTCAGTACTTCGATTAGGCAATGGGACTTCCCAATTTGCGGATGACCAACTATACCATGCAGTCCAAGGTCATCCCGGCAGCGTAAAGCTTCCACCGAAATCAGTCTCTCTAATCATTCCGTTTCTGCTGCGACTCTCCATCATTTGTGACGAGGGAAGCTAAAAAGACTCTTCCATCATTTTCTCACTTTTCCTCCAGAGCGCCTTGGCGTTGTTGGCATCGAGCGCTATTCAAGCGCTCCTTCATTCATGGCGTTGATGGCCACGTTGTCGGGCACGAGATTGGCAGCGCGGCCGTCCTCGCAATATTCGCCGCCGACGATCTCTTTTTAGTGGATAGCGACGCCGCTCGTCGTCCAAGGACGTACACTGCAACAGAATCGTGCGCATGTTCGTCCGAACTAGCGGAATCGAACAAGTTCCGGGCCTGGGCACTTGGCAAGTCCTGCGAGGAGACGGCCGGATTGTCGTGTGCTCTCGTTCCGGAAAACGATTTTTGATGTTCGTCACTGAGGGCTCTCCAAACGGAGTCGGCGGTATTGCCGATGATGTTCCTCTCGCCCAATTCCCCCGCCATCGCGCCGAAAGCATGTCGTCGTCTTCATCGATCGGTGTCGTGCAGATCGGCGAAGCTGTGCCTCGTCGTTTCCGGACAGGTCACATCAAGGTTAAGCAGTGAAGCCGGTGACAGACATGACTCTGCAACAGGTATCCTTGTCAGGAGTCATCATCTGTCCGGCTACAAAATGAGGACAGCGGTTACTCCTTCACTCATCAAGCTCTGTATTACATATGTTTTAGAATGCTGCTTTGAGAAACAAGATTCATTTCTCTCTGGGCGCGGAGACACAGTTCCCCGGACAGGCGGAGATGTTGTCACGAATCGGTTGCCAACAAGCCAACAAACACCTTAGCTGGCATTGCGAACGTTGGCAGGCGGGTCTTCGATTGACCCCAGCAACCTGCGAGCTTCGGAAACAAGTTTTTCCGCTGCCTGATATTTCGATACGACTGCGTGGATTCCCGCGGCACGCGCTAGCTGTTCAACTTCGTGACCTTCATGGACCGTAAACAGAATAATCTTCACTTTCGGCACTATCTGTCTGACCTTGGATGCGGCGTCTAGCCCATTCATGATAGGCATAGATAAGTCCAAGATAATTAAGTCTGGCTTTAGATTTCTAGCCTTTTCGAGCGCATCACGACCGTTATCTGCTTCATCCGAAAGCTCAAAGTTCTGCTCGGAATCAAACAGCTTGCGCACGAACGCACGCACCATAGCATTGTCGTCCACAAGTAGTACGCGCTTCTTGGCCACGCACCTTAGATGCATACTGCTTTGGCTGCTGTTACTTTTTCTTCCACTCCGGATAGCCTAATTTGTCCTTTTGAAGCGTCCGCAGAATTCGAATGGCTTCCTCAAGGGCTTCGCGCTCGGGTTTTCCCTGTACGTCGTTAGCCAACATTTGCAGGCGCAGAAAAATAGCGGCCTCCGCTGAATCCACCCGCACCCTTAGCATCTGCGGGTCATGCTCAGAAACGGCAGCTTCGAGCTCTCGCTGCCACTGTGGGTACTTAATATTCTTGGCCGTTGAAAAATCAGAGTCAATCATCCGAATCCTCTTGTTTGATTGCATGAAAGTATGGTCACAGCAGAAATTAAAGACACGAGGCGAAGTGGAAGCTGTTCTTACCCGGAAAAGGTAGCAACTTGCGTACCAATGAGCGCGTTCAATCGCGATCCGCCAATTGCTTTTGTTTGTGGCAGGTTAAGGCGAGGCGACCCCGCTTGATCCTCTCGCTAATCCTCGGCTGCTGGCCCAGTTCCACCAGTTTGGTGGTTCTCAACCACTTCCGAGTGCACGGACTAGTACGCTCAGGAGATCCCCCCGGCGCGAGATCAGTCTGTTGAAAGAGACTCTTACGAGTTGCAGGAAACGAAATGAAAGAGCCCGCAAGGTGAGCGGAGCTCCGGGCCGAATATTTACTTCAAGCTGCCTTCTTCTGCTCCGCGCGTACCTTCGCCCGTCTCGCTTTTTGAGCGGCTGCAATCTTTCTCCGGGCTGATGCCGACATCATGCGCTTCGCAGCCGACGAGCGCCTTGTCGCCACCACCACTGGCTTCCTTTCCTTCCCGGCCCTCGCCTATCTCGCCTTCTGAGCCAGTGCCATCTTTCGCCGCGAAGCCGCCGAGATCATTCGTTTCGGCTGGGTTGCGTTGCCGGACGTTCTCGAACCATCTAGCGACTCGATCACAGAAATCGCTTGATCCAACTTCTCTACCCGCAACTGGGCCCGACTGCGCTCTGCACGAAGCTCTTCAAGCGCATTGGTAAGATTCGCCATCGTTACCTCCTTGGTTATACAGCGGAAGTAATTGTAATAGGATAGCCGCGGCACGCACAGCAATGCTAGATCGGGCCAAAGAACATTTGAGAGAACTGCGGATGACGAGTTCCATGCTCTATGCAATAGCCTTCGGGAGTTGCGGTTGCTTGAGGAATGGCTACGAGGGAGAAACCAGCGGCCTAACTCCCAGTTCCCTTATTTTTTCAAGCCGTCGCACCTTTGCCCAGGTAGGTTGCCACTATTGCGGCGCAGTCTTTTACAAAGTCCTGCTCTTCTTGGAAACGTAGCAGTAAAATAGCTTTCCAGATCCAGTTCAGGTACAAGGTTATTCCTCACAAAGCTAGGAACCACGATTTCAGACTTGGCCATGGGAATTCCAGCCAGATGGCGCGGACCCTGGGACACGTCGGCTACTAAGACGGTCTTCCCAGTGCTTGCTGGGCACGGTAAAGACCGGTGTTGAGAGGAATACCAGAATTCGGGGAGAAGCTACCCGCAAAACGTTCCGATGACGAGAATGCCGGAGTCGTTCGGGTCATCGAGATAAAAGCCTACTCAATTGTAGGGTGTCATATTTTCGTGCAGACGCTGCGCGATACGCTCCATGAGAGAAGCGCTTGTGGGAGCAATCAGAGCAACCTTCCAAAACTCAAGGAGAACGAACCACCCTTTGAGGCCCGACTTCGGAACATTCGCAGCGAATATACCTAGCGACACTGACTCGCGCGGCGTGCCGCAATCCCGACCAGATTAGCGCTGGGCGTGTACTCGCTGAGAATAACGCGAATCTTGGAGAGGCTTTCTGCTCGGAGGTCGAAGCCTTTAATCTCTTGTTGAGTCACGCGAACGTAGGTCATGCCAACGAAAACTTCGTCAGACGGGCATCGACTGCCGCTTTCGCGAGGGCCGCCAGTTCGTCAATTAGGTCTTTGAGTCTTCGCGACAATATGCTCGTCGACAGTTCTCGCGGCTGCTCTGTTCCGCACGCTGACGAATCGGAGATGAAGCATAACAAGCCATTTCTTAGCGCGGAGGACCGTCGATTTCACTGGATAGTCAGAACCAATGGTAACGAGTGGCGTAACTTGCCGGACGTCCCTATTACCCTGACCGTGTACCTGCCAGTCGGAGTTGCCGCTGATGCCTGCGGCGCGGCGCCTGTTCCTCCCGCACATGCAGTCATGAGCACCAGGGACGCCACCACTGGAAGCAGAATCATAAAACGATACCTGCACGCACCTCTCTTACCCTTCGTTAGAACTATCGCGAATAGTCCAATCACAGGCAACTGCAGCAGGAGCGAATAAATCTCTGGCCGTGTTGATATTTGTAAGTGTAACAGCCGCGCACTGGCTGCCGTCGTGGTGATCGTCAACGTAGCTTTCCCCGGATTGCCGCCGAGAATTACCGAACTTGGAGACAAGCCACATGTCGCATTCGCCGGCAGGCCACTGCAGGTTAGTACCACAGAACCAGGAAACGATCCGCCCACCGGAGTGACCGTCAGCAGATAGTATCCAGCAGATCCGGCGGTTACGATTTGGCTGGCGTTGGAACTTGTCAAACTAAAGTCCGATCCAATTCCACTGAGATTCAGAGTCTGAGGACTTCCCGGAACGTTATCGCTGATGGTCAAAGCACCGCTGCGAGTGCCGGGGAGCACCGGCGTGAAGCTCACACTGATCGTGCAACTGGATCCAGCGGGCATGGCCGTCGAACAGTTGTTTTTCTGGGCGTAATCGCCTGTAACCTGAATATTGTTAATGCTCAAACTTATATTGCCGGTATTCACAAGTGTCAGACTTTGAGTCGCACTAGAGCTACCCGCCGCCACATTCGGAAAAGACAAGTGCGCCAAACTCAGAGAAATGGCAGCACCCGAGCCATTTCCGCTCAAGTTGATGACATGTGGAGAACCTGCCGCGTCATCCTGAATAACGATCGATCCTGTACGAGATCCTGCCACGGTAGGAGTAAAGACCACAGAAAAGATGCAACTGCCCGCTGCGGGAACACTTATTCCGCAATCGTCCGACTCTGCAAAGTCTCCGCTGGTCGAAATTGACGAAATCGACAATGTGGAGCTACCCATGTTATGAAGTAACGCTAACTGAGGCTGACTGGGTGATCCAACCGGTTGCAGAGGGAACGGCAAAGAGTTGGGTGCAATGGACACCGCCGGCGCGGAGCCTGCGCCAATTTTCATCACAAATGCATCCAGGTTTCCTCCTCCGTACACGGTCTGGGACCCGGATTGGGTGGTTGGAAGGTCGGTCGAATCTGTCGTGCCAAGCACGAAGGCATTGCCATTGGAATCAAGAGCCAGGCCAGCTGCATATGAGTCCTGCGATCCATCCAGATACGTAGCCCAAAGCTCCGACGTGGCAGTTGGGTCAATCTCTACGACAAGAACTTCGTAGCCGTTATTCACGTTTGTATAACCCTCTATGGGGTTAACCAGGCTAAAAGAGTTGCTCCAGGTGGTTGCCACGACATAAGCGTCATTGTATGCATCGATCTGCAACGCTGCCGGCTGGGCATAGTTGTTTGGGCCGAGATAGGTTGAGTACGACAGTGTAGATCCCGTGGGGTCGAACTTGCTGACAAAGCCGTAGTTGCATTGTTGCGCGTACACTGCGGGATCGCATATGGTCGTCGAGGTTAGCGGGAATGTTCCATCGCTCAGTGCCATACCTGTGATATACGCCGCACCTGACCCATCCACCGCGATTGCAGCAAGGTCGGTTACTGCGCCGCTAGCTTCGTAAAAGTAAGTCGAATATTGGAGGTTGCCGGAACTGCTGAATTTGCTCACAAATCCCACTTCACCATCCGATTGAATTCTATTAGTCCCCAGGTACGCGCCGGAGGTGATGGGAAAGTCGTACGTGTTGGTGTTGCCGACGACGTAAGCGTTGCCCGCACTATCTATAGCTAGTCCAGTTATGTAGCTACTAGGCTGTGGCCAGCAGGGAACCTCATTAACACAATTGAGTATCACATTCGAAGAGCCCGCCAAATAGGTGGAGTACGCTAAGGACGTTCCGCCGGGGGTGAATTTGGTGAGGAAGCCGTAATTCCCATATACACCTCCCACGTTGGCAGAGGCAGCGGCCTGATAGGCGTTGGCGACGGGAAAATCTGTGGAGGTAGTGTACCCCGCGACGAGACTGCTTCCTGTGCTATCGACCGCAAGACCGGAGACAACTTCGTCGGCGCTTCCGCCGAGGTACGTTGAATGCAAAAGTGAGGAACCGTCCGGGGAGATCTCACTGAGGAAGGCACTATTTGCACCGGGAATTGTTCCCTGATAGGGGGTAACCATGGGAAACTCAGTGGATGCGGTAGTACCGGCGACGTATACGTCATTTGTGCTGTCGAGTGCCAGGGCAAGTCCTTCGTCCGCGTTCTCGCCGCCAAGATAATCGGCATACACGAGATTGGACCCTGTGGGGTCAAGCTTAGCGACAAAAACATGGTCGACGCTTGCGCCTGGCGAACCGAACGTGGTTGACTCAAAATCTGCTGAGTCCGTATAGCCGCCCACATAGACGCTGCCTCCAGTATCGACCGCAATTCCTGTAGGGTACTCTGTGCCACTTCCACCCAAATAAGTCGAATACACCAGTACCGGGTCAATGACCAGCGGTTTGCTGACATCATACGAAGCAATGTGAAAGCCGATATGTGTTGAATCCTTCACAACATATCCCCCGCCCACGGGCAGACGCATTCCGTTAGATTGCTGATAGACGACTGGACTCTGAAACTTGAGTTCGCCACCGCTTACCTTCAAAGTGAGATTGCCATCTGAGTCGAGCTGAATGCCATTGGCGCCTTCGATCTCAAATTGAATAAGGTTAGGGTTGCTGCCTCCCGAGATCTCAAAGTCGTATTCCAGTTGTTGACGGTTGCCGTAGTAGATAAGATCGATTCCGGGATATACGTTTTTATAGCGAACTCTGCCATAGGTTGGAACATTGGTGAGCCAACGCTTAGGATCCTTGCCGAAGAAGTAGTTTACCCGGCCCGGCTGAGGGTCTTCACCGACAACGAAGGGATTCTGCGTCGCCCCTAAAAGACTAAATTGCAAGAGCATGTTTGGCGATTGCCCGTGAGCTTCAGAAACTGTTCTCGATGCTTCTGCCGGAGCAACTCTGCCCGGCCGTAGACGCAGCAACATTCCACCGGCGGTGAGCAATGCCGAATACCCTTGGCCGCGCGCAATGAACCTAGCTTTTGCAGATGTTTGGCCCTGATTTGCTTCAAATGTCATCGGAAGCTTACCGTAAGCTGCGGCGAGTCCCGGGCGTTGAATCATGCCCGTCTGTTGCGCGGCGGACGCTGCGACCAGGAGAATGCCTGCGCCGAGTACCCAGCAAGGAGTGGTTTTTCGCATCCAGTTTCCCTCGTCGACAAACGATTTGCAGATCCCAATTCTTTAGTCAGCCGACCCGCATGAGCAGCCTGATCGTTGGCCTAACGCACAAGTGTCACTTCGGTGAAGAATGTTGCCTTGGCTTGGAGGGAAACCATCAACATTCTGTTATTTTTTGCGGAGCCAACAACGAATTGTGCCGGTTGACGACACGCTAATTGATCTGCAGTCAACCTCAAGGTGCACAAGTGCACGTGGCGTGCCATGCGCAAGTGCAGAATCTACTGTGCGGTGTTTTCAACGACTGTCTACAAGGTGGAAATCTGTATCTTTCATAAACGCATACGGAGGGATGTAGAGTGTGCTTAGGCTCAATGAATAGACTTTCGCACTTTGTTTCAAACCCTGAGAACAGGTGCTTGGGAGCCAGAACTCAGGCTGTTTCCAATAGTCTTCATACCGCTACCAGTGGCTTCTTGATTTGATTCTTGCTTTTGAGCCAATCATGCAGAATATTCAGGTCGACTGGTGGAATGCGAAGAAACTCACACCCTATAGCACCATACTCTCGGGTCCACTGAACCCGTGCTTGAATATAAATCGCCCTTTCAGCTCCGGGCAGCAGCAACCGAAAAGACAACACATCGCCGACTGCGAATTCCTCCTTGGTGCTTAGTCCCACCCCGCCATCTCCAATGTCCAGGATCGTCGCCTCCACGGATCGCCCTCTTTCATCCGTCGCCATTACCCGACTCATCAATGCATACCTCGTGTGCCGGCGGTGGTCATAGAGCATCCTGGAATACGCGGCCTTTAAAGACCTGGCCCCCGATTTGTCGGTTACGGGCTTGGGGAGCACGATATCGGCACCTCGAACCGTACAATCGTCCGGAGAAAGCGCAACCACGGTAGGTTTTCGCCATCCGTTAGACTTCCGAATGCCAGCCAGCAATTCCGCTGAGTCGTCGTCCCAGTCAACAATCACCAAGTCGGTGTTGCGGCCCGCGAGTTGATCAAAGGCTTTCGAGGTGCTAAAACATACTTTAGTTGAAATAGAGAGGTTATCGAGGAGTTTGTTCATGACGCAAACGACCCCCGGGTCTCGAGAGACCAGCAAACATTCAAAAGCCATATCTGATGTCACGCTTCACCTCGTTGCATCAGGGTAGGCGCCCGGTGGCACAAAAGTGCGCTGTCCATCCTCGGCGAGTTACGCCTGCGTCGGACTACCTGACGACCGAGAGATCGAGCAGTCCGGTAGTGGATGGAGAATCTCGGGAAAAACCGTGCTAAGTTACGATTCGTGATTTACGCCCTTAGACCAACCCCCTCTTCCCGTTTACGTTTAAGCATTTTAATTACCAACGATTTCTCGCCGGAATCCATGCTCTGTAAGCACTTAACGTAACGGCCGGCTGGTAAGTGTCTGGAATCTGGATTCTGCTCCAGATTCAAGTCGCGTAATGGGATCAAAGCACCCGTAGTGGGTAAAAACTGTGAAGAGTTGGGCGATGCTGCGCAGAAGTCGCCTTATGCGCTCTCGCCCCGGCTTTCCAGCTTCATTCTTGAAAGTAGCTGATAGATGGTTGCGCGGCCTACGCCGAGAATCTCTGCTGCTCGTGCTTTGTTGCCACCCACTCGCTCTAGCACACGCATGACGTGGCGCCGGGAAATCTCCTCGAGAGAAAACAAAGCTTCATCGGTAGGCGATTGGTCGCTGGATTGAGTCCGGATTCTGAGGGGCAAGTCCGCGATGTCAAGGAACTTGCAATCCGTCATCATGCAGGCGTTCCCGATCACGCTCTCTAATTCCCGAATGTTTCCCGGCCAAGGATAGCTTGCTAGTCGGCTCTGTGCTCTTCTCGTAATTCCCGCAATGGGCTTCTCATACTGTGCCGCAAACTTCTCCACAAAGTATCGTTGCAGAAGCGGAAAGTCCTCACGCCGATTGGTAAGCGCCGGCAAATCAATCTCAACTACGGCCAGCCGGTAATAAAGGTCCTCGCGAAATTTGCCTTCCCGCACCATGGCTCGCAGGTCGCGATTTGTGGCTGCGATAACCCGCAAATCTACCTCGCGGGGTGAGTTTGAGCCTACTCTCCGAACTTTATGGTCTTGCAACACCCGGAGCAATTTTGCCTGCGCCCCTGGTGAAAGCTCTCCGATCTCGTCAAGGAAGATAGCCCCCCCATCGGCGCTTTCAAACAGACCAGCTTTGTCCTGGATGGCACCGGTGAAAGCGCCTTTCACATAGCCAAACAATTCACTCTCTACCAGACTTTCGACCAACGCAGAGCAGTTGCAAACCACAAACCGATCAGCCAGGGCCGGACTGAGAGTGTGAAGGGCCCTCGCGACCAACTCCTTGCCCGTTCCGGTCGGCCCCGTGATGAGCGCGGTTCTGAAATGCGGAGCAACGCGCCGCATTGTTGCGAATACTTCAAGCATGATTGGGCTGCGGCTGACGATCCCCTCAAATTGACAAGCCTGGACTAATTCATGCTCGAGACCGAGCGTCCTCTGGCGTATCTCTGCTTCTGCCAGGAAGCTCGCTATCCGGATGCGAAGCCTCTGAAAGTCAATTGGCCGCGTCAGATAATCGCAAGCGCCCCGCTGAATGGCCTCAACCGCAGAATCGGCCGAGTAATGATCCGAAATCAAGATCACGTTCACCGACGGATCGGTGCGAACCAAGCGCTCCACCAGGTCTATTCGCATCGCATCTGGCAGTTTCAGATCAAGCACCACATGTCTGGGTTGAGCCTGCAGAAAAAGTTCGAAGCCGGCTTCCGGGTCGCTTGCGGTCACTATCTCCAATCCCTCCGGAGAAAGTGTCTCCAAAATCAACGCCCGATTTCGTGGATCATCTCCGATCACCAACAGTTTGAATGTGTTGAGCGCATTCATCTTGCCCAGCCCCAAGCTACAGGCATCCCCCCTACCTTTATATATGTTTCAGTTGTTAGAATGACAAACCACTTATTACATACGCACGACAGCAAGAAGTTTGCTTCTTGCTCTCATGATTCGATACTTCAACCTGATGAGTCAACAGTTGGAGCATGCGAGAATTGGTTTGCCGCACGCTGCGAACAATGTCTGCACAAAGCCCCCACTTTGTGAAAACTTCAAACGATGTCGCGAAGCAGCCAACTACGAAATATATGCCGATTGCAATATGGCGCGGCTCGAAAATCGGTTCTTTTACGAAAACAGGACAGCTTTTGGTGCGCACAGGCGCCCTGCAGAGCTCGGCCGCCAAGCCGAGTCGGGAAACTAGGCATTTTGTTACGAAATCCGAACAAACCTGCAAATCGGCTCCGGCTGGATCCTTACTTTTTGCTGGCGAGCGCTCCCGGTTCAGGGCTCGTGCTTCTAAGCGTCCATTCAGGAAACACTATTCCAGAACCAAACCACACGGAGACTTCGAAATTCATTTCCGAATTGGATAAAGAATAGACCACCAAGCTGTTAGGGACTCTATTGGGTTTGGTTGGCAACGTGCCAAAGCCTTTGGGTGATCTTATGACGGGATATGTTCACCTCGACGGCCTTCTCTTCACTCATGACAGGCAAGTAGTGTCCGTAATGAATCAGATTATGGAAAATTTTGCGATCGAGACCGAAGTCTGCAAAGAATTGGATTCTGCTCTCGACGCAGTTACTCATCGCCGACTGGATGCCGTGATTGTGGACTGGGATGGCGAGTTCGATCCCTCCCGGATCGTAAGAGCCACTCGCAAGTCCTCGCCGAATAGCAACTCGATTATCATTGCCATGGTCGATGGGTATTCAGAGACTCACGCCCTTCTTGTGGGCGCTAACTTCATGATTCACAAGCCGGCCGACGTCGATCAGGCCAGGCGATGCATGCGAGCTGCATATGGAAGCATGCTGCAAAATCGTAGAAGAGCAGCTCGCGTTCCGGTCGACATTGCGGCGATAATAAGAATCGCTGAAGTCGGGGAAATCCAGGCCAGAATCGGCGATCTTAGCGTGGGTGGGCTGGCGCTGCAATGTACGCAGCCGCTGCACGTCAATCGAGAAATGTTGGCGCAATTCTCTCTTCCCGGCAATAACAGCGTGATTCATGCAGCGGGTAGGATTGTAAACGCCAACGCTACTGGAAGGGCAGGGGTGCGTTTTTCATTTATTAGCGAGGAACATCGCACTTTGCTGGAAAGTTGGTTGGCAGTTGAGCTGGCGAAACTGGAGAAAGCCGAGATGCCCACTTTCGCTGGCGAAAAAAAAGTCAACTGAAAACGAAACGACTCGGACGCTGTTAAGCAATTCGGCGACAATCTTAGTAGCTGAAGATTCCGCAATCTATCGTCACCTTATCGAAGCTCACCTCGCTGAGTGGGGCTTTACCTTTACAAGTGTCAGAGATGGTAAAGAGGCGTGGGAGGTGCTGACACAGAAGGGTGCGCCGAAGCTCGCTCTGTTGGACTGGGTTCTTCCGGAAATCGATGGCGTCGAAGTATGCCGCAGACTCCGATGCAGATCAGGCGACGAACCTTATACCTACACGATCTTGCTAAGCGCGAAGAATCACAAGCACGAAATGTTGGAGGCGATGGCTGCCGGCGTAGATGATTTCCTGGCGAAACCTTTTGACCCACTCGAACTGAAGGCGCGCCTTCTAGTGGGCAAGAGAATTGTAGATCTGCAGCAAAAACTGGTTTCCGCAAAAGATGCTTTGTATTTCGCGGCAAAGTACGATTTTTTAACAGGAGTTTGGAACCGCTCTGAAATCGTTGCCTTTATGGAACGAGAACTCGCTCGGGCACAACGCGACGCTACCCCTGTTGGAATTGTTCTGTTCGACGTGGATCATTTCAAGCGAGTAAATGACGAGTTTGGTCACGAGACGGGAGACCACGTCCTACGAGAGATCACAAAGCGGCTCTCATCCAGCTTGCGGGAGTATGATGGGATTGGGCGTTACGGCGGAGAAGAATTCTTGATTGTTATACCAGGCTGTGACCTGGCAACTACATGTCGTCGAGCCAATCAAATCAGAGAACTGATTGCGAACAAACCGGTGATCACTCCCTTGGGAGCAATTGACGTCACCATCAGTATAGGAGCCGCCGTGGTAGATGCCGCCCCAAACGTGGAGCTGCCGTTGCGCCGCGCAGATGCCGCACTGTATGAAGCGAAGCGCAATGGCAGAAACCGGGTGGAACCGGCAATCTCCGTTTTGGCAGAAGTGGTGTGAAGCTAGATTTGCGCTATTCCGGAAGGATCAGAGTCTAACGCTTCCCGGCTTTGCGGACGGACGGTTGGTTGGAAGAAATGTCTCTACGGACGAATGCAAATCGTCCAAGTGTAAGACAACATTCCAGAAAAAGAACGGCTCCTCGCGGTACACTACCTTATTACGTTTCTACACTAGGCCGCCAAATCCCACCCTGTCTTCACTTTATTAGTACTGCCAACCACAAGCGCAGTTTGGCGTTGGTCTTGCAACATCTGCAATTGCCTAGGGTCCCCCAACCCCATGCCAGCAACCACTAGTCTGTTGCGCGACCCGTTGCCCGTTCGACCGCAAGAAGTGCGATCGCGGAAACTGAGTGCAAACCAAACTCGCTTTAAAGAAGCTTCAACTCCGAGGATCTAGCATGCGCCCCAAAACTCTCGCAACGATTGTTTTATTTTTAGCGGCAGCAGCACCATTTTCAGCGCAGCAGTACTCAGGGCCAGTGGCGCCCCCCAATACCGAGGCAGAGAACTCGCGGGCGCAAGAGAACTATTCCTCACCGATTATTTTTGAAGCGAACCAGGGGCAGACTGACCGGCAGGTCAAGTTCATCTCTCACGGAACGGGATACAAAGCCTTTCTGACGGCCGGAGCGATTATACTTTCTTTACACCCGGACAGAGGCGGAGAGGTACAAGCGAGGTCGGCCGCGACCAGCTCCAATCCGCCCATAAGCACAACGCTACAACTCAAGCTGGTTGGAGCAGCTCAGAATCCGGCCATTGTGGGAGAGGATCCGCTACCCGGCAGGGTCAATTATTTCATCGGTCGCGACCCTTCACAGTGGCACACGAATATTCCTACATACTCCAGAGTACGTTACAAGAATGTATATCCCGGCATTGATCTGGTATATTACGGAAGCCACCAGCAATTGGAGTACGATTTTGCAATCTCTGCCGGGGCGGATGTCGGCAAGATTCAAGTCGAAATCACTGGCGCCACACAGACTGAGTTGGATGTGGAAGGAAATCTAGTGCTTCAGACTCCCAGCGGGGAAGTTCGTTTCCGGAGTCCCAACATTTATCAGGAATCGAATGGCAAACGCACCTCCATTTCCGGCTCATACGTCATCAACGATTCCACCCACATCGGGTTCCAAGTTGCCCGCCATAATCAGAGCGAACCGTTGGTCATTGATCCAGTACTCGTCTACTCCACCTATTTGGGAGGGGGTGGTGATGACCAACCTTCCGGCATCGCCGTAGACAGTACGGGCAACCTTTATATCACTGGCTTTACAGACTCCACCGACTTTCCTTTAGCCACTATAGGATCTCTTCCGGCTGGAAACACGCACGTCTTCGTTGCCAAGCTCGACGCCTCAGGTTCGAACCTCGTGTATGCGGACTATATCGGCGGCAACAGTCAGGATTACGGCTACGCACTTGTGCTTGACAAATATAACAATGTTTATGTAACCGGCAGCACAGCATCCAGTGATTTTCCCACGGTCAATGCTTACCAGGCCACCTATCCTGGATCATTCAATGGTTTTCTAAGCAAGATTTCCGGCGACGGTTCTTCACTGTTGTACTCTACCTACTTTGGTGGGAACGGTTCAGACTTGCCGGCGAGTATGGGTATTGACAGCTTGGGAAGCGTCCTGATTGCCGGCAATACGTCGTCTACGAACTTTCCCGTGGCCAATGCTTATCAGGCGACAGCGCAGCCGAACCAAGGTGGCTTTTTCGGAATCTATGGATTTCTTACCAAATTCAGCCCCGATGGATCGTACCTGGCTTACTCCACCTATTTTGCCGGCAATACAAATGTCGCTGGCAACTGTGGAGGCACTCCCTGTTGGACTTCCCCTTTTAGTGCCATAAATAGTATCGCAGTAGACGCCAACGGAGACGCTTATGCCGCCGGCGTTACAAACACTTATAATTTCCCGACTACGCAATCCGCATACCTCGCAACAGACTCGACTCATCAAACAAATCCCACGGTCGGCTTTGTGAGCAAATTCAGTAGTTCAGGCGTCTTGGATTACTCGACATATTTTTATGAATCAAGCGCACTGTTAACTGAGGTTGACGCCATTGCGGTAGATGCTTCCGGCTCTGCATACGCCACCGGGGTCGCCCTTAGCGATGGCACGTTTCCAGTCACTTCCACCACGATCTGCGACCCTGCCGTATCCCAATCTGCCTGTGGCTTTGCTTTTGTTACCAAATTCGATCCCGCGGGTTCGACATTGGCATATTCAACTTTCTTAGGCCCCAACAACAACGCCACCCCGCGCGCTATTATGCTCGACTCTAACAATGACGCCTACGTGCTGTCATCTACATTGAGTAGCTCATTCGGACTTGTCAACGGGATCGAACCTTATTCGAACGGCAGCGATCTCTTGCTGGTAGAAATCGATCCGTTGGCGAGCACGCAACTATTTGCGACTTACTTGGGCGCGAGTGCGGATGAGTTTGCGGCTGGCATCGCTCTCGATTCTAACGGCAACATCTACATTGCCGGCTCGACGGACTCGACCGACCTGCCGACGACCCAAGGGTCATTCCAAAATGTGCAGGGAGGTCGGACTGACGTATTCGTGCTGAAGATCGGTCCCAGTTCGGCACCATCTGTATCCCTAAGTCCTAGCTCCCTGCAATATGGCGCGCAGTCTGTGGGCGCGACCAGTCCGGCGCAAACAGTTCTCCTTCGCAATATGGGGAGTTCGCCGCTGGCGATTTCCTCCATTGCAGCGAACGGGGACTTTGCGGAGTCAGACACTTGCGGAACCACCGTGCCTGCGGCCGGAAGCTGCAGTTTCTCTGTAACTTTTACTCCGATCGCGGCAGGAACGCGCGACGGCTCAATTGTGATTCAGGACAACGCTGCGGGAGCGCCTCATGTGATCAACCTGAGTGGGGTCGGCGAGGGTCCGCTCGCATCCGTCGCTCCTCAAAGCCTGACTTTTCCCATACAATCGCTCGGAACCACAAGCGCCGCGCAAGCCCTTACCCTCACCAACGGCAACCAAACGTTAGAGATTACCAGCATTCAAGTAACGGGTGACTTCGCCCAGGTCAATAACTGTTCATCCACTTTAGCAGCTACCTCCAGCTGCATAATCAATGTCACATTCACGCCTACGGCTCTTGGAATGCGCACCGGCACTCTTACGGTCAGTGACAATGCTCAGGGCGGTCCGCAAACCGCGAGCCTAACCGGAAGCGGTCCAGCCACTTCGTCTGCCGTTGCTGCAGTTGTGCCCGCGAATCTGGCCTTCTCCGCGCAGCCGATGAAAACCTTCAGCACAGCGCAGGCGGTCACGCTCAGCAATACAGGCAATGCTACATTGAACCTCGGCGCTATCCAAGTAACGGGAGACTTCGCTCAAGTCAACAATTGTCCATCCACCTTGGCTGCGACCTCCAGTTGCACAATCAACGTCACATTCACGCCTACAGCTTCTGGAACGCGCACTGGCAACCTCACCGTGAGTGATAATGCTCAGGGCAGCCCGCAAGTGGTGAATATCACCGGCGCTGGCGCGGACTTCAGCCTGTCTGGCTCTCCCAGCAGCGACACCGCCCAACCTGGCTCGGCGGCAACATACAAATTGACGGTATCATCGATCGGCGGATCATTTGTCAATGCTGTCCAGCTGAGCTGCAGTGGACTGCCGGCGCAAACATCGTGCGCGTTGTCTCCCGCCGCCGTAAATCCGGGTGCTAATGCTGTCACCTCAACTCTTTCGATTTCGACGACTGCAACAGTTGCTGAGGCGGTTCCCGGTAGTTCAAGAAAATCCCCGATCTACGGAGTTTGGATTCGCTCGCAAGTGATCGGTTTATTTGGAATCCTGCTGATCGCGTCGAAGGGCCGGAACAGGAAAAGCCGCTTACGCGTGCTTGCGGCTTATTTGACGATGACTTTGATCTTGATGACCGGATGCGCCGGGGGCACGGGTATTGCGCCGACTTCTCAGACGCCTCCTCAAACCGGTACCGCGCCTGGAACCTATACCGTCACAGTTTCCGGTACTTCGGGCAATCTGCAGCACTCACTCCCTTTAACGCTGGTTGTTCAGTAAAACAACAGTATCGTGCGATTGCAATATGGTGTGGTGAAATCTCGTGCTATGAAATCTCGAAAATATGATTGCCTAGTTGCATGCAATCATGTTCTGAGTCACCCCTTCCAAGCTGATCATTGAGTTCGCGACCAACGGAACACTCCAGAAGCGGCTGTGATGCTTTCGCAGATAGTAGGCGGCGAAGATGGAGCCGGCGCTCTTTGCCGAAGCGACGGCATACGCGCGCCCAACTGTAGGGTGAGTTCCGTACAGGTAGGCGGACTGAACCTCAATATTGCAGACGCCCTGCTTGTGCGCCAGCCAATTCTCGCGAGCAAAAAGCGTCGTATAAGAATCGGCGAACGTGCTGCCACTGGAGATAAGCGCCAGACTGATGAATTTCTTATCAAATGTATGCGCTTCGGCCAACTTGTGAACGGAATTTGGCGCGGTAGACGATACGGCAACCGGAGTCATGGCCGCATAGATGCGGACCGAGCTGCTGGGAGCTTCGGGCAGTTCGGCCGCCATTGTACTCATTGCCAGCGCGGCCACTACAAATGTGGCAAGAACGGTTGACTTTAGTAACGTTACGTTGAACTTTGCTGGTGCGAAGGACCGGCTGTCTGTCAGCTTTTTATGATTACGGTAGGTCATGTCCTTAAAACTACGCTGGCGGTCTAAAGTGCACAATCGCAGGAACGTAATGGGAAGTAATGCCAACTAGTAATACTGGGTAATTACCCGTTCGGGCCATAACTCGTGCCTCTGAACAGGTCAAATCACTGCCAATACGATTTTCTTTCTGCACCCAGCGACGCCGGCTAGTTCCTCTCTCCCGATTGTCGGGAGGGCGCTCGCCATTTGCCGCAAGGAGCTTGGGGTAAATCGGGACAATTTTCCCATTTTCAAATTCCGCCGCCATCG
>JBAWBG010000244.1:0-34651 GCA_049589695.1 Candidatus Sulfotelmatobacter sp. | reverse complement strand
GCCGGTCACTACTTCGATCAAGGCCGAAAGGCGTCACCTGGCAAGCATCCGCGCCTTGGCCGATCTTGTCATCGACACGTCAAAATTCAATGTTCACGAACTGCGCGCTCACATTACTGAACGCTTTCGCGAGCAGGCCTCGGAAAAAAGTATTCTGGTTTCCTGTGTCAGTTTCGGATTCCGTCATGGCGTGCCCGAGGAGGCCGATCTGGTCTTCGACGTGCGCTTTCTACCAAATCCACATTTTGTGCCGGAATTCCGAGCATTGACCGGGAAAGATGCGCGCGTGGTCAAATACATTCAATCGTTTCCGCAGACCAAGGAATTTATCCGCCGCATCTCAGACCTACTGGTCTACCTTCTGCCGCACTACATCCACGAAGGCAAGAGCTATCTCACCATCAGTTTCGGTTGCACCGGCGGCCAGCATCGTTCCGTCATGATTGCTGAGGAAGTAGGCAAGCGCCTGCATAAGGCAGGATATCGAGTGAAGATTGCGCACCGAGACATGCCTAAATAGATTGCGCCGGGAGGGAACTACTTCCTAACCACTTGGGGTATTTCACGCCCGCGCAGTAAAATAAGCCCTTGCAATTCATTCTTATGCTATCCGCAACTCAGCAGCGCGTACTAGTCGGAGCTCTATGCGGCAACTGATGCGATTGGTTCGCTATGCGCTTCCGTATTGGTGGCAGATTCTTTGCTCCGTAGTTCTTATGGCGCTGGTGGGGGCGCTTGATGCATTCAAGTTTTTGCTGATCCGACCGGTATTTGACAGAGTGTTGAATCCTTCTACGGGATCGAAGGACTTACAACTATTTGTAATTCCAATCACGCACCATCCGGTTTACCTACAGCAGTTGGTCCCCTCACGCTTTACGAATGCCTGGACCATGGTTGCAGTAGCTTTAGTCGGATCTACAGTGCTCAAGGGAATTTTCGATTACACCGGCACGTACCTGGTGAACCATGCGGGTTTTGGCATGATCACCGATCTTCGCGACGATCTTTATAACGCGATTATGCGGCGCTCCGCGGCTTTTTTTTCCAAACATACGACCGGAACTCTACTTTCTGCCATCATCAATGACATTGAGCGTGTTCAGTATGCCATGTCTACAGTGCTGGCGGAATTCCTGCAACAGTTGTTCACATTTATTTCAGTGGCGGCGGTGGTGATTGTGCTCGGCGGCAAACTCGCCTGGGTTCTTTTGCTTTTCGTGCCGATCATCGTTTACTCGTCACGTAAGATCGGCTCTCGTGTGCGCAGCACGACGCGTCAAGGGCAGGATAAGCTGGCGGAGATACAGAATATTCTGCACGAAACGATTACTGGCAATCGCATCGTGAAGGCTTTCAACAGCGAGAAGTGGGAAATCTTGCGCTTTCGTGGAGCGGCGCGCCGCTTGTTTCGTGCCAATCTGCGCTCCGTTGCAGCAACGGCGATCAGTTCGCCGCTGATGGATATTTTTGGCGTTATCGGAATCGCTCTTCTCCTGAACCTGGGCCGCAACCAGGTAAAGCACGGCGAAATGACGCCAGGAATTTTCGTGGCCTTCATTACCGCGGTATTCAGTCTTTACAATCCAGTGCGCAAGTTTGCTCAGTTCAATAATAATTTTCAGCAAGCGCTCGGCGCTTCCAGCGAGATTTTCAAGTTCATCGACGTCGAAGATGACGTTCGCGAAAAGCGGCACGCCAAGCGCTTGCCGGCTTTCTCCAATGCGGTGCAGTTCGATCGCGTGAGCTTTACTTATGGGGGCGACTGCGCGGAAGCTCGGGTCTTGCACGATATCAACCTTGAGGTGCGCCGCGGCGAAGTGGTAGCCATCGTGGGATCCAGCGGGTCAGGGAAGAGCACGCTGGTCCACTTGATTCCGCGCTTCTTTGATGTCACCCAGGGCCGTCTGCTTGTCGACGGCCATGATGTGCGCGATGTTACTCTTGCGTCCTTACGCGAACAGGTAGGAATCGTGACTCAGGAAACAGTTTTATTTAACGACACGGTTCGCAATAACATCGCCTATGGCCAACCGCATGTACCTTTGAAAGAAGTAGAGGCCGCGGCTCGGGCTGCTTTGGCGCATGACTTTATTCAAGCGCTGCCCAGGGGCTACGATGAGGTGATCGGGGAGCGCGGCGTGCGGCTTTCTGGAGGAGAGCGTCAGCGTATCGCCATCGCTCGGGCGATTCTGAAGAACGCCCCAATTCTGATCCTCGACGAAGCTACATCGGCACTGGACAGCGAATCGGAAGCTCTGGTGCAATCGGCGTTGCATAACCTCATGAGCGGACGCACCGTGTTTGTGATTGCCCATCGGCTCTCAACCGTGCGCCGCGCTGACCGAATCGTAGTAATTGAAAACGGCGCGATAGCCGATATCGGCTCCCATGAAGATTTGATGACAAAATTGGGAACCTACCGCCGCTTATACGATTTACAGTTCGCAGATTTCGAGCACAAGCTGGAGCCTGCACAACCGAGCTGATCTCGACCGCAATTGGAAAACATTTATGCCTCTTCGCTCCATGACAGGTTTCGCGCAAGTTAAAGGCGAACTCACGGGTCAATCTGGTGTAAGCGCCGGCTCGAAAGCGAGCGAGCTCTCTTCGAGTCAAGGCAATGGCCGGCTCGCATTCTCGCTTTCCTTAAAATCCGTAAACCACCGCTTTCTCGATCTGCATTTTCGTCTGCCTTCAGGTTCCGACTCGATCGAGATGCAGCTTCGGCGTCTGCTCAAGGAAAAGATCGCGCGCGGGCACGTGGAAGTTACCCTCAGTCTGGAGCGCGGTGGCGGCGAAGCCCTGGCGCTCAACCGCCCGTTGGTGAGTGCCTACATCGCGGCTTTTCGCGCGGCCGCTCGCGAATTCTCCGTTGCGACCGAGCCCGATCTTAACGTGATTCTGCGGATTCCGGGAGCGCTCGATTCCGCAGGCAACGCCGTAGATGGTTCTCTGGAGCCGGCCGTAATGGCAACTGTGGGCGAAGCACTCGACCGATTGAATCAGATGCGCGAGCAGGAAGGCCGCAGCATCGAACGCGAACTCCGCCAACGCATGGATCACCTCCGTGCTGCTGTGAAAGTTGTGCAGGATCACCGGCGCGCGATGCTGCAAACTTACACGGAGCGCTTGCAGTCGCGTTTGCAGGAATTACTGGGCGCCAATCCTGATCGGGAACGCGTGCTCCAGGAGGCCGCGCTTTTGGTCGACCGCAGCGATATTCAGGAAGAAATTGTTCGCCTCGAAAACCACGTTCAGCATTTCCTGGATTTGCTTGACCAGCAGGAAGAAGTAGGAAAGAAACTCGACTTCCTGCTGCAGGAAATGAACCGCGAGGCCAATACTCTGCTGTCGAAAACCTCCGGACTGGCCGGCGAAGCGTTGAAAATTACCGAAGCCGGCCTGAGCATGAAGGCGGAGATTGAAAAATCGCGTGAGCAGGTGCAGAACCTGGAATGAGTCCTTCCCCGCACAAGCCACTGGTTTACATCATCTCGGCCCCATCTGGCTCGGGCAAATCGACGCTGGTTAATGAACTGCTAAAGAAAGTCAGCGATCTGGAGTTTTCCATTTCCTACACTACCCGCGCTCCGCGGGGCAGCGAGGTCAACGGCCGACAATACTACTTTATCTCGCGGCCTGAATTCGAGAAGATGATTCAGCAAGATGCGTTCCTCGAACATGCGGAAGTATTTGGAAATTACTATGGAACGGCGCGTCGCTTTTTATTGAGTGCTGAACAACAAGGTCGCGATCTTTTGCTCGATATCGATGTACAAGGCGCCAAACAAATCCAGGACAAAGTGCCAGACGCAACCAGCATTTTCATCCTGCCCCCCAACCGCAAGATTCTGGAAGAGCGTCTGCGTAAGCGCAGTGAAGATAGCGACGAAGTGATACAGCGCCGATTGGAAAAAGCGACGAGCGAAATTGAAAATTACCACCGATATAACTACATACTTATCAACGATCAGTTGGAAGATTCAATCAAGTTACTGCGTGCGGTCGTACGCGGCGAACGGCTGCTACGCGCGGGGCGGCCGCTCTCGGAGGAGGAAGAAAAGATCGTGGCGCTGGCTGATTGCTGCCGGCTCGCCAATGTTCGCGATCGCCTGAAGCGGATTTTGGACTCTTTCAAGCCGTTCGCAGATTCCGGGACGGCATAGACCTCGGTAACCAAAGTGAAGGACTGGAGCCAGCGCAACTTTGAGTTTCATGGGAAAATAGGAGCGTAGTTCTCCGCTTCCGCTGGCGAAGAACGAATCGCTTTGACTTTCGGCAATCAAAAATTGGTCCCGGTTACACGGAGAAGAGATCCATGAAACTGATCGAAGGCTTCGATAGCAACTATCGATACATTCTGGTAGCCGCCCGCCGCGCCCGGCAATTGCAATCCGGGGCTCCGCCGGTGGTGCAAACAAATTCCCGCAAGCCGTGCCGCATTGCGCAAGACGAAATCCGTGCCGGCAAAGTGAAGTGGGAAATTCCTGAAACCCGCAGTGCCGCCGAGCAAGCCGCCGAAGTTCTGGATCAGGCCTTCGGACATGACGCTTAGCGGGTCGTTGAGCCAGGTTATTGAATAAGGTCGCTGAAGTGGAGCCGTATTCAGGGGCTGGCTCCAGCACGCCGAGGCGCGGCGGAATTGATCGCGCTTCCGAGCGTTGGCATTACAAACCATGAAGGTTGCTCTCGGAGTTACGGGCGGGATCGCGGCTTACAAGGCGGCTGAGATTGTGCGCCTTCTGCAAGACCGCGGTATTCGCGTGCAAGTTGTCATGACTCGCGCGGCTCAGGAGTTTGTTCGACCTCTGACCTTTGCCGCGCTCTCGGGCGAGAAGGTGATTACGGGAATGTTCTCCGCCTCTGAAGAGCAGGCGGCAAACATCGATTCCGCCATCGAACATATCGCTGTCGCTCAATCGATTGATGCGCTGCTGGTTGCCCCCGCCACCGCCGATGTTCTGGCGCACTTCGCGCAGGGCCTTGCCAGCGACTTTCTTACCACGCTTTACCTAGCAACCACAGCACCCGTCGTGGTCGCTCCAGCGATGAACGTGAACATGTGGAATCACCCTGCGACCCGGGCGAATCTCGAAATTCTTCGTCAGCGAGGCGTGAAGATCGTCGAACCCGGCTCAGGCTACCTCGCCTGCGGCATGACTGGGGAGGGAAGGCTAGCGGAGAATGAGGCGATCCTAGCGGTTGTGCTCGAAGCTCTGGGTGCGGCGCAGGATCTTAGCGGCGAAACCGTGCTCATTACCGCCGGTCCGACTCGTGAAAAAATCGATCCCGCTCGCTATCTCACCAACCGATCCAGCGGACGGATGGGATACGCCATGGCCGAAGCCGCTCTGCGCCGAGGTGCGCACGTGCTTCTGGTCAGCGGCCCTACATCGCTCACCCCGCCCGCAGCTGCTGAGATCACGCACGTTGAATCGGCTGAGCAGATGCGCGATGCCGTGCTTAATCTATTGCCTCAGGCCACTATCGTGATCAAAGCCGCCGCCGTTTCGGATTACCGCGCAAAGTCGGTATCGACGCAAAAGATAAAACGCAAAGGTCCGCTGACTCTCGAACTTGAGCCGACCGCCGACATTCTTAGAGAGATTTCTTTGCGAAAGCAGTCGCAGATTGTTGTGGGCTTCGCCGCCGAAACCGAGAATGTTCTGGAGAATGCCCGTCAGAAGCTGGGCGCCAAGCGACTCGATGCCATCGTGGTCAATGACGTTTCCCGCGAAGATATTGGATTCGACTCCGATCGCAACCAGGTAACAATCATCACGCGCGACGAGGTCGTTGAAGTTCCTGAGACCACGAAATGGGAAGTAGCGCAACGCGTCCTCGACCAGGTCGTGCGCATGCGCCAGCTGCGCAAGTCTTCGGTGAAACCCTGAAGCAGTTTTTCGTTCCTGCATTACAATCAAAAGGCTCATGCCTTTCATTTTTGATCCGGAGTTGCAGCGGGCTCTTAACGAGCGCCTTCGCTACTATCACGAGATGGGCGTTTATGATTTCTATCAGCGCGAACCGCGAATTTCGGAATCCCCGGAAAATGGTTCTCTAACCGCCGAAAACGTTGCATTGTCTTCGTCAGCATTCCAGTCAGAACTGCGAGAGGAAATGGCCGCAAGAAAATCATCTGTTGTTGAAGATAAGATCGTCGAGATAATTTCGTCGAAGCCAGAACAGGGAGTACCAGATCCCGTCGTGGCACTCCGACTGATTCGCGAAGATCTCGGTGACTGCACGCGCTGCAAACTTCACAAGCAAGGCCGCAAGCAGATCGTTTTTGGCGTGGGCAATCCGCGCGCTGAGTTGATGTTTGTCGGGGAAGGTCCGGGCGCGGACGAAGATGCGCAGGGCGAGCCTTTTGTCGGTCGTGCCGGGCAGTTGCTCAACAATATGATCAAGGCGATGGGCCTGCGGCGCGAAGATGTCTACATCGCAAACATCGTCAAGTGCCGCCCGCCTGGCAACCGCCAGCCGGAGCGAGACGAGTGTGAAACCTGCTCGCCATTTCTCATGCGGCAGATCTCTACCGTCAAGCCTAAGGCGGTTGTTGCACTGGGCGCAACCGCGGCGAAAAATCTGCTGGCGATCAACGCGCCTATGTCTGAACTGCGCGGCCGCTGGTACGACTTCAAGCCGGCTGGAAGCGATCCTTCGTGGGACGGCGCGCGCCTCGCCGTCACCTACCATCCCGCGTTTCTACTGCGTGACCCGCGCCAGAAGGGCGAGGCTTGGAAAGATTTGCAGATGGTGATGAAGTATCTCGGGATTGAACCTCCGAAAAAAGCTGCCGAATAAGTCTGGCTTCGCCCCTGTCCAGCGTCACTGCTATTCTCAAAGATCAATGCCCGAATTCTGCGACGTTGCTCTACCCGTCCCGCTCGACATGGTTTTCACGTACCGTGTTCCAGCCGGAGTCAGCCCCATGGTGGGTGGCCGCGTGCTCGTGCCCTTCCGCCAGCAGCGATTGACGGGAATTGTAGTTGAACTGCATGATCGTAAGCCGTCGGTAACAATCAAGTCTCTCCTCAACGTACTCGACATTGCGCCGGTACTCGATGAGCAACTGCTGCGCCTCGGCCGCTGGATCGCCGACTACTATCTTGCTCCGCTCGGTGAAGTTTTCCGTACGATGCTGCCGCTGAGCGCGGAATTCAAACGCACCATCGCCTACCGCCTTACTGCTGAAGGCCGCATGGCGCTGCATCTGGCTGGAATGTCAGGATCATCCGCGCGTTCCCGCCGCACGCCTGATGAGCAAGCCGCCGAGTTTCGGGTACTCGACTGCCTTGCGGCGCCGGAGGTCGCGCCTGGAGAAAGCACATCAGTGCGAGAGGAAGGACTGCGTTCCGCCACTCGCGTTTCGAAATTGATCTTGAGTGGAATGGTACGGAAGAAGTGGCTAACCCGTGAAGATGTCTCCAATGCCCGAGATGCTACGCGCACTATCAGGATCGCAATCCTTAAGTCGGCGGAAGGTAAACTGAACGACAACCAGAAGAAACTTGTCGAGACCCTCGCCGCATCCGGAGGACGAGTTGGCGTGGAGATGCTGCAATCGCTCGAGGTACCACGGACGACTCTCACTACACTTGTCAAACGAGGTCTGATTGAGCTCATCGAAGAGCCGGCTACATTCGCCGTTTCGCGCAGCGCGCCGCGGCCATCGCGCCTCGAGTTCGATTTCAACCCGGCGCAGCAGTTCGCACTGAACCGTGTGCGAGAAACCGTTGAGACGAGAACATTCTCCGGCATTCTTCTTCACGGCGTCACTGGCTCCGGCAAGACCGCCGTTTATCTGGCGGGGATGCGTGCGGTGCTTGACGCTGGGCGATCTGCCATCCTGCTGGTCCCTGAAATTGGACTTACGCCCGCGATCGCCGCCGACCTGCATCAGATCTTTGGGGAGGAAGTAGCGGTTCTGCACTCGGCGTTCTCCGACAAAGAACGCGCGCAGCAGTGGCATCGCATCAGAAGTGGCGAAGCGCGCATGGTCGTCGGCACGCGCTCTGCAGTCTTCGCTCCGGTCTCCGATCTTGCTTTGATCATCGTCGACGAAGAACATGATTCTTCTTATAAACAGGAGGAGACACCACGCTATCACGCTCGCGATGTGGCGGTTGTCCGTGCGAAGATGGCGAACGCTGTGGTGGTCCTTGGCTCAGCAACGCCATCGCTCGAATCGTATTTCAACGCAAGGAAAAATAAATATGCGCTTGTCGAGTTGCCTGACCGTGTGGAGGAGCGCCCTCTTCCGGAAGTTGAGATCGTCGACATGCGAAAGGAATTCCAGGAGACCGGACAGGAGCAAGTCATCTCGCGCAAACTTGCCGCCGAAATCAAAGATCGCCTGGAACGCAAAGAGCAAGTGATGGTACTGCTCAATCGTCGCGGCTATTCTCCGGTGGTGCTGTGCCGCACTTGCGGTAAGAAGCTGGAATGCCAGAACTGCGCGATCGCTCTCACCCATCACAAGCGCGAGCACAAGATGATCTGCCACTACTGTGGCTATACCGCGCCCGTGCCCAAAGCCTGCGTGCACTGTGGCAGCGAGTACGTTTATTTTGTCGGGACCGGATCGGAGAAGTTGGAAGAGTTGTTGCACGGCATGTTCCCGCAAGCGCGGATTGCCCGCCTCGATCGTGACACTGTCCGCGGCCACGAAGATTTCGAGCGAACTCTGAACGCGCTCAACCAAGGCGAACTCGACGTGCTCGTCGGAACGCAGATGATCGCCAAGGGTCACGACATTCACGGAGTCACCCTGGTCGGCGTTGTCGGCGCCGACAGCGCATTGGGAATGCCCGACTTTCGCGCCGCTGAGCGCACTTTTCAATTACTCACACAAGTCGCCGGACGAGCGGGACGCGGTCAGTCTCTCGGCAAAGTAATTCTGCAAACTTATTTTCAGGATCATTATGCGGTGCAATATGCGGCGCATCACGACTTCGCCGGATTCTACGAGAAGGAACTGCGTTTCCGCAGTTGGATGCACTATCCGCCGTATGCCGCGCTCGCCAATGTTCTCATCCGCAGCGACAAACTCGACGAAGCACTCCAGTGGTCGGGCGCGCTGGGAAAATGGTTTGAGCAGACTCGCCACGAAGGCGTGCGTGTCCTCGGCCCAGCGACGGCACCGATCCTGCGTCTTAGGCGAGATTACCGTTATCACTTTGTGCTGAAGTCACAGAGCCGCGAGAAGCTAAACACCACATTGCGGGCCATGCTTACCTATGCCGCGCAGCAGAAGATTCCCCGCACGCAAGTGATTGTGGATGTGGATGCGATCTGGCTGATGTAGAGTCTTCGCCAGATCGCAATCGCGTTGAGAAGGGCTGGGCGGACGAGGCGTCCGCCCCTCCACGAGCCATGGAGAGACGGACGCCTTCGTCCGTCGGAATCTCATTTCGCAAGTACGTTGTCCTACTCTTTCATGTTGCCAATGTTTCCTTGAATTACAATCACCGATGCCGCCGGCAGGTCGTACATCGTATCTTTGTCTGCGGTAAGCTTCGCGTGAACGATCGGCCCATCGGGATCGGCCCAACCCTTGCTTGTAGCCACAATCGTATGTTCCGCACCGGCTTCGGCATGCGCCATAAAGCGCGTTTGTGCCGGGTGCCATTGATATTGCGCGCTGCCGAACGTTGAAATCTCTACTTGCCCAGCGAAGCTATCGCTGTTGCCTCCACTTCTGTCAAATGCAATCCGAACCCGGTGTGCGTTCTGCTGGTCGCGATTGACAAGCATCAACGACCACTTGCCATCGGGGCGCTTCACCGCGTACGCCGTCACCAATTCATGATCAGCGCCATCCTGCACATCGCTTTTTGCGGAGAAGACCTGATGCTCGCCGCCGTCCGCCTGCACCCAATCCAGATTGATTAACTGCGCCACAAAAAACTGGGCCAGAGGCTGTTGAATTTGATAATTGGCATCGACTGTAAACATCCCAAACGTTCCGGGAGAGCTGTTGCATCCTGGTTCCATCTGCAGCGGCAAATAATGAAAGAAATAAACGGCATTGCCGCCGGAATTCAAAACCGACCCGATATAATCCGCCAGCCAGACTCCGGCAAAAATGTCTTGATAAGTCTCGCTCGCGGCGGAAGAAAGATTTCCCTCCGTGATGAACATTGGCATGCCGGCTGGAATTCCATCTTCATGCCATACCTGCATAATATGGCTTACCAGTTCTGGCTCGTCATAAAGCATGCCCCAAGGAATTCTGCACGGATCGAATGGATAATGCTCGAATGAGAAAAACGCTAGATCGTTCATTCGCCCGCGCTGCTTCAGATAATCGAGAAACCGCGCCGTCCACGAAACTTTCCCATTCGCGTCTGGCCAGACCTCGATGTCTCTATTTACTCCCTGAAACGACGGGCCGCCCAACTTCAGCTTCCGATCCACGCGGTGCAGCGCGGTTGCCCACTGCAAATAAAGTGCGGCGTAATCCTCCGGCAACATATATTGCCCATCGGCCTCTTCGCCCATTTCGACGTAAGAAATCGGATAACCGCGCTTCTCCAGATATGCAATCTCCGCCGCCGCATTCTCGGGAGTGTCATACAGCATCGCGACTGGCATCATCGCCGGCAGCCCCCGCGTAACGCCGCTGGTAAAGAAAAGATCAAATCCCATCTGCGCCTGCTTAGTCGATCCCAGATCGGACGGCTGATGCCAGGGATCAACCGACGAGCTATAGGTTGTTGTCTGTTCCTGGTCCGGAGTGTGCCGCAGAATGTCGTGGAATGCGCCATCATCAGTGCTTGTGCCGACATAGAGTTCGCGAATGGCATAGCCCACGCAATTTCGCGGATCCGCTGCTTCATCTGCATCGCAGGTGTTCGACGATTCCGTCATCCAAATCCGCAGGAATCGCACGGCCATGGGAACGGCGCTCAGGCGAATCGTCTCGATCTGGCCCTTGCCGTTCGTAATCGCCCCTTGCGGAAACGTCTGCCAGACGCCGCGCGTAACCGCCCTAATGGGATCCTCCCCCGTCCAGTACTGCACCACATAATGTCGAGCGTAAGGTTCTGCCCAGGCAATACGAATGCTGTCCACCTGCTGGATTTGCGCGAGATCCATCACGACCCACTGCGGATGCAGTTCGTCGCTCTCTCCTGTGAAATGTTTCGTGAGATACGGATTGCTCTTCCAGAAAGTGTCCAAATCGCCATCGTCCAGCCGCGAAAATCCTACGTTGTCGGTGCCGTCATTGCGCGTGGTGCCCCGGCGCGGCAGTGCGTACCCATAGGAGTAACGAATCATTTCGGTCGGAGTCGACGAGCCGGTGAAATATCCTTTGCCGCTCGCAGCGCTTCCCGCGCTCCAAGTCCCTTGCGGATTCCAGTGCCACGCCTCGATGGCGAGCTCAGTATTTTGCCGGTATGTGACGGGCTGCCAGCCTGAAGCCAAAGTTTTCTCGAGCGTCGGCTGCAGCAAGTCTTTGTCGATCGCTTCCACGCCGATGCGATCAACTCCCGCGCCCAGCGTTTCCTTTGGCACGAAATGATTCGTGGGATGTGAGGTATCGACTTGGACCATCTGTGTTGAGGCAATGTTCGAAAAAGAAAACCATCCGACAAGAAGCGCGAGATACACCAAAATCCTTTTCAAGGCAGTCCCCTGTATTCGGCCACTGAATCGATTGAATAAAGGAGTATAGGGTAAAAAACCGAAAACCTCCTCAACAATTTTCTCACTGTCGGATTTTCTCTGTGGCCGGCAGCGGAGACGCGGAAGGAGTTGAAAATCAAGCGGCTATCGTCCCCGCATCTGGTATACGACTTCTAAAAGAGAAGAATGCGCCAGCGGCGCTGGGGTGAGAGTGACCACAAGCATGAACAAAGCAAATACCGCCAGCCATAATCGCTTGCCTGAAACTCGCGGCCACTCCGCCACTTGCGGATGACGAAAGCTGCTCAACCATAGCAGGATGGCCCATATAAACCATCCAGTCCACAAGTAATATGCCATGGGCAGCAGAATCAGAATCGTCATCCGCGACACTAATTTGTGGGCTCGCGGTGCAATTGAAAAAATAATGTGTCCGCCATCGAGTTGCCCGCCGGGCAGCAAATTGAGCGAGGTGGCCAGCATTCCTACCCAGGCTGCAATCGCGGTAGGGTGCAGCAGCACGCGGTTTAAGGGCAATGCTGCCGCTCCATGGATTAGTCCGATAGACGCCAGCAACCGGTGCAAGAGCCCAAAAATCAGCGGATATCCGAGTTCATAGTCCGGCTGTCCGAGTCCCGGATAGATCGGTTTTGACCATGCAAGTGAAACCACTAGGACTCCCAAGGCCACTACAAAACCCGCGATGGGCCCGGCAATTCCTATGTCAAATAATGCGGTGCGGGAGCGTATCCGCGAGCGGATGAGAATAACCGCTCCCATTGTCCCGATCGGCGTTGGCATCGGAATGAAAAACGGCAGCGTCGCATACACGCCATAATGGCGGCAGGCCAGGTAGTGACCCATTTCGTGGGCAAGGAAGAACAGCATTAACGTGGCCATGAAGGGCACGCCGCCCAGCAAACGCGCTGGATGCGATCGCACCCACTCCACTGGAAAGAATGGGACCGCCTCACTGTGCCCCGCCCGATCGGCGATAGGATCATCGCTAAATGAGAGGGCCGGGCGGTTGTGCTGGAAGTTGTACTGCATCCGCGCGCCCATGACCAGCGTGGTGAAACACGTAGCCAGCAATAGGAGTATATGCAGCCAGTACCGCGGCTTCGGCCGGCTCGGAGTCCACTCCGGCAGCGGCCGGTAGTATTCGAGAGTGGAGGAAACTGAGGAAGGAGTTGGTTCCGACATGCGATTGTAGGCCTCGCAATTTCATCGAAGCCTTTCTTTTAGATGCTACTACTCGCGGCAGAATTGCGGGCGGAAATGCGAGAGGCGCTTCTCCAACACAAAATTCACAGAAGATTTTAAGGATTGTTCCGTGCCAGACGGAAGCGCCAACGGCTAGAGCCGACTTCAATCAATCGATTGCAGTTCTTTGCCCGGCTTGAAACGCACGGCCTTGCCGGGGGGAATTGACACCTCGGCGCCGGTGCGTGGATTACGGCCAATACCGGTCTTGCGAGGGCGCACATTAAACACGCCAAATCCGCGTAACTCAATGCGATTGCCGCGAGCCAGCGAATTCTTCATGCTCTCGAATACGGTTTCCACCGCCAACTCAGCCTTGGTTTTGGTAATGCCGGTTCTAGCTACCACTTCGTTGATAATATCAAGCTTAATCACGCAAGGCTCCCGTGTGCGGTGTGAAAATCGCGGTTCAAGTTATTGATGCTATGGGAGATAACCGAGATTGTCAACGGGAGCATCTCTCCCGTAAACGGGCGAAGGAAAGAAAGCGCGACGAATCGGCCAATACGGTAATGGTAATTTCAAACCAGAATGATTGAGCTCTACCGCCCAGCGGTCTGAACTTCCTCGCACTTATCGCCCGCGCTCTTCTTCCTTGAACATGTATTTAATCGCTGGTTTGTAAATCATCAAATTCGGTGCGCCATCTTCGCGAATCACTTTGATGCAGGTTTTGTCGTACCACTCGATAATGCCGTGCACTTCCTCGCCATCGCGCAGCACGATCACCATTGGCGTCCGCGATTGCATCTGCTTCTGATAATAAAAATTCTCGGCGTTGGTCTGTTCCGGAGGTGCTGTCTTCCGACTACCACCGGCGCCAGCCCGATCGCTACGGTCGTATCCCCGATCCGATCCACGTTCCGGACGCTCGTGCCGATCCCGGCGATCCGCCATCTGCGTATGGTTGGAGTTGTGGTTCGGGTTGTGATTGCCGTGGTTGTGATCTACGCGCGGCAACGCCGGACGGATCAGCTTGCGATTAGCAAAATTTTCGTCGTCGGCTAATGGCTTGGCCGGAATCGGACCCATAGTTTCTTTCATAGTGGCGCTGCTCCTGCACACGCACTCGCGCAAAAAACTTTACAAAAACCCCTTGGAAGTAATACGAAGGCGTGAAATTTTCCTTACCGTACCACACGGGTTTCCCCGTGACAATGGAACTCTTGTGCCAGTACGCCTCCCTTTTGACATCCGGGTGGATTGCTGGAAATCTCCTGATTCGGCCTAAGTGGTATTGGTCATATCCGTTCCTCTGCGCTCCCGGCTGCTCCAGGTGACCACTGCCACTAGCATTGCGACCGTTACTACGGTCCAGGCCAAAACTGGCGGATACATGCCACGATAACGGTTCTCTGCCAGCTTGGCCTGAATCACCACGTTGCGCGACGAGAGTAAATTGCCCAGCTGATAGGCGAAACCAGGAAACGTTCCTCGCACCTCAGGAGGAGAGAGTTCATTCAAATGCGCCGGAATCACTCCCCATGCGCCCTGCACCATGAACTGCATCAAGAATCCCCCGAGCGCAAGCATGGGAACGGTGTGGGAATAAGCCCACAACGGAATCACCGGAAGCGCCAGCAGCGCGGCAATCACAATCGCGCGCCGCCGGCCGATACGCTCCGACCACGTTCCAAACAGAATTCCACCCAGCAGCGCGCCGATGTTGGCCACGACTGTGATGAACATCACCGTCTTCGGATCGAGGTGATGCCCCCTGGTAAGAAATGTAGGATACAGATCCTGTGTCCCATGACTAAAAGAGTTGAAGGCGAACATCAGAACGACCAGCAGAGCAAACGTACCAACGTAGGTGAGAATGTCCTTCCCCAAACGTCTCTGTGGACTTTTCTTCGTCTGGCCTTGCACCCACGCGGGTGACTCATCCACTTTCGAACGAATGTAGATCACCAGGAACGCCGGCAGCGCTCCAATCACAAACATTCCACGCCAGCCTACAAATCGAAATGCTGTACCGAAAACCAAAGCCGCGAACAGAAAGCCCACTGAGTAGCCTTCCTGCAACAGGCCCGAGAAAAATCCGCGTCCCTCGGCAGGCAGAGTTTCGAAGGCCAATGCAGCGCCCACGCCCCATTCGCCGCCCATGGCGATTCCGAATAACGCTCGCGTGATCAGAAAAACTTTCAGTGAAGGAGCGAAAGCCGATGCAAGTTCAAACACCGAGTACGCGATAATATCCACCATCAGGGTTGGGCGCCGTCCGAATTTGTCGGCCATCATTCCGAAAAGAAATGCGCCCAGCGGGCGAAATGCCAGAGTAAGGAAAATCGCTTCCGCGACTTCCGAAACCTTCGTCTGGAATTGTGTGGCAATGGCACTGAGGCAGAAGGTCAGAATGAAAAAATCAAACGCATCGAGCGACCAGCCGAGAAAGCAGGCGGTGAAAGTGTTGCGTTGCAGCGGCGTGAGACGTCGGAAGTGCCCGAAAAACTCCATCGAAATCGCTCCGCGCAATTCGGTGACGCCGGGAAAGTCCTGCGAATGCTAGCATAGGTTTTCAATCAGCAATCAGAAATCGACATCTGTCATCCATGTCCGAATCCGACTATCCGCAACGCCAGGCGCCTGACTCGCTCATGCTCACCGGCTTCTGGTATCGTGCCCTGCCAGCCGATCGAGTACGTCGCAATCGACTCCACAAAGCCATGCTGCTCGAGATCCCGCTGGTTATTGGACGCGACCGTGCAGGCTATCCCTTCGCGCTGAGGGACGCCTGCCCACACCGCGGTATGCCGCTCAACGGCGGCCACTTCGATGGAGAAAATGTCGAGTGTCCTTACCATGGTTGGACCTTCGATGCGCACAACGGCCAGTGCCAGCTCGTCCCCTCGCTAACCGCCGATCAGAATCTGAAAGTCGACCGCATCTACGCTGGCAGCTACGCCTCTGAGGAGGAGGATGGTTTTATCTGGGTATTCATCCCCGATTCCGGGCCGCCAGGCGCGGGATTCAGTAAGCGCGATGAAGCTCCGGAAGCTGCGCCGCAGATAGAAAAATTTGGAGTGCTGGAAAAAGACAAGTACAAGCTCGCCTATCTCACCGCCGATATGCCGGTCAGCATTGATCACGGGATCATTGGATTGATGGATCCGGCGCACGGCCCGTTCGTTCACCAGGCATGGTGGTGGCGCAGCCGCCACAGCATTCACGAAAAGCAAAAAAACTTTGAGCCGATTCCCAACGGCTTCCGCATGAGCGCGCATACTCCCAGTTCAAACTCCGCGCCCTACAAGCTGCTGCGCCTCTATGCCGCTGCGGATTCGATCACTACCACCATCGATTTTGTTTTGCCTAATTTGCGCAGGGAAACTATCCGGGCAGGGAAGTATTGGTTCTCATCGCTGACGACGGTCACGCCCATTACGCGCAGTCAATGCCGCATCGACGTAGTTGCCGCATGGAATCTCTTCCGCTGGATGCCGTTTGGCGCGGAGCTTCTCAAGTTCGTCTTCGCGAAATTCGTCGAGCAGGATCGCCGCACCATGGAACTACAATCCGAAGGCTTGAAGCACAATCCGCATCTCATGCTGATTGACGATGCCGATCGTCCTGCCAAATGGTATTTCCAGTTGAAGGCCGCTTATCTCGAAGCCAAACGCACCGGGGCTGAGATGAAGCATCCCATGACTGGGCCAGTTACGTTGAAGTGGAGAAGCTAGGAAAAGCTGGCCATGCATTGAAATAAGAGTGCGAAACGCCGCTCTCGGGCCACCCGGACTTTCCTTTGTGGTCCCACCCTCCCAGCAGATGTTTCTACGTAATACTCACTTCGGTATATGTGCCATACACGTCACGCAGCGCTTCACAAATTTCGCCCACGGTAGCGTAGGCGCGGACCGCGTCTACAATGTAGGGCATTGTGTTGGCAGGGGAAATGCTTTCATTCGCGGCGGTCTTCGGCTCTTGCACCGCAATTTTTTTCAAGGCATCGAGACGGCGTTGCACCTCGTCATTCGATCGCCGCGCTCGTAGCGCCCTCAGTTTCGCCGACTGTTGCCGAGCTACGCTTTCGTCGATGTAAAGTATGTGCGGAACTTCTTCTTCCACCACGAATTCATTTAGCCCCACAATAACCTTCTCTTTGGCTTCAGCGGCGCGCTGAAACTGATAAGACGCCTCGGCGATTTCCTTTTGCGGATAGCCGCGTTCAATGGCCTTCACCATGCCGCCCATGGCATCTAATTTGCCGAAGTAGTCCAGAGCGCCTTTTTCCATTTCAAGAGTTAAGGCCTCCAGGAAATAGGAACCGCCAAGCGGATCGACGGTATGAGTCACGCCGGATTCATAAGCAATGATCTGTTGCGTGCGCAATGCAATCCGGGCAGCTTCTTCAGTGGGCAATGCGAGGGCTTCATCGTAAGAGTCGCAGTGCAGCGACTGAGTCCCTCCCAGCACTGCAGCCAAAGCCTGTAAGGCCACGCGCGCAATGTTATTCATCGGCTGCTGGGCCGGTAGCGACACGCCCGCAGTTTGGGTATGGAAGCGCATCAGCCAGGTGCGCGCGTTCTTCGCTCCGAACCGATCTCTCATCACCTGAGCCCAAATTTTGCGGGCGGCCCGGTACTTGGCGATCTCTTCGAAGAAGTCGTTATGGGCATTGAAGAAAAAACTCAAGCGCGGACCAAAGTCGTCTACATCTAACCCGCGCCGCCGCGCCCACTCCACATATTCCACGCCGTCGTACAGCGTGAAAGCGAGTTCCTGCAGTGCGGTCGAACCGGCTTCGCGGATGTGATATCCACTGATTGAAATCGTGTTGAAGCGCGGGGTGAACTTCGACCCGAACTCAAAGGTATCGATGACCAAACGCATCGAGGGCGCAGGAGGAAAGATATATTCCTTCTGCGCAATATATTCCTTGAGAATGTCATTTTGAATTGTGCCGGAAATCTTTTTCCAGTCGGCGCCCTGTTTCTCGGCGACCACCAGATACATCGCCCATAAAACCGATGCGGGCGAATTGATGGTCATCGATACCGTCGTTTTTTCCAGATCGATGCCGCTGAATAAAATCTCCATGTCTTCGAGCGAATCGATGGCGACGCCGCACTTACCCACTTCCCCCTCGCTCGCCGGATGGTCGGAGTCATAGCCCATCAGGGTGGGCAAATCGAATGCTACGGAAAGCCCACCCCCGCCATGCTCCAGTAAATATTTGTAGCGCTGGTTGGTTTCCTCAGGCGAAGCGAAGCCGGAGAATTGCCGCATGGTAAAAAGCTTGCCGCGATATCCTGTGGCATGAATGCCGCGCGTATAAGGAGGTTGGCCGGGATAGCCGAGATATTTCTCTTCACTCCAATCTTCAGGCAGATCCGCTGGCGTGTAGAGGCGGCGAATGGGTACGCCCGAAATTGTGGTAAAGCGGGCGTGGCCGTGCTCATCAAGATTTACTCCAGTAGGCGCGCCGATCGGTCGTTCGGGAGCCTTCTCGATAGTGGGGGCAAGAGTTTTTTCTGCCCAGCTCTTCTCAGCGGCGGAAGGATGCCGGTTTTCAAAAACGTCAGCTATCGGATTATCGGCAATCTCTGGCTTATACGATTTCTTCTCCATAGAAACCCCAGTGTTCTGTTCCGATCATAGGGAAGGCAGCGTTTACGAGCAAGGCGCTTGGATGCGGATCAAACGACCGGTCGGTCATCAGCAGGCGACGATTGATCGCGGCTCAGTTCCCAGGCCTTCGCGTATTTCCACGAGACGTAGACCGCGTGGTAGAGATGCAGCAACAAGCCTTCGCGTCCATCGAGAAAGCCGAGGCGGAAGAAATAGTTGTAGGCGAATGTCGCCAGCGGACGCAGGACGATGTTGATGACGCTGAACCGGACCTTGCCGTTGCTTTCCGTCATGACCATCTCTGCTGCCAGCGAAGAGTAGCGGTTCATGTGATCGATGTAATCGGAGAGCGTGGGGTACGAGTGGTGGACGAGTGCGCCATCGAGTTGCGCAATTCTGCCAGTCACCTGCACGCTCTCGTGGACTGGCCGCACGGCAAAGCGTGCACTGCCCTTGCGGAACAGGCGAACTTTCCTATCTGGCCAGAAGCCGCCGTGCTTCATCAGCCTCTGCAGGAAGAGATTTTGACGCGGCATAGAGAAAGCATCCACGACTGCATGGCCGTGAATCGGCTGTTCCAATCGAAGGCGACTTTGAGCGCCAAGCGCGCTCTCGAGCTCCTTCAAAAGCTCCAGACTTACAGCCTCATCTGCATCCAAGCTGAAGATCCAGTCTCCCATCGCCTTGTCGATCGCCGAGTTCTTCTGCGCTGCAAAGCCTTTCCACCCCTCAACAAAAACTTTCGCCCCGAATGACTTTGCGATCTCAATGGTTCGATCAGTGGATCCAGAGTCGACGATGATGATTTCTCCTTTGCCGTCGCAGACCAAAGGCTTCACGCTTTCGAGCGTGCGCCAAAGATTGGCTTCCTCGTTATGCGTAATGATGACGACGGACAGAGTCACGTCAGGAAGAATACATCGTCGAGCCTTACGCGGAGAATTGAGGTCAAAGTATCTCCTGTTTGCCGAGACTTTGATCAACACCCTCGCGATTAAGAAGGCGGTACCTGAGGCTGAGTTGACTCAGCGTTGGGACTTAAGTCCTGACGCGGAGCAACGTAGGGTACGTTCGGCAGATGCGTAACTTGGCCACGCGTGGCTTCGGCGACATCTATGTTGGAGTGATCCAGCAACAGTCCCGTAGCGCGATCGAGTTCGATGCACGACTTCTCGTACGCGGCCTTGGCTGAGACCAGATTCGACTCCGAGGTGGTCAGGATCGACGCATCCTGCAGAATCGCGGTTGTAGTGGTGAGTCCAACTTTCAGCTTCTGCTGATCGGCGTCGAGCGTCTGGCGGGCGAAGTCGACAGCATACTGGGCGGCCTGCACGGAAGCACGATTCTGTCTTACATCAAATTGCGCGTTACGCACTTCGACACGCACCTGGTTCTCGAGCTGATGCAAGCGCACCTGGGCCTGACGGTCTTCCAGTTCGGCGCGCACTTGATTGGCTTGCGCTTCGCGGTTGCGCAACGGAATATTCAACGAAAGCCCAACCCCTTTGTCGGGAGCGGTGGAGTTGAAGAGTTGGTTCAGAGTGCTGCCATAACCCACCGGCCCGCCGTTCACAAAAGGAGGCGGGGCCGTAACACCGCTAAAGCAAGTTGTGATAGCGGGATTACAACTTGGCTGTAACAGTGCCGGATTGACATTGCCGCCAACCCCCGATCCGCCGTAATAGGCGAATGCGTCGAGAGTTGGGAGCAACGCATTGCGAACGGCCTTGCTGCTCAGTTGGCGGGAGTTGAGGTCGATGCGCGACTCCACCAACTCGGCGCGATGCGCGAGAGCCTGATTGATCAGATCTTGCGTGGGAACGACAGGCTCCTGCTCGGGAAGTTGCATGACGGATGTCGGAATCACATCAGCTTCCGCAAGCATCGGATCCTCGATGCTGCGGCTAAGAGCGTTTTTCATGAGTAACTGTTGGAGCTGCAGATTGTTCTGCGCCAGGATCAAATTTTGCTGATCGGTTGAAACCGTGCTTTGCGCGCTCACGACTTGAATCGGGGGAGCAGTGCCGACTTTCGCCTGCTGCTTCGAATCGTCCAGAGCCTTTTGCCCATATGTGAGTGCTTCCTGCTGTACTCGCACATTTTCGTAGGCGTAGACCAAGTCCCAATACATGTTTTCAATCTGATCAACGGTGGTGATAACTTGCAGGCGGAAAGCGACGTCCGAGATCTCACGATTGTTCTTCGCGATGTGAATAAATCGCAGATTGGGAAGCGGACCAAAGCCTTGTAGAAGATTCTGCGTGATCCGGAACTGGAAGCTGGAACTCAAATCCGGAGTCAGCAGGCTGGTGGGATTGTTCGTAGTGACGTGGTTGTTGTTGAATCCCGCGAACAAGGCTGTGCCCCACTCAAAGCCCTGGGTATACGCCAAATTGGCTGTGTAAGTATTCTGCGCCACAACCGGCACGGGGCTGAAAACGCTGGTGGATTCGGCATCGTCTTTGTCGAGTTGCAACGTGCCGGTGATCACCGGATCGAAGCTGGTAATGGGCGACCCGATGCCCAAGGTGGAGCTGACTAAGCCGTTGGTCCCAGTTCCGATTCCACTGGCCGCGACGGTAGTTCCCCCGGTGCCCGAGCCCACCGTACCACCTAGGCCACCGACGCCGCCGCCCGGAGTGTTCTGCACGATTCCTGCGTTAACACCAAGAATGTTGGCTCCGGACTTTGCCCGCAGGTAATCGGTGTCAGCGATATTGAGGTTGTAACGTGCTATATCAAGATCCAGATTGTTTTCCAGCGTGAGCGCAACCGCATCATCGATCGAAAGATAGATTTTTCCACCACGCAGTAGGGAATCAATGCGGGGCGAGTTGCCAAACACCGGTTGGGGCACCTGCTGCGTTTCGTAGGGTCGCAGGATATGGGGAAAAGCAGGGCGCGGTTTGGAATAATCCTGCAAATGCACCGACTGCGCCGGGGAAGCCTGCGGCGCAGGAGCCGAAGGGACGTTCTGTGCGAACACTAGAGACCGCGGTGACTGCATACAGGAGAAAAAAATAGCCGTTGTCAGCAACACGCGAGGGCGGGAGATCTTTTTAATGAGTCGGAGTAAAAACAAAGACATGGTTCGTCTCCTTGGGCGGGAACGGTATCGCAGCATATTGAATGGCAAAATGATTTCGAAAAGTTGGGCGCGCGCAAGTAATTTTGTGTTCACACCATCTTAACGGGACGCGGCACCAGAGAAGCATCGGCGGATTGTAAAGAATTGTGAGAAGAAACAGACGCGGTTTGTGTCCGCGTCCGTTTTCTTCTTCTCGCTTACTGGGGCGATTGCGGAGCGGCAGCCTGCGGCGGCGGTTGCGCCACTGAGGGTAATTCCTTGCGCGGCGCAATGTAGGGCACGCTGGGCATATGCGTAACTTGGCCGCGGGCCGCGTCATCCACGCTAATACCGTTGTGATCGAGCAGGTCGCCGGTGGCGCGGTCCAGTTCGATCCGCGACTTTTCATAAGCGACGGTGGCATTCACCAGAGTGGATTCGGCAGTTGCCAGCTGGCTCTGATACTGCAGAACCAGCGTTGTGGTTGAAGTGCCGAACTGATATTTTTTCTGCTCCGCGTCCAGCGACTGGCGCGCCAGATCGAGCGCAGCTTTTGCTGAATCCACGCTAGCCCTGTTTTGCTGCACGGCGTATTGTGCGTTGCGAACTTCGATGCCGACTTGGTTTTCGATCTGCTGCTGGCGCATCTGCGCCTGACGATATTCAAGTTCCGAGCGGACCTGAACCGCCTGAGCCGCGCGATTACGCAGTGGAATGTTGAGCGAGAGACCGACTCCCTTGTCCGGAGCAGTCGAATTCACCAGCTGATTCCAGGTTGAACCGATGCTCGTGGAACCCACAGGCGGAATCTCGACGACACCACCGGCGTTAGGGTTGGGGCCGGCGCAGAAATTGAGTAGCAATTGATTTGGTGTCTGGTTCGCACAAAGATTGGCCGGGCTCTGCGAGCCGCCGAGTCCCGAACCGGCGTAATAAGCGAACAGATCGAGCGTTGGTAATAGAGCGCTCCGTACCGCCTTGTTACTGTAATCGCGGCTGTTCAGATCGATGCGGGTTTCCACCAGTTCAGCACGATGGCGCAACGCTTCATTGATCAAGTCCTCGGTAGGAACGACCTGCTCTTGCGCCGGAATTTCCATTGTAGAAGTAGGGATGACCTCGGCGGTAGCCAGCACCGGATCCTTCAAAGTGCGGGTCAGCGCGTTCTTCATCAACAGTTGTTCCAGTTGCAGATTCGTCTGAGCCGTAGTCACGAGTTGCTGATCCTGGGCCACCGTGCTTTGCGCGCGAACCGTTTCAATGGGCGCCAGGCTCCCGATCTCGACTTGCTTTTTCGTATCCGAAAAAGTTTTCTGGGCGAAGGCCAGAGACTCATTCTGCACTCGTGCGTTTTCGTAAGCGTAGACCAGATCCCAGTAAATATTCTCGATCTGATCGACCGAGTCGATGATCTGCAGGCGAAAGGCAACGTCAGTTAGTTCACGGTTGTTTTTTGCGATGTGAATGAACCGAGTATTGGAGGGAAGGCCGAAACCTTGCAGCAAATGCTGGGTCAGCTGCAGCCGGAGCGACGAGTTAATGAGTGGACTGTAAGTGGTGAATGGCACGTTGGAGGTGGCCCGGGTGTTGTTGAAGCCAACCTGCAAGTTGGTGCCCCAACTGAACCCCTGGATGTAGTTGAAATTCACAGTGCCTGTGTTCTGCGCGAGGATCGGCACGCCGTTGAACAAGCTCGAAGAGACGCTCTCAGCGTGATCTTCCTGCAGTGTCCCGGTAATTACCGGATCGAAGCTGGTAATGGCGGGACCGACGCCAAGTGTGGAACTTACCAAACCATTGGTGCCCGCCCCGATTCCGCCGGCTCCAAGGCTGGTACCGCCGGAAGATGCACCAGCGGTGGCGCCAATTCCGCCTACGCCGCCGCCGGGCGTGTTCTGCACCACTCCGGCATTGACGCCAAAAATGGTAGCTCCTGCTCTGGCGCGCAGCACGTCTGTATCGGCGATATTCAGGTTGTAGCGGGCAATCGCAACATCCAGATTATTCTCGATCGCGAGCGCGATAGCGTCATTTAGTGAGAGATAGAGCTTGCCATCGTGCATCAGGGAATCGATCCTCGCGGTATTGGCAAGATTCGGCGGAGCCACATGCCGCGGAGTGTAGGGCCCGACAGGATTGGGAAAATGCGACACCGGCTGAGAATAGTTCAGCACAGGAAGACGCCCCGTCTCCGCACTATTCTGAGGCGTGGGCGCGGACGGCGGTTCCTGGGCTTGCGCGGTGATCCCCGCCATCATCCATGCTCCCAATAAAATAGCAGCGGTGATCCACCGGACATTTGAAGCTATGCGTGCGAATGGCATCTACTCATCTCCGTTCATGATGGCCTTGCAATTAAAAAGACAATGTGTAAAGCGAGGCTTCCGGATTAGGTAAAACGAAAATCTATCCAGACTTTGGTACGCAACGGAAGCCGTCGAGGTTCCTGAAAAAAGAAGCTTTCGAAAAGTACGTTCTGAATCCCCTTCGCGGTGCAATCGCCGTCCGCCCTTTGTCGTCCGTTGTTCGCAGAACCTGCCGCGCGGACCGCAAGCATCTTCCCCCGAGGTGAAAGTTGATGAAAACCAACAGTATATCTGATGCGATGAGTTTCTTTTGATCGCTCTCCGGTGGCAGAAACTGGTAAAGTCCTCGCAATACCCAAGATCATCCGAGTATCCAATGTCCCTCTGGAAAGTCGAATCCGAGAAAGGCTTTGGATGAACCGTCGCGGCCTCGGGACTCGAAAGATGGCATGCGCAATCTCAGACTCATTCTCTCCTATGACGGATCGGAATTCTTCGGTTGGCAGGTCCAGCCGGATTTACCGACGATTCAAGCAGTCCTTGCCTCAGCCATTGGACGGGTCACCGGCGAAAAGGTATTGCCGCAAAGCTCAGGTCGAACCGACGCCGGCGTTCACGCATTAGCTCAGGTGGTGGCATTCACGACGGAGTCCTCAGTGCCGACAGCGAATTTCGTCAAGGCGTTGAATGACGTCCTGCCTGCGTCCGTGCGGGTGCTCGAAGTGGAGGAAGCCCCTCAGGATTTTCACGCCCGGCATTCGGCGCGGGCCAAGACCTATCGTTACCGGATTTTTCGCGGTGGGATTTGTCCACCGTTCTTGGCGCGATATGTTTGGCATTATCCCTACCCTCTGGACGAGGAGACAATGGTGCGCGCGGCAGCTGTGGTTGAAGGCGAGCACGATTTCACTTCATTTGCGGCGGTCGATCCCGAGCGGGGACGCGACGGCGCACCCGTCTCGAATCTGCGGCGCATTTTTTCTTCAAATTGGCAGCGCGAGGGGGACGAGTTCATCTACACCGTCAGAGGATCAGGATTTTTGCAGCACATGGTTCGCAACCTGGTGGGTACGTTTATTCTAGTGGGGAAAGGGACGTTGCAAGTTGAGGACATCCCGCGGATTCTGGAAGCTCGGAATCGCTCTGCCGCTGGAGCGACCGCGCCTGCGAGCGGATTGTTTCTGGTAAATGTCGAGTATTAGAGAGCTGTTCGAAGGCTTATCGCAGAACGCCCAGAGAACGGCCGCGCACAGCGCGGAAGACGTGCCTTAGATTTTTTGGTTTGCCATGGGAACCGGACTTGAAGTTGCGGCGCGTAAAATTTCGTCGGTGAATCCGGCGACGGGCGAAGTTCTGCGCGAGCTGGAATGCGCAAGTGAGAATGAAATTTGCGCGGCGGTAACGCGAGCGCGAACGGCACAAGCGTCATGGACTGAAATCGGCGTGCGGAGAAGAATCGCTATCCTTCGCGAATTTCAGCGCAGCCTGCACGAAAGAAAATCGGAAATCGCCGAAGCGATCACGCGGGAGGCAGGCAAGCCCGTGGTGGAAGCGCTGACCACCGAGGTGCTAGTCGTTCTGGATACGGCCCGATTCCTGATTGATAATGCATATCGACTGCTGCGCGACGAACGTGTCCCACATGGCAATCTTGCAGGTAAGCTCAAACGCGGCCTGCTGGTGCGAGAGCCGTATGGCGTCGTGGGAATTATCTCTCCCTGGAACTATCCATTTTCGATTCCCGCAACGGAAACCCTGGTAGCGCTGCTCTCGGGGAATGCCGTGGTGCTGAAGCCTTCCGAATTCACCTCTCTCGTGGCGCTTGAATTACGTTCACTGCTGCACGCTGCGGGCGTGCCCGCAGATATATTTCAGGTCATCGTAGGAGATGGTGCGACGGGCGCGGCGTTGATCGATTCACCAATCGACAAGCTGGTATTTACCGGCAGCGTGGCTACAGGTAAACGTATCGCGAAGGTTGCGGCAGAGCGTCTTTTGCCCGTGGTGCTGGAGCTCGGGGGCAAGGATCCCATGCTGGTGCTTGACGATGCCGACATCGACGTCGCCTCCAGCGCGGCCGTGTGGGGAGCTTTCATGAACAGCGGCCAGACCTGCTTGTCGGTGGAGCGCTGCTACGTGCATCGTAATCTGTACGAATCGTTCCTTAAAGCTTGTGTCGAAAAGACGAAAAAACTGCGAGTCGGCCGCGGGCTCGATCCTTCCACCGACGTTGGGCCGATGATTCACGAACAGCAGTTGCGAGCTGTTGAGGGACACATTGAAGATGCAGTGGCTCGTGGCGCGAGGATTCTCGTCGGGGGCTCACGACTTCCCGAACTTGGCCGGAATTTCTATAAACCTACTATCCTCTCTGGTGTGACCCATGAGATGCGAATCATGCGCGAGGAGACTTTCGGACCCGTTCTACCCGTGGCGCCGTTCGATAGCGACGACCAAGCCGTGCGTCTGGCTAATGATTCGGAATTTGGACTGGCGGCCAGTGTGTGGACGCGCGACAACGTTCGCGGCGAAAGGCTGGCACGGCGCATTCAGGCCGGTACAGTGATGGTGAATGACGTGATTTCCTGTTTCGGAATTAGCGAGGCGCCACATAGCGGGGTAAAGTCGAGCGGCATCGGCCGCACTCACGGACGCTTCGGATTGGAAGAGATGGTCCGCCTGAAATATCTTGACGTGGACCGGATGCCGCGCATGAAAAAACTCTGGTGGTATGGGTATGGCGCACGTTTTGCGCGTCAGATGGAGGGATTTCTGGACATACAGTTTGCGCGTCGACTCGGAGCAAGGATTCGCGGTGCATTGTTCGCGGCTGGCGTGATCCGGAGGAAGCGATTGTGAAAGGAATTATCAAGGCTTGAGAAAAAAAGTACTCATATCGTGGAGCAGCGGCAAAGACAGCGCCTGGACCTTGCACGTTTTGCGTCACTCGAACGAATACGAAATCGTCGGCCTTCTGACCACGATCAACGCCAGCTTCGACCGTGTTGCCATGCACGGCGTTCGACGGGAACTCGTCGAAGCCCAGGCCGAAGCTGCAGGTCTTCCTTTGTGGAAAATTCCATTGCCCTGGCCGTGTTCCAATCAAGAATACGAAACGGCTATGAGCGCGGCTTGCGCGAAGGCAATAGATTCCGGCATCCACGCCGTTGCATTTGGCGATCTCTTCCTCGAGGACGTGCGGCAATATCGCGAGGACCGCCTGCGTGGAACCGGACTGACTCCGGTGTTTCCTCTGTGGAAGCTTGAGACACGGCAACTCTTGAATGACATGTGCATTAGCGGACTGCGCAGCCGAATCGTCTGTCTCGATCCCCAGAAACTGCCTGCCCGGTTTGCTGGACGCGATCTGGACTCGCAACTCGCAAACGAGTTTCCCGCGGGAATCGATCCTTGCGGAGAAAAGGGCGAGTTTCACACTTTCGTGTATGACGGCCCAATGTTCGCGCATCCGATCTCAATAGAAAGCGGGGAGGTAGTGACGCGCGACGGATTTGTTTTTGCGGATATAACTTTGCACGCACCAGCAGAAGCTAGCGAGACAGAGAAAGTACGAAATCAGAAACTGCGCCAAGATTTCATGCCTCTGGATCAATCCATATAGCGGTCGCCGTGGCTGGGCGGCTGCGAAATCACCAGAAAGCGCGACGGACCGGACGATGGATTGCTGACCTGGTGGCGCTCTCCCGGGAGTACACGGATTCCACTCCCTGCGCCCAGTAAAGTGGTGCGCCCCTCTACTTCCATCATTACTTCGCCTGAAAGTACGTAGAAAAACTGTTGCGCCTTCTGATGATAGTGCCGAACCTCGGAGGCGCCAGAGGGGAGCAGTTCTTCAATGACGCTCAGATTGGCATCTTTCACCAGATGCCAGCCGTCACAATCGTCTCCCCAGCGATAGTGTTCGGCGTTCTCACGGCTGATTGAATTCGAGCGGATGACCTGTTTCGGCATGCTTTTCGCCACTCCTGCCGACAGTGTATCTTGTGTCCATGAAAAATCCTTCGGACTCAGATCCAAAGCGCGAATTCCTGCGTCACGGCCTGGCCACGCTGGCCTATCGCGGAGGCAAAGCGATCCGTAACACTCCTGCAGCGTTCGGTGATTTCAGCCCGTCAGATGGTGTGCGTACACCGGGAAAAATTCTGGCCCACATTGGCGATCTGTTGGATTGGGGGTTGTCGATCGCTGCCGGGAAACAGACTTGGAAGGATTCGGAAACGCTTTCCTGGGAAAAAGAGAGCGAACGATTTTTCGAGGCCTTGAAGCGATTCGACGAGTATCTGGAATCTTCAGAGCCGCTGCATGCGACCCCGGAGAAGCTTCTGCAGGGTCCGGTAGCCGATGCGCTAACGCATGTCGGACAGATCGCGATGCTGCGCCGCATGGCCGGAGGGCCCGTCCGCGGTGAGAACTATTTTGTAGCCAGCGTCACGATAGGCTGCGTTGGGTCCGAACAGACACCTCCGAAACGGGAGTTCTGATCGCTATTGAGTTCTCGGAAATAAACTCTCAGAATCGCTCAGATCGGTTGCGATACAGCGTTGCGTCCACCTGTTGGGTCATCGCTTCCACATTCAAACTGACACCCAGGAATTGAATAACCTTCTTAGCAATCCCTTCTCCATCGCGCAATACTTCACGATAGGGAACACGCAAGGTTTTGACATAGGGCTTGCTATCGAGCCATGTAGTGCCTGAGCGCAGGATCTTCTCGAACGGAGCGGCGACAGAGGTATCGGCGCCCACTTTCGCTGTTCCCCGATGACGCATCATTACTTCCTGCGACGCGAGCACTTCTCGCATCGGCCTCTGCATGAAGATGACGCGATACTCGTGCCCTTCGGGAAGCGAAGGCAAAAGAAACGAGATCACTTTCACGGCTTTGTCTTCCGCTTCGCTAATACAAGCCGGGTCCTGAGGAAGTTGCTTGATGCGCTCCCACTCGAGATACCCCCGAGGATTATCGACATTGGGTTGGCGCTCGCCATCAGAGAGGATGGGCATTCCACCTGCGGCCAACATCTGCATCATGAGCGACGTACCGGAACGTGGCAGGCCCGAAACAATTGTGATCATAAAATTCTAAGAGTGGGGTTTCAAAAATCCAATTGAAAAATCCCGCCTTGCCCGAATCAGAGCTAGCATACGATATCGCGGGCTTGGGTTGGCCTTTCCCCTTCGAGTACAATGACGCTCGTGAGACCAGAGACCGATTTCGGCGGCGCGAGCGCCGCCGCGACGAAGGTGACTCCTGTGGCAACTGGCGAAATCGCAGCTTCGAGCCCGCAAACTCCCGCGCAGCTTCCGCATCATAAAGTAAAAATCAAGAAGGCCGGGCAGCGCGCCTGTAACGAGAAAAACGAAAAAGGAAAATTCTGCGGTGGACATTTGAAGCGTTGGTTCTACACCCAAGACGTAGTCGAACAGGGCTGCGGTGATGCAGAGAAAGCCTGGGGCCCGGACTCCGAAGTGTACCGCTGCGAACATTGCCAGACGCTTTATTTGCCGCATCCGGCGGAAGCAAAAGTGAATGTCGCCGGACAGGGAATGATTTCAGTATTCGGATTGACCCTGCCGCCGAAAGAAAAATGAGTCAGCTCTTAGCTTTTGGCTCTCAACTTCTAGCTGGAGCCAGGTAATTTACTTTTGGTTATGCATTCTTGGCACCGCTGAATCCCGTGAGTGGGTCCAGCTAGAGCTAAAGGCTAAGAGCTTAAGAGCTGTTTTCCATGAATACTTCCGAACTTATCTACGACTGGAACGCGAATTACCCCCCGGAATTAAAGCCGCCCGGCCCGGTGCTGCTTAATGACGAAAGCTTGCGCGATGGCCTCCAGTCGCCCTCAGTCCGCGACCCATCGATTCCAGAAAAACTTGAAATCCTTCATCTGATGGAGGCGCTCGGCATCGACTCGCTCGATCTCGGATTGCCCGGGGCAGGGGTGCGCGCGATCGAGCACGTCACGGCTCTAGCTCGCGAGATCGTAGCGCACAAAATGAAGATTCGCGCCAACTGCGCGGCACGCACGCATGAGAACGACATTCGTCCGATTGCGGAGATTGTGCAGAAAACCGGATTACCCATCGAGGCCGCCACGTTTATTGGGTCCAGTCCCATTCGCCGTTTTACCGAAGGATGGTCGGACGATTTTCTTTTGCAGACCACCGAAAAGGCCGTGAACTATGCGGTTTCACTCGGCCTGGAAGTGATGTACGTCACCGAAGACACGAGCCGCTGCGATCCCGAAACAGTGAAGCGGCTGTACACGACGGCAATCAACTGCGGAGCGCGCGCCCTTGTGATCTGCGATACCGCCGGTCATGCCACGCCGATGGGAGCGCTGGCGCTGGTGCGATTTGTAATGGAAGAAGTAGTGAAACCCTCGGGCGAAAAAATTCGCGTGGACTGGCACGGACACAGCGATCGCGGACTTGCAATAGCCAACTCCATGGCCGCGATCATCGCGGGTGCGAATTGTGTGCATGCCTGCGCCATTGGCATCGGCGAGCGCGTAGGCAACACGCAGATCGATCAGATGCTGGTGAATTTGAAGCTGATGGGCATCGCACCGTGGGAGGATCAGGACCTGAGCCAGCTGAAGCAATATTGCCAGGCCGTTTCGCGGTGCACCGGCGTACCGATTCCGGCGAACTATCCGGTCGTCGGCGACGACGCGTTTCGAACGGCTACGGGCGTGCACGCCGCGGCCATCATCAAGGCGTATCACAAGAACGACGTCCTGCTCGCCAACTCGGTTTACTCCGGCGTACCTTCGCATGTGTTCGGGCTGGAGCAGACCATCGATATCGGTCCCATGAGTGGCAAGTCGAATGTGCTTTTCTGGCTGGAACGGCGGGGCATCCCGGCCACCGACGAACTGGTCGAGCGCATTTATCAGCGCGCCAAGACGAGTGACCATACCCTCAGCGACGCGGAGGTCGTGGAGTGTCTACCCGCGGCCGTGAAGCAACATTCGTGAAGCAACATTGAAGTTGAGTGAATCTAACGCTTCATGCCCCAGACCAATCCCAAACGGTTACATCACTCGATTCTCGGCGCCGGCGGCGTTGGCGGTTTGATAGGCGCTTGTCTGGTGCATTCTGGAGATTCCGTTACGCTGGTTGTCAGACCTGAGACGATCGAGTCCTATCCCAGAAAGCTTCGTCTGGAGAGCGCATTCGGCAACTTCACAGTGGATGTCGCGGTCTCGGCGGAAGTGCCTCCGGTTGATGTGCTTTGGATTACCGTCAAGGCGACGCAACTTGAACCGGCGCTCGCTGCTGTTAAGAATCCTGGTGCGGTGCGAGCCATCGTGCCACTGCTGAATGGCATTGATCATCTTGCCGTGCTGCGCACGAAGTATGGATCGGAGCGCGTGATTCCCGCCACGATCGCTGTCGAAACCGAACGCGTTAGTCCCGGAAACATCGTCCATCGCTCTCCCTTTGCGCGGTTGAATGTTTCATCCTCCGGCCGCCCTCTGCTAGGAAGCACCATTGATCGGCTTCAGCAACTTGGTTTCACCTGCCGTTTCATCGACGATGAACCCACGCTGATGTGGGGCAAGCTGGTTTTTCTCGCGCCCTTTGCCCTGTCTACTACCGCTGCCGATAAAACCGTCGGCGAGATTCTTGCTGATCCGCAGTGGCGGAGCCTGGGAGAGGCTTGTGTTCGGGAAGCCTGCGCCGTGGCCACGGCGGAGGGCGCCTCTGTTGACGCTGAAGCGATCTTGTCTGGGGTAAAGGCGATGCCCGGAAATATGCGCAGCTCCATGCAAAAAGATGTCGAACGGCATAATCCACCAGAGCTCGATGCCATCGCCGGGCCGATTTTGCGCGGAGCTCGCCGCCATGGGATCGAGGTTCCGGCGACGAAGAAGCTTGTGGCTGCGGTGGAGCAGCGAACGCAACAGAAATAGGTTCTTGCCAATGTTTACCTCTTGCCCGATCGGATTTGTTCGCAGCCCCTACAAAGTCACAAGTGAAATCCCCAAAGGTCTTGGCGCCAAACACGAGGCGGAGGGTGTGCTCGAGATCCTGCCAGAATTTTCCGCCGGACTCACTGACATTGAAGGCTTTTCTCATCTGTTTGTTCTGTGGGAATTCGATCGGTCCCAGGGTTTCGAACTGCTGGGTACACCGCCCTTTGACAATCGCGCGCACGGCGTGTTTGCTACGCGATCGCCACGGCGGCCGAACCCGATTGGTTTGACGGTTGTTGAACTGCGGCGGCGGGAAGGTGGCGAGCTGCACGTCCGGGGCGTCGATATGCTCGATGGGACACCCGTTCTTGATATCAAACCGTTGATGTCCAGCATCCCGCCGGAAAAACTTCGCCGGGGCTGGTTGGCGGAGGCTGAGGCTCGGCGCTAGCCTTGGTTCGCGGATACCCTGTCTGCTTCCGTCAGCGTTGTTCCCACTTTAGCTAATCCCCATTCCTCAATGCGCGTTGTAACATGACGTAATAACTTCTCATGAGCCCTACTCCCCCGCGTACGGATATGCCGGACGTTGCGCCAACAGTGCAGCAGGATGTGGCGCGCCTGGGGGCTTCGCCGGAAGTGCGCTCGGCGTTTAACTGGCTGCGCACGCAGGAGCCGCAGCTGGCGCAGTGGCAAATGGAGATGGCCCGGATTGCGGCGCCCCCATTTGGCGAATCGGCGCGCGGAGCATGGCTGGCAGAGCGCTTTCGCGAAGTTGGCCTGGACGATGTTCGCATTGATGATGTGGGCAATGTGTTCGGAGTGCATCCGGGGTTTGGGCAGCGCCACGTGGCACTGAGCGCCCACATTGACACCGTGTTTCCCGCGAATACGCCGCTGAATATTCGTCAGCAGGGAAGCCGGTTGTATGGGCCGGGAGTTTCCGATAATGGTGCAGGCGTCACGGCGATGCTCGCCATCGCGGCGCTTTTGCGTTCGGTGCGATTGCGGCACGCTCTGCCCTTCGTGTTTATCGGCAACGTGGGCGAAGAAGGCGAAGGCGATCTGCGCGGCATGCGGCACATTTTTTCCACTCCGCGCTGGAAGGATTCCATTGCCTATAGCGTGGTGCTCGACGGCGCGGGCTCAGATACGATTGTCGCCGAAGCATTGGGCAGCCGGCGCTTTGAAGTGATTGTGCGCGGCCCGGGCGGCCATTCGTGGAGCGATTTTGGCGCGCCGAATCCCATTGTGATTCTGGGCCGCGCCATCGATACGTTTACCGCGACGCCCGTTCCCATCGCGCCGAAGACGACATTCAACATTGGAGTGATTCGCGGCGGCACCTCAGTCAATTCGATTCCGGAATCGGCCAGCATGAAAGTTGACATCCGCTCGACCTCGATGACGGAAATGGAACGTCTGGAACAGACGCTGCGGCTGGCGCTGAATCGTGCGGTGGAAGACGAAACGCTCGCCGGTGAGATGCGTTCATCCCAGCAGAAGCGGCCTTCGGGAGTGAACTGTGAAGTGGTCGCGATCGGGAATCGTCCGGCGGGCGAACTGGCAATGGGCTCGCGGATCCTGCATGTGATTCGAGCGGTCGACAATCAGTTGAACAATGCGGCGCAGGTGCAGCGGGCATCGACGGACGCAAACATTCCTCTGTCCCTTGGCTTGGAGGCGATTGCCATCGGTGGCGGCGGTTCCGGTGGGGGCGCTCACACTCTGCAGGAATGGTTTGACAGCAACGGGCGCGAACTGGGATTGAAGCGCATCCTGCTGACCATGCTGACACTGGCAGGAGCGGGGGAATAATGGATCAGAACTGGATTCGATGTTGTCTGGCCAAATTGGTATTTTTGAGTGTGATTCTTTCTCCTCTTACGATGTTGAGCGCGCAAACTGGCGCTCAAAGTCCGGCCGATTCAAAGCCTAAGGCCGACCTCATCTTCATTCACGCGAACGTTTACACCGGTGTGCCTTCGAACGCGCAATTCAGTTCTATCCTCCGCGAAGAGGCGGTCGCGGTGAAGGGCGAGCGTATTCAGGCTGTGGGAAAGAATGCGGATATGCTGAAACTAAAGGGCCCGCAGACTCAGGTTATCGATCTCGGCGGTCACTTCGTCATGCCGGGGTTTAACGACGCCCACTTGCACCTGGCCGATGCCGGGTTGCAGAAGTTGAATGTAGATCTGACGGGAGTGAAGACGCTGGAAGAATTCCGCCAGCGCGTGCTGGCCAAAGTGGAGACGGCGAAGCCGGGCGAATGGATCCTGGGAGGTGGATGGGACGAGACCATGTGGCCGGTAAAAACTCTACCCAGCCGCTGGGACCTGGATGAAGTTTCAGGCGGGCATCCGATATTGCTGGACCGTGTCGACGGCCACTTGGCCGTGGCGAATACGCGCGCGCTGCAGCTGGCCAACGTCACAATCGCCAGCCGCGATCCCGAAGGCGGCCAGATCGATCGCGATGCCAACGGCCAGCCCACCGGCATTCTGCGCGATACGGCACAACAGGCGGTGCGGGCGGTCATTCCGCCGCCCACGGCCGAAGAGCGCCGGCAGGGAATCGAAGTCGCGCTCGCCGACCTGGCCGAGCACGGGATCACTTCCGCGCAGGACTATTCGCCGGCCTGGGAAAATTTTCAGATCTACGAGGACCTGGAAAAAGAAGGCAAACTGACGGCGCGCATTTCCGAGTGGCTACCCTTTGACGACTCCATCGACGAACTCCAGAAGAAGCGCGATTCGCATCCGCAGGCCGATCTGATGTTGCATACCGGAATGTTGAAGGCTTTTATGGATGGCTCTTTGGGCGGCCACACGGCAGCCTTGCTGGAGCCCTACACGGATGATCCG
>JBAWBG010000243.1:0-1558 GCA_049589695.1 Candidatus Sulfotelmatobacter sp. | reverse complement strand
GCTGCCGTTGGTCGCCTGAAACGGTGTGGCTGGCCGCCGCGCGGGAGAGCGCGCCATAAAAGTGATATTCCGCCATTTCAAATTGCGAGGCCGACGTCCACAGCAGCTGTTGCGCTCTCGAGGCCGCCTCGATGGCGGACGCGTGGTCGCCAGCAAAGAAGCGTGCCTGCAGCTTGCGGATCCAGTACCGGCACTCGGCCAGCTGCAAATCCGGGTTGCTGGCAAAGCGCCGCTCGATCCGAAGCTCGTCAAACTGCTCGTCGTCGAAAGTTCCAAACTTCCGCGTCAACCCGCGTAGCGTCCGCACAAGTCCGAGCTGGGCGCCAATCAGGTCGATGACGAGTCCGAACCGCACTTTCTGCGCAAATGCGAGGCCATTCTCGGCCTCGCGCTGCACTTCAACGAGCGAATCGCCCGCAGCCAACATATTCGTGTTCAGTTCATCGCAGCTATAGGCCGCACGGGTCAGATCGCCGATCTGATTGGCGGCGTCGAACGCGCGACGCAGGAGTTCACGGCAAAACCGGACATGCCTGGTCCATAGCATGAGGTATCCACCCTGCGAACAGGTCCCGGCCTGGTAACGCCTCAACCCGCGGCGTTCAGCCAGTTCGTAGCCGAGTCGGCCGAATCGAAACCCGGTCTGGTAGTCGCCGAGGTGGGGCCCGAGCGCCGTCGCGAGCTGGGCGTAGGCGTAGCATGACGCGTCGCTGTTGCCGTGCTCCAGACTGAGGTTGACCGCGCGGCAGAAGACCAGGGAAGGTAAATTGGCGTCGGCGAACGCTGCGGGCGCCACGATCCTGATGAGCACGTCCAGGGTCGCAAGCCGAGCCGGGTCGCTCATCAAGGGCAGATCAACGAGCTCCTCGATCGCGTGGCTGCCGAGCTGGCGCCAGATGTGCTCGTACTCGCGGCGCACTTCCTCGTCCGTCGGATGTGGCGACCAATTGACGCCAAGATGCCGGAGGTAGTCGAGGCCAATGGCGATCGCGCGCCCACCCTGGCCGATGGTCGTACGCAGTTCCATGCGCAAGCACGCGACGGTCGCTCGTTCGACAGTATTTGCGGCGCGCAGTGACAGCGCGGCGAGGCGCTGCTCCGCTTCTGTCAGCGCGCCCGTCAGGAACTCGCATTCGGCGCGGTGGAGCTCCAACGCAAATCGGAGGTCATGTTTCCGCCCCCAGTCGTGGTCTCCCAACAGTTTGGCGCCGCCGACGAGATAGGTGAGCGCCGAGGCATACGCCGATGAGGTCTTCGCGCGCTTGGCGGCGACCCAGTTGAGCTCGGCAAGTCGGTCCCGTTCCTCTCGCTCAGTGATCAGCGCGGCGCCGCGATTGAGCTGATTGACGATTTCGAGGATCGCCTCCTCCCGCTCCTCGGGCGGCGTTTGCGCCTCGAGCAACCGGCCCAACCGCAGATGTGCCGCAGAGCGGGACGCTTCCGGGATCAGCGAATAGGCGGACTCTTGCACCCGATCATGGATGAATTTGTAGGAGCCTTCCCGGCGCTCGACCATGTCCTGACGGAGCGCCGGCCACAGCGCCGCGTGCACCTGCTC
>JBAWBG010000242.1:0-6747 GCA_049589695.1 Candidatus Sulfotelmatobacter sp. | reverse complement strand
GAAGATGCAGGCAAAAGACACGACACAAATCCTGTGAGCAATAAATCATTGATTCATTCAAAATCCTTCATCCCGCCCATGCGGTTTTGCTGGTGAATATAATCTCGGCGGAACGAACCGGTTTGCGCTCCAAGCGTGATCGCACCAATTCCGCGGTGATTTCCATGTTAGTCAGCAATTGCGTGTGAGTAGGAACATCAATTGCACGATTCTCTAACGCACTCAGTTTTAACGCTGCCAGCTTAATCAATAAGGAGGAGCAGCTTCCGGCAATGGACTGCCGCTCAACTGCCAGCAGCACGGTGAATGTATGTTCTACGGCACGGCGAAAACGGAACCAAGTAGCCAGCGGAATGCGGCGCGCCGTTTGCGGTGGCAGATCGCCGAGATCGAGCGCGATCAATCCAAAGCCCCCGCTTTCGAGCAGCAGATCCGTAACGCGAAGAAGTTGCTCCAAACGATGCTCAGTGGAGTGCGAATGCTCCCCACAACGAACCCACAACAGATGGTCCAATTCAATTCCAGCGGCGGCCACCGATTGGGGATCGAGAGCGTCGCTGGCATCCATGATCGCGCAGAATTCTCCGCGCCGGGTTGCAGCGGCTAACGCGGATAACATCAAGGTGCTGCGGCCGGAAGAGGCGGGACCGCAAATTTCCGTTAGGCAGCCGCGAGGCAGACCTCCGGTAAGACCATCGATGGCGGCAATGCCGCTCGATACCATTTCTGGCATGGGACGCACTGTCAGCCGCGAAGCCGGAGTGATGCCGGCTAGTCTTGCGTCCTTGAAGGCCTCAGTAGAAACGATTCGCCGGGGCGGACGAGCCTGGCTGAAAAGCTCGTCCTGGAAGGGTTGTGGGCAAACTTCGCCCCCATTCTCGCTATCAAATACAAAAGGGCGGCCCTGGGCCGCCGAAGTGGAAAACACTGCGGAAGACATAAAAATTCCTCAGGAAGATTTCAGGGAACGCCGGAATGAGAAGCTCCGGAGGCTTTTCGCTTTTTATTCGCCTTTAAAAATTGTGCTCTGGCAAGCTGAAATTGTCAAGCCATTATCTTGACGTCATAAACTACGAAGGACACGAAGTTGCACGAAGATGGAACCTAATTTCTTCGTGTAGCTTTGTGTCCTTAGTGGCCGGTGAACTGTTTATTTCCCGCTGTAACTGACCCTCCAGATGGAGTTCGATCCGTCGTCGCTCACCAGCAGTGAGCCATCCGGGGCTACTGTTATTCCTACGGGACGCCCCCACACGTTACCGTCCGGCAATACGAAGCCAGTGAGAAAGTCTTCATATTCGCCGCTGGCGTCACCGCTCTGATGCAACGGTACGCGAATGACTTCATAGCCCACGCGCACTGACTTGTTCCAGGAACCGTGCTCGGAGGCGAAAATGTCGCCCTTATATTCGGCAGGAAATTGCTGGCCTTCGTAGAAAGTGAATTCGAGCGAAGCATTGTGCGGTTGTAGCAGCACATCCGGGACGATTACTTTATCTTTCAACTCTGGATGTGTGCCCTTGTGCCGGGGATCCTGATGGCCGCCCATATACCACCAGGGCCAGCCGTAAAATCCGCCTTCCTGCACATGCGTGATGTAGTCGGGGACGAGATTGTCGCCCAAACCATCACGCTCATTCACCGAGCACCACAACTCGCCGGTCTGCGGATCGATTGCAATTCCGCCTCCGGCATTGCGAATGCCATAGGCATACACACTCAACTTGCAGTTCGTTGGATCGCACCAGAGAATGTCAGCACGATTTTTCTCGCGCGGAGTTGTGTCCGGATCATCGATATTTGATCCTGAGCCAACGGCAACAAACATTTTCTTGCCATCCTGCGAGAATGCTACAGCACGCGTCCAGTGCCCGCCAGGGCCGGGCAGATCGGCGACGTGTTCCGGCACACCACTCGCCTTCAGATCGCCGTTGTGATAGGCAAAGCGAACCACTTCGCGCTCGCTGCCGACATAGAGCCATTGCGGGTCAGGTCCGGGAGGATAGAAAGCCAGGCCATAAGGGCGCTTCAGGCCGCTGGCAAAAATGGCGGACTGCTCGGGTTTGCCGTCAATAGTCAGGCCGCGAAATATGCGAATACGTCCGGGATCACTTTCCGTCAAAAAAATGTCGCCGTTCGGAGCCGTGAGCAGAGTTCGGGGATTATCCAGGCCAGAGGCATACAACTCCACTTTGAATCCGGGCAGCGTCGAAGGCCAGACGTTTTCCGGACGCGCCACCAGCTTCGGGCCGTTCTCGGCGGATTGAGTGGTGTAAGGCGGCGGCAGATCCTTCACTGTAATCTTGCGAGTTGTACCGGGCTTTTCATACCGGAAGTCGGTGAAGGGCGGGGTCGGCAGCGGCGCCTTCAACTTCGACGTGCTCATATCGGCCGGGGCTGGCGCGCTTGTCCCTTGTGAATTCGGCGACGTCGCGATCGATTTCACATAGCTGACAATCTGCCAGCGTTGATTTACTGGTAGAGCGGCCCATGATGGCATTCCATTATCTTTATCACCCTTGGTGATGAACCAGAACACCTCCCCTGGAGCAACTGCCTGCAGTTTTCCATCGACGAGGGAGGGAACATTGCCTGTACCTTTTCCCGTTTGTCCATGGCAAGAGCCGCAGTTGCTGGCGTAGAGCTGCTTTCCCGCCATCGCGGCAGCTGCTTTACCTTCGAAGGGATTTTTTGTCGCGCGGGCTGAAGCCGGCGCGTTATGAAACGCGGCATCTACATCTTGCGCGGCAAGTGAGAGAGATGCTGATAGCAGAACGGATGTGGCGATAAAGATGAAGGTATGTCTGGATGAGGGCATGGATCCTCTCAGGAACATTCTTACCCCGGGGATTTAACTGAAACGACTTAACCTGGAACTTTGGATGCACTTACCGGGCGTCAGGATTGCGGAAGTTTTGTCTTGGGCAAAGCGCCCTCTTGCGTGCGTCGCGCCTGCTCATAAGCCTCACGGGGGTCGCGTCCCGTGACTTTTTTGTACCATGCGGGATGGAATGTCCAGGCCCACGCTTCGCTCACTGCGCCGCGCGTCATGGCTTGAAACGTTCCCGGCTCGCCGATTGTACTCAGATAAATGTGGATGAAGATTCCACCCAGCATAATGATCGCCGCGATATCGTGCAGCACATAACTGATGGCCACGGCCATCGCGCCGAAGGTGCGCGCACCCATCCACAGAATAATCCCGGTAATCAGATATATGACGCAGCCGACAACGATCTCCCAGAACATCGCCTTCTGACCAGCGTTAAAGAATCCGGTATCTGGCGGTTCGAGCTTTTCCTGGCCGACAGCAATCCTCCTGATGTTGCGCATCCATTTGCTATCGCCATCGCACCAAATCATCGGGGTCAGCCAGTTCAGCATCTGCAGAGAAAAGAAAAAAACGAATGCGACTCCGAAATATGGATGCAGGATTCGGCTCATCGCTCCGCCGCCGAAAATGGGAGTGAACCAATGGAACAGCCAGGGCATATAGATTCCGAAACCGGTGAAGAGCGCTAGAAAGAAAAACAGAGCGACCGTCCAGTGGAGTACACGCGTGTAAACGGGATGCCGCAGCAATTCGCCGCGATAAACTTCGGTGCGCCCGATCGAATCGAAAGTGTGCCGCGCCTTTTCGTCGAAGCGGTCAATCGCGGTCCCCATTCGCGGTCTCCTTTTCTGGCGGCTCCGGCTGCGGACGGCGCGGGCCCACCGTGACGTAGTGCATCAAAATTCCCAATCCGCCGAATAGCGCGAACGCCCCGAGGACGGGCTTGAACAGCCACTTCCACACTGTGTAACTCCATGGGATGGTGGGATTCCTGGGCAGGCCGCCGTAGCGTTCGGGGTCAGAGGCATCGTGCAGCACGTAAATTACGTGGGTCCCGCCAATCGATTGCGGATCGTAGACACCAGCATTCTCCATGCCAAAATTTTCCTTCAGCTGTCGCGCGCGTTCATTGGCGATGAACTTCATGTCATCTTTGCTGCCGAATTTTAAACATCCCGTGGGACAGGCTTTGATGCATGCGGGTTCAAGACCTTGGCCTACGCGGTCTGAGCAGAGCGTGCACTTGTAAACTTTCTTCGTGCCGGGATTGAATCGGGGAATGTTGAAAGGGCAGCCGGAGACGCAGAATTCGCAGCCGATGCAGTTGGCCTGATTAAAATCCACAATACCATTGGTGTACTTGACAATTGCGCCGTCGGCCGGACACGCAGCCAGACATCCCGGATCAGCGCAGTGCATGCACTGATCTTTTCTCATCAACCATTGAATCGTTCCGTCTTCGCGCTGGTGTTCGTTGAACTTGATCAGATTCCAGAAGTTCCAGCGCGTCTGCGGCATCGTCTGGTAGGTGTTGTCGAATGTGGTTGCGCCGAAGGGCATGTCGTTCCACTCGACGCATGCCACTTCGCATGCCTTGCAGCCGATACATGTGGTGGTATCGACCAGCTTGCACACTTCGTAATCGCGCTGCATCCCGAAGCCTGGAGAAGCGCCGGAATGGCCCGAGATCTTTTCGGTTTGTAATGTCTTGCGGTCGCTCATCGTCGGGCCTCGTGCCTAAACTTGCTCGCCACTAAACTTATCCGCCACTAAACTTTTTCGATCTTGACCAAGAAGCCCTTGAACTCGGGCGTGAATGCGTTGGGATCAATTACAGTTGGCGTTAATTGGTTCGCCAAGGTCTTTGCCGTCTTGCCTTCATCTTCGGCGATTCCACGGAAGCCCCAGTGAATCGGAATGCCGATCTGAAATGTTTCTTTGCCGTCGATTTTCATGGGGCGGATACGGCGCGTCACCATGGCCTTTGCGATGTAGTGGGCGCGCGCACTGGTTACTCTCACCTTTTCGCCGCCGCGAATGCCCATCCGGTCGGCCAGTTGTGCCGGAACTTCTACGAACGGCTCCGGAACAAGCTCCACGTTCATCGGATTATTTTTCGTCCAGTAGTGATAGTGCTCGGTGAGCCGGTACGTCGTGCAGATGACGTTGAAGCCTTGATCGACGGTGCCGTACTTATCCATATCGGTTTTGTACTTCTTCACCACCGGATTGTTCGACTGGGCCGGATGCAGCGGATTCGCGATCGGGCTCTCAATCGGCTCGTAGTATTCGGGGAATGGTCCATCGGCCATTGCGCCGAGCGGAACAAACAACCGTCCAACGCCCTCCGGGTTCATGATGAACGGTCCCATGTGATCTTTGGGTGCGGAGTCGGGTTTGAAATCGGGAACGTCAACACCCAGCCAGCTCTGTTTAGCCTCGTCCCACCAGACTTGCCGCCGCTGCGGATCCCACGGTTTTCCGTTGCCATCGCACGACGCGCGGTTGTAGAGCACGCGGCGGTTCATCGGCCACGACCATCCCCAGTTGGGATAAATACCGAGGCCCGAGGGATCGTCGGTTCCGCGGCGCTGCATCAGCGCTCCTGCCTCGGTCCACGAGCCGCAATAGATCCAATTGCCGGAAGATGTGCTCCCGTCGTCCTTCAGCCAGGCAAAGCCGGGAAGCTGCTGCCCAGCTTTGATGGTGACGTTCGTCTTGGGATCGGTGATGTCGAGTAGCGCCTTGCCGTTCAGCTCCTTCGCCACTTCCGCGAGCGACGGGTTGTAGGGCGTCGTGTAGGCGAAAGTAGCATTCAGCACGGGGTCCGGGAACTTGCCGCCTTCTTTCTGATAGAGATCGCGAACCTTCAGGTAAATGGTCGCCAGAATTTCCTGATCCAGCCTTGCCAGACCCGGAGGCGGTACGGCGGCATTCTTCCATTGCAGCCAGCGCGCCGAATTCACGAACGTCCCATCTTTCTCGGCGAAGCCCGCGCCGGGCAGCCGGTACACGGTAGTATTGATCTTCTTTTGATCGTCGGCGGTGATGCCCGGGGCGCGCCAGAACTCGCTGGTTTCGTCGGGATAGATTTCGCAGACCACCAGCCAGTCCGCTTTTTTCAGCGCCTCAATATTCTTATTCGAGTCGGGACCAATCATCACGCCGTTCATGCCGAAGGCGAAGATGCCCTTGATCTTGCCCTCGTACATGTCGTTCCAGATGTTGACCCAGGAATAATTGCGGTCGATCTTGGGCAAATAATTAAAGGCGAAGTCGTTTTCTTTCGTCGCTGCTGGACCATAGAGCGCCTTCAAGAGTGAAACCGCAAACTTCGGCGTATTCGAGTAGTAGTTGAACGAGTCCCAGGGATCAGGCTTCGACGCGGTAGGAGTAGTGCGCTTCAGGTAAGTTGCCAGGTCGATGTCGTTGGGGTTGGGCATTTTCAGGTAGCCCGGCAGAATGTCGAATATTCCCGCCATGTCGGTTGCGCCCTGAATATTCGAATGGCCGCGCAGAGCGTTCACGCCTCCGCCGGCGCGCCCCACGTTACCCATCAGCAATTGCAGCATGGCTGCGGTGCGAATGATCTGCGTGCCAAAGCTGTGCTGTGTCCAGCCCACTGCATAAATGATCGTGGCGACTTTCTTCATGTCGCCATCTTTGCGCACGGAAGTGTAAAGGTCGGCGGCCTTGAGAAATTCTGCCTGCGGAATTCCGGTGATGCGCTCCACCATTTCCGGCGTGTAGCGTTCGTACTGCCTTTTCATCAACTGAAACACGCAGCGCGGATGCTGCAAGGAAAGATCGAACGCAACCCTGGCGGGCAGCGCCGGAGCTCCCGCCCCGCCCTTGACTCCCGCCGGAGTCGCCGCTTGATGCCCTTGGCCCTCCCCTGTATCGCTGCCTTGCGC
>JBAWBG010000241.1:0-15664 GCA_049589695.1 Candidatus Sulfotelmatobacter sp. | reverse complement strand
CCCAGTGCTCAACCCCGCAACTGTCCGGTCATTCTAAGCCATGCTGTCAAGCCGTCCAACCAATCCTTGAAGAACAGCCGTTACCAGCGTTATCTGGGGCCATTTCCAACCGCTGGTTACCTCATGGTTACCGTGCCCGCCCCTCAAACAGATGCACTGAAAATAGAGCACGCCAAACTCCATCCACGATCGCGGAAGTACGGTTAACTCATGTGCTAACCCAGCAACCAGTTAGCGCTCATTAGATACAGGGCAGGTCGGCTCTGTTGTAGCGCGAGTGACAAAATTCGGCGCTACATAGGGCGAAAATCGCCCAAAAACCCCTGCAGAATGGAATTCTTTACAAGTTTGATTTGCAAGAAACTGCCGGTTCAGCTCCGGAAAAGATCGCCCACAGCCTGCTTCATCACTTCACCACCCACCTGGGAAATGGCCTTCGTCAGCGGAATATCCTTGGGGCAAACCTCCACGCAGTTCTGCGCGTAGCCGCATTCCTGGATGCCGCCATCCCCCATCAGCGCGGCCAGCCGTTCGTGCTTAAGCTCTCGGCCCGTGGGATGCATATTAAATAACCGCACCTGCGCGATCGTAGCCGCGCCCACAAATCCCGTCTCTTCGTTAAACTGCGGACACGCCTCCATGCAGCACGTGCACGATATGCATCGCGAAAGCGGATAAGCCTGCTCCTGCTCCTCCGGGCTGACGCGTGGGCCAGGTCCCAGGTTATAAGTTCCGTCGATCGGAACCCACGCCTTCACAACTTTCAGATTCTCAAAAATCACGCTGCGGTCCGTCGCCAAATCCCGCACGATCGGGAACTTGGAAAACGGCTCCAGCTTCACCGGCTGCTCGAGATTATCGATCAGCGCCGAGCAAGCCATACGCGCCCGCCCATTGATCAGCATGGCGCACGACCCGCAGACCTCCTCCAGGCAATTCGAGTCATAAGTGATCGGCGTAGTTTCTTTGCCGTCGCGCGTGACGGGATTCGCCGCAATCTCCATCAGCGAAGAAATTACATTCATCCCCGGATGCCACGCGAGTTCGAACTCCTCCCAATACGACTTGGAAGTTGGACTGTTCTGGCGCTTGATCTTTATGATGACGGATTTGTTAGCCATTTTCCATGACTCTTCTCGTTATTCCTGGAGCCCCGGATTCGTGGAGCCCCGGACGCCCTCGTCCGGGGAGCAGCGCCACAAAACCAACCACGCTCACTGCCTCGCCGCTCGGCTGGGCGGACGAGGGCGTCCGCCCTCCATGCCGCCATTACTTCGCCACGTCGTACTTCCTCGCCCGCGGCGGAATCAATGACACATCCACCGGCTCGAACTCAAACTTCGGCTCATCCGCATCTGGCGCAAAATAAGCCTTCGTCGTCTTTAGAAAATTCTTGTCGTCGCGGTCCGGAAAATCCGGCTTGTAATGCGCCCCACGCGACTCGTCCCGCAGCTTAGCTCCCTGCGCTATCACCCTTGCCAACTGCAGCATGTTGTACAGCTGCCGCGTAAACACCACGCTGGTGTTCGCCCACTGCGTTCGGTCGCTCAGGTTCACTCTTCGGAAGCGCACCAACATCTCAACCAGCTTGGCATCCGTCTCCACCAACGTTTTGTTGTAGCGGATAACCGTACAATCCTTCGTCATCAACTCGCCCAACTCGCGCCAAAGTTTGAACGGATTCTCCGTCCCCGTATTATTCATCAGCAGGGAATTGCTCTCTTCCTGCTTCTTCTTTTCAGCATCGAAAACTGAATTGCCGTCGGGCAGCGCTTGCAGCCCCCGCGCATACTTCACCGCATTCGGCCCGGCAATCCCTCCGCCATAAATGCACGAGACCAGCGAGTTCGCGCCCAGCCGGTTCGCGCCGTGATACTGGTAGTCACACTCTCCCGCAGCGTAGATCCCAGGAATATTCGTCGCCTGGTTGAAGTCCACCCACAGCCCGCCCATGGTGTAATGCATCCCCGGGAAAATCTTCATCGGCGTATCGCGCGGGTCATCGCCCACAAACTTCTCGTAGATCTCTAGAATCCCCTCCAGTTTGCGGTCCAGGATCTTTCGGTCGATGTGCGTCAGGTCGAGATAAACCATCGGCTTGCCATCAATGCCGAGGTTATATTCATAGACAACTTTGAAAATCGCCCGTGTAGCTACATCGCGTGGCACCAGATTGCCGTATTTCGGATACCACTCTTCCAGAAAATACCAGCGTTCGCTCTGCGGAATCGATTTCGGATCGCGATTATCGCCAGCCTTCTTCGGAACCCACACGCGTCCGCCCTCGCCCCGCGCCGATTCCGACATTAACCGCAACTTGTCATTGCCCGGAATCGAAGTGGGATGCACCTGAATAAATTCGCCATTCGCGTAGTAGCACCCCTGCTGATACAGCGCCGATTGCGCCGATCCCGTGCACACCACTGAATTGGTCGACTTGCCAAAAATCGCGCCAATGCCGCCTGTCGCAATAATGATGGCATCCGCCGGAAACGTTCTAACTTCCATGCTGCGCAAATCCATCGCGCAAATCCCGCGGCAAACACGGTTTCCATCGAGCACTGCAGAAAGAAACTCCCAGTGCTCGTACTTCTTCACCTTACCTTCGGATTCATACCGCCGCACTTGCTCATCCAGCGCGTAAAGAAGTTGCTGCCCGGTCGTAGCTCCGGCAAATGCAGTGCGGTTATACAAAGTCCCGCCAAAGCGCCGAAAATCCAGCAGCCCCTCCGGCGTGCGATTGAACGGAACTCCCATGCGGTCGAGCAGATCGATAATCCCCGGCGCCGCCTCGCACATATCTTTCACCGGAGGCTGGTTCGCCAGAAAATCTCCGCCGTAAACTGTGTCATCAAAATGCTGCCACGTCGAATCGCCTTCACCCTTCAGATTCTTGGCCGCGTTAATTCCACCCTGCGCACACACCGAGTGCGAACGCTTTACCGGCACAATCGAGAACAGATCGACGCTCGCGCCCATCTCGGCAATCTTGATTACCGCCGAGAGCCCCGCAAGCCCGCCGCCGATCACAATAATCTTCGGAGCTGCCATCTTCACTCCACCGGCTTTCCGTAAGTTCCTTTTATGTGCCTGGCCTGCATAGCCGCAGTGCCGGCATCAATAGGCTGCAGGGGTCGTGAGCGGAACGATGCCAGGCTCGCCAATCCGGCGCCGGTCAGGATAAAAAAGAATGCTAAACAGACGATCAGAAACCGCTTCTGCGCCCGCTCCCCGGAAACTATGCCCCATTTCGCGCAGAATAGCCAAATTCCGTATGCGAAGTGCCAGGAAGCGGCAATCAAGCCCACTACAAAAAATAGAAACAACGCCGGGTTAAATAATTCTGCCTGTACTTTGCCAAACGAAGCATAAGGATAAGCATGCAGATCGACGCCGCTGAATCGCATGGTCCACGTATGCCAGACGATATAGACGAACGCGATCCCGCCAGTCCACCGTTGTGCGGTGTACATCCAGTTGCCCGTCCACGGATACTCAATCGTGTTCCCGTCGCCCCGGTACCAGATGTAAAACCCGTAGAGCGCGTGAAATGCAATCGGAATCCAGATTCCGAACAGCTCAAGAAAAAATACCAGCGGCAGATTGGCCAGAAAACTGACCTGCCGCGCATAAGCGTCAGGCCCGCTGATCGCGGTGGAGTTGGAGATAAGAATATGCTCGAAAAGAAAAGCGCCGACAGGAATAATGCCGGTCAGAGAATGCAATCGCCGCAAAAAAAACGACGTACCCTGTCCCGCGCGCAATGGCGCTACACCTCGCCTCGCGCCACGCTTCACCCCGGGAGCAGTTGAACTGGCTGCTGACGCCACGAATCGCTCCTTATGATTTCCTTACTACCGGCTTGTATGTCTGCTTGTGCGTCTAAAGATGACAAAAGAACTTTTTATTATCCAGCTGAGAGAGAAGCGAAGTCAAGAAAGGTAGTGGTGCAGTTCGACTATTGCACGCCGGCTGTCATCCTGACCGGAGATTAAAGACGCAGAGATTATTAAAGATAAAGATTATTAAAGATAAAGATTCAAAGATATTAAAGATAAAGATAAGGACCCTCCACTCCCGTCCTCACCCAAGCTCTTTGTCATTCCGAGCAAGCCGGAGCGGCACCGACGGCGCCGTCGAGGAACCTGCTGTCCGCCGAAGGGTGCTCCATTTCCTGCATCCTCTGCGAGAAGTGGGATCCGCTCACCCGGCCGTTACCCGTGTCATCCTCAGCGGAGCCGTTTTTCAGGCGTAGCGAAGAGCCTGCCCTGAGCGGAAGCGCGAAGGGATCTCCCGCTTAATCGGCATAACGCGTAAGCCAAACTGCACCACTCCACTCGGTCCCCTCATTACTCGTCCGCATCGCACCACTTCAGCAACTCTCGGAACGCTTTTCCCCGATGGCTGTAATCGGCCTTTTCTTCAGCGCTCAATTCCGCAAATGTTTTCCCGATCTGCGGAAAATAAAACAACGAATCATAGCCAAACCCATTCACACCCCGCCGGGCATCAAGAATAATTCCCTCAGCCGTTCCTCGAAACGTCTCCAGCGTCTTACCATCGCGCGCTGCCGCCAGCACGCAGACAAATCTTCCCGAACGCTGTTCTCGCGGAACGTTCTTCAACTCGCGCAGAACTCGCGAGTTGTTAGCCTCATCGTCGGTGTTCGCATCCGCCTCATGCGGTTCTTTATTCTGTAAATCAGGGGCCGCATACCGCGCAGAGTGCACCCCCGGAGCCCCATTCAGCGCATCCACCTCCAGCCCTGAATCATCGGCGACCACAATCTCACCAGGAACGTGACGGCTGTAAGCCTCCGCTTTCTTCCGCGCATTGGCTTCGAACGTCAAGCCATCCTCAACCACGCTGGGCAGGGAAGCGAAGTCCGGAATGCCCGCAATCTCAACTCCATTCCGCAGCGCCGCCCCAGCAAAGTCACCCAGTTTGCCCGGATTCGAAGTCGCAACCAAAATTCGGCGCGTCAAGAGTGCACCACTCGGCCCGCGGTATTCCTCAGCGTCATCAGTACAAAAACAATCGCCACCATCGAAATCCACGCTCCCAGCGTGCGATCCCAAGTCCGTACAAAAATAATCTGCACCCGGTTTGCCCCCGCCGCGACCGGAACCAGCATCTGTCCCGTTCCCTCACGAGTTCGCGCCTCCACGATTTTTCCATTCACTTCCACGCGCCACGCCGGATAATTAAACAGATGTAAAACAAGATTGTCCGCTCCCGACATATCCGCACTGAAGGTTTTTCGTTCCGCGCCCCACTCCAAAATTCGAATCGCCCCGTGAGCCGGCCCCTCCACGGTCACCCGGCGGGCATCTTTGTCCACCGCAGAAGGATCGGCTCCGTTCGGAGTATATTCATCGGTCCCTTCATATCCCACGCCAGTAACCACGTTATCCTGCATCTCCCGCAGATCGGCGCTCGTATCCCACCAGGGCGCCTGAAAGTGGTGCCACGCAAAAATGATCACGCACAAAGTCGCCACATATAAACCCACACGCGCCGGCCATCGGCGCACACCCAGCACAATGAACAACGTAAAGGGAACACCCAGACACAGCGTCCAGCGCCAGGGAAATTGCATGAAGCGCATCTTCGGAAGGATGTTCCAAAACAAATTCGTGATCGGTAGCATCAGCACGGTACAAGCCGCGCCCCAAATCGCCAGCGAATCCCAGAGTTCACGACTAAGCTCACGACTAAGTTCACGATTGCGCCTGCGCCACCCTCGCGCCGCCCACGCTGCCACCATCGTCAAAACAATCTCTGCGATTACCACCCACGAAATCACTCGATTGAAGGCATCATGATCCGCGTCCGTTGTATGGACAAACAAAAAATTATCCAGCGGACGCGATCCCGCCGAAACCGCCTGTGCAATATTCACCCACTTCTGTTCATAGACCGCCGGAACCAAATAAAACGCGGCCAATGCCGCCCCCAAAACAACCGCCATCCCACTCGTCAGCAGAATGCGTCCCGATCTCCTCTGCCACGCGATGACCAAAACCAGCAAAGCCGTCGAATAATGGATCATCACAGCCGCCGGAGCATTCACCAGCCACGAAGCTGCCAGAACCAGCGACAGGAAAATCGTCCCGCGCGCGCGTCCTTCCTCCGCGCGCAACAACGCCAACACCAGCAGAGGCAGCAGGCACGCCGCCAGCAGTTCGGCGAAGGCACTCCGCCAATACACAATCACCAGATGATAGGGATTCACCGCATACAGCACGGCCGCGAAAGTTGCATCACGCCGGCCAAGCCATCGTCGCGCCAACAAAAACATAGACGCGCCCGCCGCCACCAGCACCAGCCAAATGTAGATGTCCGAAACTAAGATCCAGGGAAAAATCGCGCTCAGTCCCGCACCTAAAGCCCACGATGCGGGCGGATAAAAGATGAATCGCGGCTCGCCATAGCCGAAGTTCGCCAGCGCCGCCCATCGTGGATAACCGATCCCGTGTTTCCATTGGGTCAGAACTTCCAGCCACGAGTAAAGATGGAACTCAACATCGTGTCCCGAAGGAGTTCCGAAAAAAAAGAAAGGAATCTCAACTGCGAATGCCGCCGCCGCGATATAAAAAATCGGCCACCACGCGAGTTTGCTGTGACTGGCTAACCCTACTGGGCTGGACTTCGAACTCTCAGCCTGTCCGGATTTTCTGCTCGTCGCCAGCTTCGCTTACCAGCCTCCGTGGGCAAGCATATCCTAAGTTGCTGTCCACGTTCGCAGAGCGGACGGAATCGGGCGCGCACGATGCCAGGCGGCTTGCCGCGTCAACTTCAATTCGATTTCATCCAGATTTAACATTCCTGAAACCATCGCACAACAATCATCCGTTACGCTGCTTGCATTAGGGGTGGAACAGACCACGGAGACTGAAGAGCCCGAGTCAGAGACGGGCTCGGCTCTTCTTTCCTCCGGTGTAAACATGCAGGTCCCTTCGCTCATCTTGCTACCGCTGCTGAGTTTTTCCCGCCAGGCGCTAATCTCGAATTCTCCCGCCACCTGCCACGAGATTAGCGCCTATTGGTGCTGCATGTTTTCGAATAATCCAGAATCGGCTCGACAACAGGCGTGAAAGTTTTTTATGGGGGAGCGGAACCGATGCAGTTCAAAGAAGAATAAGGGAGAACAGCGAACAATTAGGAAGGAAACACTAAGTGGTGACGGCTTCGCCGGATCTCTGGCGGCGAAGCTCCTCAAGAAAATCATCCTCGTGCATACTGGTAGCCTGGCGCAACAATTCGAGCAAGGGATCCTGTAACTCTTCGCCCTCCGGCGTTGCCCTTGCGGCATCCGGAGCCGGTTCAAACTGATTCTCGTCTGCGACCAGAGCCCGCGGCGAAACACTCATTTCCAGCATGGATTGCGGGCAGCCGCGCAGAAAGCTGATCAGATTGCCCACCTGGGCGCGTTGTTCGGACGTACGCGAAGGAAACTCTACTCCCATCCCGTAGCCGGGATGGGCCACTCGCACCATTCCTTCCGTGTGCACCGCCATTTCGTCCGTGCGCAGACAAAGATCTACCAGCGCGCGTTCCGGGAACGGAGAATCGGTTTCCACGTAGCATCCGCCGAGGCTTAAATCGGTGAGCTTGCAGTGGGGAACCGTCTCATCCTCGCCCGCCCGCAGCGCCGACGCCGCCGAATGTAACCACTCCTGAAGTTGTGTCTTGACGGATTCGTCCAAATCCAGAAAGTGCACGCCAGTCTGCCCGTTCGGCTTTGCCCACGCGACTTGCCCGTGAGCGTGGATTTCCAGCGATGCATCGGGCAGCGCGAAGCGGAATTTCAGCAACGCCGCCGGAACCTGCGGTTCGGCGGTCAAAACATCCATACCGGTCTCGCTGAGGTCGAGAAGAATTCCCTCCATGGTGCGCTTATCCGGCAAGGTCAGCTCCACCGGAGCCTGCACCGGAACTCTGTAGGAGCATCGGCGTTCCCGATTCAGCAGGGCACTCACCGCCCGCAATCCGGCCTTCGCCTTTTCCTCCGAGAGCGGCTTGTACAGAACAAAATGCGCCCCGCTGCTTAAAACTTCACGCACTTTGGCCCGCTCCGCCAACAGGGCCACCGTGACCGGAGCAACTCCCGAGTTCAGCTTCTGCGCTTCTTCGAACACTTCGGCCGCCGCTCTGGCATCCTCAAAATCGATAATCAGAGAGTCGAATCTCTGCTGTCGAAGACGATCAACCGCCGTCGCCAGATCGCTGAAGCGCTCCATCGCGATCCCCGACGCCGGCAGCACCCGGCCCAGGACCTCGCAAGCGGAATCATCGGTGGAAATCAAAAGTGCTAGAAGAGTCATAAAGTGGAATCCCCGCCTAAGTTAGGCGAGATTACGGCCCCGGATTACGGCCAACGAGGTGCCGTCGGACGCGCTGCCTTGGCCGCCGTTCCTCCCGATCCTGCCGCAGCGGCTTTCGCCGCCGATGCATCGGATCCGGGCGCGTCGTCCACTTCCATCAACACCGCGTTATCCTCATCATCGTTCTCTGCGAGCAAGGGAGCCACCTCACGGAGCTTCTCCGCCGCCTGCTGGAGCATTTCAATCTGTTTGCCCAGTTGCGCGTACCTGGTCTGCTTCTGCCGCAACACCTCATGAATATCTTTCATACGACCCCCTGTGGCGAATGTAAAGACGCTCACTCGCCAGCGTCAACGGTAATCCCCCTGTACGGGTTACTGGGGTAATTGGGATTTTTTCGGGAAGCGCATCCGGAAGGGAATTGCAGCTTTATGCGCGAAGAGGCCACCCAAGCAAGAAACACGCAAAAAGCAAAGCGAAAGCCCCGCGGAACGCGAGGCTTTCGTGAGGCGGATTCGAAATGTATTACGCTTTCAGCTTACGTCGCAACGCACCGGCCAAACCAATCAATCCGGTTCCCAGCAATCCGAGTGTGCCCGGCTCTGGAACGGTACTGATGTTGGTATCGCCGCTGGAGATCATCGTGCTTCCACTGAAGTAGCCTTTGCCCGTATTGATCGTCAGCTGAACGGTTGCGCCATTCACGGTCGCGCCGTTATACCAGGTGCCCTTGATGCTGCCAGTAAGGGTGTAATTGTGAGTTCCGTTGGCCAGCGTTACCAGCGTCCAGGTCACCGGGCCGTTGAATGACCCGTCAAAGATCGTGCCCGTTGGAATGCCGTCGGTCCCGTTGCCACTAATGTCGAAGGCGCCGGCGCCATTGAAGCTGCCGCCCATTTGCAGAGCAGTAATTCCGCCTGAGGTCAGTGCGCCGGTGGAAAAGCTTACGCTTCCCAGTCCGCCCGTAACTAAGCCCAGACCGCCCAGACCGTTTACGGCAATCAGCTCAGAGCCGCTGAGGGTCAGCCCCGCCGTACTGCCCGAAAGGACACCGCTGCTATTGGTGAAGTCAACCGATGAACTGGCAAACATCGCCATCGGCAGTGCCATTGCCAGTAGAGCCATCAAAACAATCCGCTTCATAAACGTCTTTCCTCCTGAACCTGTGTAAACCTGAGTAGTGTTCATTGTGGAGGTCGAAACCCCTCCAGGGGGCAGGAGTCCACTGCACCCAGCCTCTAACGTGCATCCCGCATGCCAAACCCTGTGGATCAACAACTGACTGATTACAAGCGTGTTATGCAGCTATCTCCACCGCTTCTCCACCGGGATACTGCAAAGCGATGCACACTATTACTTTCGTTTTGCATTTTGCCTTTTCGACGAAACTGTCGGACAACTTCATCAGATTCATCAAAATAGCGCCTTCAGCGGTTAACAAGAAATCGCCAAACCGCTGATCCTACCAATTAGCATGAAAGTCTATTTCGCGCCTCCGAGTAACACAAGTAATCTACTGGGTACCGGGTACTGGGGAGTGGGGACGGCTTCTTCAGGCAACGCAAGGAGGCTCGGACCCACGGCGCGCTCATCCTGGAGCTCTAGCGCGAGCTTCCTGGCTCCAGTCCAAGACCAGACCCGTAATACTCCGCGAGCGCGTGTCTTTCCTGGTCTGTAAGAAGAGAAGAGATCGTTCGCATCTGCAGGTTAATGTCGTTCGCACGACCTCCATTCGCAAATGCTTCGAGCTGGTTCAGAACATAATCGGCGTTCTGGTTTGCCAGGGATGGAACACCAGTCTTGTAGGCTACCGGCCCGTGGCATGATTGGCAGGGCGGAATGCCCCGTTCGCCATCCCCAAACGAAACCAGATGAGAAGCCACGCCTGCGCGAGCGGGGTCAGGCCGCGGCTGCGGAAAATTTCGATTGTCCTGGAGGTCCTCAAACACGGGCAACTTCGCATAATAGGCCACCACATCCGCCACGTCGTGTGACGAAAGCGAATCCGCAATCGGCTCCATCGCTCGCGATTTTCGCTTGTGACTTCGAAAGTCCTGCAACTCCTTCCACACCGCCAGACGATCCACGCCTGCCAGGTTCGGAGTCATACCCACGGCGCTGAAGCCCTCCGCTCCGTGGCAGTGTTCGCAACGCCGGGCCAGCAGCATTCCACGAAAAGCGTCGCCCCCGGAAGCCGCCGCAATGGTTTCCGGCGTCCACGACACGTAAGAGGGAATCCGCTCCGGCGGGTTCTCACTCGCCGCCATCAGCAGCGAGCCCCCCGCAACCACGGCGGCCGCGATCCACATCATTCTCCAGCCACTTAAACCTTGCTCCTTATTGCGCCGCACAGGTCCCTCTTTCTCCTGCCCGCGAAACCGGGAATTGATCGCGCGGCACTACTTTTAATTTGGATCGCATGGCGTAATGTCCGGCCCCGCAGAATTCAGTACAAGCCGTTTTGAACTCGCCGGCGCTGGGAAACTGTAGTTCGGCCTCGCTGATCGTCCCCGGCAGAACCTTCACGTTATATTTCGTGCCTTCGAAAGCCAGCGAGTGAACCACATCCGCACTCGTGATACGCAGATGAATCGGAACTCCGGCGGGAACCAGAATGCAGTGGGGAACAAACAAGTATTGCTGTGCGATCATACGCACCGTCACCGAGCCGTCGGCGCCTTGCTCGGTGCCCAGATTGCTCTCCACGAACTCGCCCGCCAGGTGCAGCGAAAGAGGATCCACCGCCAGCGGCCCCTTCAAAAACCGTATCAGCGGTACGTCGATCTGGTAGTAGCGCGTGGCGGGGATCAGGCACAGAAACAAAATTGTAATTAGAACCGTTCGCAGCTTTCGCCAATTCACAATTCGCTCAATCTTAAGCGACTAGGCACCGCCGGGTGCCCCACCCCTTGCGCGTTCTTGCGCAGGGTGAGATCTTGACATCCACTCCCGCCCCCACACTGCGAGGTTTCAAAACTTTCAACGATCGCCACCAATCTCCCTCAACACCGCGCTACAGCGCTCGCACACCGTCGGATAATTCTTGTCCTCGCCCACGTGCGTCGAATAATTCCAGCAGCGCTCGCACTTGATACCATCCGCTTTTTTCACTTCGACATGCACTCCGCCCGTGCCATTACCGGAGCCTTGCAGCAAGGTAACTGCGGAAACAATAAACAAGTAACGCAATTGATCCGCATGCCGCGCCAGCACGGAATAAATCGGATCAGAAGCCGACAGCACTACCTGCGCCTCCAACCCCGTACCGATCAACTTATTGTTGCGCGCCTCTTCCAGCGCCTTGAGCACCTCGTCGCGCACCGCGCGCAGCGTCGTCCAATCCGCGCTATCGGAATCATCCTTGATCGCAGCGTTTCCAAGAATTTCCTCCGCCGAGGGAAACAATGCTAGATGCACACTCCGCTCCCGGCTCGGCATTTTAGGCAAATAATCCCAAACCTCTTCGGAAGTAAAACTCATAATCGGAGCCAGCAGCCGCACCAGCGCCTCGCCAATCCGCCAGATCGCCGTCTGCGCGCTGCGTCGCGCCTGAGATTTTGGTGCCGAAATATAAAGCCGATCTTTTAGCACATCGAAATAAAATGCGCTCAGATCGACAATGCAGAAGTGATTCAGCAGGTGATAAATCTTGTGAAACGCAAATTCCTCATAAGAACTTTTCACTTCCGTAGCAAAAGTCAGCGTCTGCCGCAGCATGTACTGGTCCAGCGCCTCCATGCGCTCGAACGAAACCGCGTCAGTCTCCGGATTAAAATCCCCCAGATTTCCCAGCACATAACGAAACGTATTACGAATCTTGCGGTAATTTTCCGCAATGCGCAGCATCAATTTTTCCGACCCGACTACGTCCTCGCGAAAATCAACCGACGCCACCCAAAGCCGCACCACTTCCGCCCCGAGCCGGTCCGAAATATCCACCGGATCGACATCATTCCCCCGCGACTTCGACATGGCCTGGCCCTTTTCATCCAGCGTCCATCCCGGCGTCACCACTTCCTTATACGGAGGTGTTCCGCGCGTCCCCATGCCGCACAGCAGCGACGACTGAAACCATCCCCGGTATTGATCTCCACCTTCAAGATACAAATCAGAAGGCCAGGGATACGTCGGCTCATCAGCAATCAACGCCAGATAACTCGCCCCCGATTCCAGCCACACATCAAAAATGTCCGTCTCTTTTTCAAACTTCGCCCCGCCGCAATGCGGACACTTCGCAGTCGCGGGAAGAATCGTGTCTGACTCGGACGTAAACCACGCATCCGCTCCCGACCGCGCAAACAACTCCACCACCCTGCGATTCACCGCCGGATCATTCAACGGCTTGCCGCAACTCTCACAAAGAAACACCGCAATCGGAACTCCCCACACCCGCTGCCGCGAGATGCACCAATCCGGCCGCGTCGCAATCATGTTCGACATCCGCTCTTCGCCCCACGCCGGATCCCACTTCACATGCTTGATCTCTTCCAGCGTCCGCTTCCGCAGCGTGTCGTTTTCCGAACCTCGAACGCCGCTCCCGCCCGGCATCGGCGTTTCCATCGAAATAAACCACTGCTCCGTCGCCCGAAAAATCACCGGATTATGACAGCGCCAGCAATGCGGATAAGAATGCTCCGTCTTTTCCGTATGCAGCAGCGCCCCGCGCTTCTTCAGCAAATCAATGATCGGCTGGTTCGCATCCCACACGCGCAACCCTGTGTACTCCGCCAGTCCGTTGCGCAGGATGCCCTTTTCATCCACGTTGCTGGTCGCGTCCAGCCCATATTTCACCCCGGTAATAAAATCTTCCGCGCCATGCGAAGGCGCGGTGTGCACCACGCCCGTCCCCGTATCCATGGTGACGTACTCCGCCAGCACGCCCAGAATTTTCCGGTCCAGAAACGGATGCTGAAAATTCAGCCGCTCCATCTTCCTTCCCGGAAAATGCGCAATCTCCCGCGCACCGGCAAGCCCGCACTTCTCCGCCACATCTTTCGCCAGCTTCGCCGCCACAATATAAACTTCACCGTTGGATTCCAATCCCACATACTCTTCATCCGGATGAAACGCCACCGCCATCGACGCCGGCAGCGTCCACGGAGTCGTCGTCCAGATAATCGTCGAAACTTTCTTCCCCGCCAGCGCCGGATCAATCTTCGCCGGATCATCCAGCAATGCATACTTCACATAAACCGTCGGGCTGGTATGGTTCTCATACTCGACTTCAGCCTCGGCCAGCGCCGTCTCGTCATGCATGCACCAATAAACCGCGCGCAGCCCCTTGTAAACGAATCCATTTTCGTAAAAAGAAAAAAAAGTCGACAGCACCACCGACTCATACTGCGGATTCATCGTCGCGTAAGGACGATCAAATCTCCCAAACACTCCAATCCGCTTGAACTGCTGCCGCTGCAAATCCAGAAACTTCTGCGCATACTTCCGGCACTCCGCCCGCACATCGAGCGGCCGCATCTGCAGCTTCTTCCCGCCCAGCTCCTTATCCACCTTGATTTCAATCGGCAGCCCGTGACAATCCCACCCCGGCACATACGGCGCATCGAACCCCGCCATCGTCTTCGATTTCACAATGAAATCTTTCAGGCACTTATTCAGCGCCGTGCCCATATGGATCGGCCCGCTGGTGTAAGGCGGCCCATCGTGCAAAATGTAAGTCGGCGACCCTTTACGCGCCTCGCGGATGCGCTCGTAAATCCGCGCCTCCTCCCACCGCGCCAGCATTTTCGGCTCGTTCTGCGGCAGATTGGCCTTCATCGGAAAAGCGGTTTTAGGCAGATTAATGGTAGTTTTCAGTTCGAGCGGCACTCTCTTGGCTTCTCCCAAATGTGTGAATCCTCTTATTATAGGGAGACCCATCATGAACGTCCATGAACCGGCCCCAATCTTTACCCTGTGCACCTCTGTGACCCCCGTGGTAAAGATTTTGATTTTCCTCCCACGTTCGCACTCCGAAATACACTTCGTAAACTACCCAAAGAAGAGGTACAATTTTCCAAACGGGCAAATGGACGTTAGCTCATTGCCGGTGCGGTCACTAAATTTCACAACCAGCCGTAGCCTTACAGGCAACTCGCTGGAACGACTCTTCATCTGTGTTGAGCAGGGCGTCGGGCCGAGGGCAGTGCACTCACCGTCCGACCTGGGAAAGCCGAATCGGGGAACATGTCATCCGTAGAAGTGAATCCGACACCCGCTGAAAAAGAGCCGGAACTCCATCTCCTGCTCGCTCCCGACACTTTCGAGCCCTTGTACAAGTCCCTTTTCCGTGGCTTGGACGAATTCTTTTTCCCCAAAAAACTTCCGCCCCTCAAGCTGGAATCGAAGCCCATCCCGGTCAAAGACATTTGGGGTTTCTACAACTACAAGAAAAATGGCGTCCTCGGATCGACTGCCGCACACGTCGTAGTCCTAGCATTAATTATCGGCGGCACAATCCTGGCCCACCGCTGGGTCACCAAAGCCCAAGCCAAGCCTCAGACCGTTACCACAGCCCTGATAGATCCTGGCGATTACTCTCTGAAGCCCGCCAAAACTCAAGCCGGAGGAGGAGGCGGCGGTGGCGACCGCGACGTCCTGCAAGCCTCTAAAGGCAAACTTCCCAAGTTCTCCATGCAGCAGATCACTCCGCCGACCGCGGTCATTCGAAATCCCAATCCCAAGCTGGCGGTTGAGCCCACGGTCATCGTTCCCCCGGAGATCAAAGTGGCAATGAACAACTTGCCAAACCTCGGCGATCCCAAATCCTCCGCCATCATTCCTTCGAACGGAACCGGCTACGGCTCCGGAATCGGTTCGGGCAGTGGCGGCGGCGTCGGCTCAGGAACCGGCCCGGGCGTCGGCCCCGGCGAGGGAGGTGGCATGGGCGGCGGCGTTTTCCGTCCCGGACGCGGAGTCACTCCACCCCGCCCCATCTATTCTCCCGATCCGGAATTTTCCGAAGAAGCCCGCAAAGCCAAGTACCAAGGCACTTGCACCCTGATGATCGTCGTCGATACTGACGGCAAGCCCACGAATCTTCGCGTCGTGAACTCCCTCGGCATGGGCCTCGACGAGAAAGCTCTCGAAACGGTTAAAACCTGGCGCTTCGAGCCCGGCAAGAAAGACGGCCATCCCGTCAAAGTCGAAATGGCCGTCGAAGTCGACTTCCACCTGTACTGAGTTGGTGGCGCCAGCAGACCCTATCAGTCAAATTGTCATTCCGACCGGAGCCCGAGCGCCCGCGAGGGCGCAGTGGAGGAACCTGCTGTCCCCTGCAAAACCCCGAAAGAACGGTCTTTCCCGGATGCCCGCGCAACCGCGGTAGAGCTGCGCTTCAGCGC
>JBAWBG010000240.1:0-6300 GCA_049589695.1 Candidatus Sulfotelmatobacter sp. | reverse complement strand
TCCTGTGGGTGTCTCGCCAACAGGGATTGCAGCCAACAGCAAGCGGAATGAAATCTATGTGGTGAATTCGGGATCGAACAACATCAGCGTGATCGATGCGGAAACAAATTCCGTTGTGGCGACGATTGGAGTTCACGGACGACCATATTTTATCGACGTATCCGAAGACGGCAGGCGCGCGTATGTGGCGAACTCAGGGTCAGCAAATGTCTCGGTTATCGATCTGGAGACGCGTGCGGTGCTAGGAAATGTGCGGGTGGGTTCCGAGCCAGGACTGGCTCGGGTTTCGCCGGACGGAGCGAGCATAGTCGTCTCGAATCGCGGCGACAATACGGTGTCGGTGATCGACGCCAGGTCGCTGCGGGTGCGCGCGACGCTTCCGGTTTGCCAACAACCGGAGGATATCGCCATTCTTCCGAGTTCAAGCAAGGCGTTTGTGGCGTGTTCGGGTTCGTCGCAGGTAGCCTCGATTGCTCTCAAGATGGCCGGCAGCGAACCGGCAAACGACCACGTTCTCGCATTGCTGGATGTTGGACGCACGCCGGTGAATCTGGCACTAAAGCCGGATGGCGGTGAACTGATGGTTTGTGATTTTGATTCCGACAGCATTTCAATCGTCGAAACGGGCAATGATGAAGTGGGCAGCAGCGTACTAATCGGGCAGCATCCCGCACACGGGATCGTTTCCCTTGATAACTCCCGGCTATACGTCAGCAACTTCGGGTCAGATAGTGTAGCGGTTTACGACATTGATCTGGGCAAGCGTATTGCCACCATGCCTGTAGGCAGCCATCCCGATGGGCTGGCGCTGTCGCCGGACCAGAGATATTTACTGGTACTCGATACGGAAGCCGGTGACGTAACCGTGATTCAGAAACGGACAGCGCGAAAACTGGAGCCGACGGAGTATTCGCTGCTCACAATGATCCCGGTAGGTGTGCAGCCAAATGGAATTGTGGTGAAATCGTTCATGGTCAGCAAGCCGACGTCAGTGAAATGAAACCGATAGAGCACAGGAGAAATTCTAACTGCATAATTTTTACGAAGTAGAGACGGTCCTGGCGCAAAATTTATCGAGAGCCGCTGTGAGGTCGGCAGCAATGGCCGGGGCCTCGCGGGATTCGATGTCGCGGCGCGGCATCATGTAGACCAGTTGGCCATCGCGGAGAATGGCGATGGAAGGCGAGGACGGCGGCTGACCAATGAAATAGCTGCGGGCGCGTTCAGTTGCCTCGACGTCTTGTCCGGCGAACACGGTGAACGCCTTATCGGGATGCGCAGCCTTCTCCAGCGCCATGCGCACGGCTGGACGCATACGACCAGCAGCGCATCCGCAAATCGAATTCACGATCACCAAAATCGTGCCGGGTCGAGCTTTCAGTTCGTGATCGACGGCATCAGCTGTGCGCAACTCTTCGATGCCCAGGCGAGTTAGCTCTTCGCGCATCGGGATCACCATAATTTCCGGATACATCGTAGGTTCTCCTTCATCTTGCAAAGTTTATCATTGCATTCTTGATTCTAACTCAGAATCACTTGCCCGCAATCGATCTTCAGAACGCGATTCTGTGGCGTGGGCCATGACGATGGTGAGAATCTCCGCGGTAAGCAACCCATTTTCTCGTGAAAGCAACGAAAATGGATTAATTTCGAGGATCGTGAAATCAAAGGAGGCCATTGCAGATGGACAAGGGGTCGCGGATTTTTAGTTCATGGATATTGGCAGGCGCGCTGACGTTTTCGGTATTGGGCACAGCGTGCGCGCATCATCACTACTACCGGGTCTATGACCCCTATTACAGCGATTATCACGTTTGGAACCACGATGAAGACGCTTATTACCACCAGTGGGCGCGCGAGCACCATCGCGATGAAAACAGAGACTTCCGCAAGTTACCTCCCGAAGAACAGAAAGAATATTGGACATGGCGTCACAGCCACGGGGACCAAGACCATCACTAATTAAACTTCATCAGCAGGCGAGCGGACCACGCTCGCCTGCTCGACTGTCTCTAAACCCGACGGGGAGGCTTCTAATGAAGTATGGTCGGCGAGTTCTGCGCGATGATCAACGACCAGTTGACGAGATTGATAAAGCGGTCGGGCATGATTCCGATGACGAGTGTGGCGAATGCGCTTATCCCGAGGGCGGCACGCATCATCCAACTCGCTGTCAGCACTCCTCGTTCTTCGGGCTGGCCCATGAACATGGCGTTCGCCATTTTTAAGTAGTAGTACAAGCCGAACACGGAATACGCCACTCCCAAAGATGCTAGAGCGTAGTGCCCGGTTTCGATAAGGCTCAGGAAGATGAAATATTTTCCCCAGAAGCCGGCCAGCGGCGGAATACCGGCAAGCGACAGTAGAAAGATCAGCATGAGCACGGCTTCCACGGGAGCGCGCGAGTAGAGACCGTTGAGATCGTCGAGTTCATCGCCGATTACGTTCCGGTGGCGCAACGAGGTAATCACCCCGAAGGCGCCAAGGTTCATGAATGTATAGACCAGCAGATAGATCAGAATTCCTTTGATGCCATCCGGGCTGAGTTGCGTTGCAGTGCCGGCAATCAAGCCGAGCAGCATATAGCCGACGTGCGCGATTGAAGAATAAGCCAGCAGGCGCTTCGTATTCGTTTGCGTGAGAGCGGCGAAGTTTGCGCCTGTCATGGTTGCGATAGAAACAAACACGAAGAGCGGAACGTAGACGGGGCGCATCGCGGCCAAACCCAGGACGGCATTTGGAAAAGTTGGGTATGTGGCGCCCATTATGCGCAACAGCATTGCCCAACCCGCAGCTTTGACGGCGACTGACATGAATCCGGTAATGCAGGTGGGTGCGCCTTCGTAAGCGTCCGGCGCCCATTGATGAAAGGGGACAGCCGCAATCTTGAATAAAAGTCCGGTCACGGTCGTCAGCAATGCCACAATCGTGACCGGATTGTGAGGGTCTCTAGCAACGATTATCGCGAGACGGTGCCCAATATCCCCGAGGTCTGTACTGCCGGTAAGTCCATACAGGAGCGAGAGGCCGTAAGCAAAGATGCCGGAAGAAAACGCTCCCAGCAACAGGTACTTCAGCGCGGCCTCGTTTGAGCGGCGATCGCGACGCAGGAATCCGACAAGAACATAGGTGGAAATCGCCATCAACTCCAGGCCGATGAAGATGAGCACGATATCGAAGCCGGCGGCCATACACATCATGCCTACAACCGAGAGCAACATCAGAGCGTAATATTCGCCGTGGTTTTCATGCTCCGTCTTCATGTAGCGCACCGACATGAGAATGGAAATCGCGGTCGCGGCGAGGAAAAGATAAAAGAAAAAGAGAGCGCAACGGTCCACCAGCAAGCTGTCCATCATGCCGAGCGAACCCATGGAGACGGAGCGGTTCAGGTGCATCCAATGCTGAATTTTCCAAACACCGCCAGTGGCAAACATTACGCCCACGAACGCCAATAAGGCGTTAACCCACTTTTCTTCGGGAGGGAGCATCAGGTCGATGAGCAGGATGCCGAGCGCAAAAATGGTAAGCAGGGTAATGGGCAGGGCCAGCAAGTAATCGCTTGGCGTGAATTGTGTGAGCACCCCCACTATTTCTTCCCTTTCAACGACTGCGCGGCAGCAGGGGAATGCATCACCGAGGCCGTGGTGCCAATCGGCGGCGTTACTTCATGTTGGATCGAGGCATCCACTGCGTCACCAGCGCGCGGCGCATGAACGTTTTGTACGATCTGATTCACGGGCTGCTCAAGAATCTTGAAAAACGGCTTGGGATAGAGACCGATCCAGAATGCCATGATGAGCAGCGGCACGAAAGTCAACACTTCGCGCGGGGTCAGATCGTGCAGCTTTTCATTTTTTGGATTGGTGACAGTGCCAAAGAAGACGCGCTGATAAAGCCAAAGTAGATACGCGGCGGCGAGCACAACGCCAGGCACGGCCCATGCGCCCCAGCGCCAGTTTTCCATGAACGTTCCTTGCAGGATGGTGAACTCACCGACGAAACCGTTGAGCAGCGGAAGTCCCATCGAGGATAGGAACATGATCATCGTGATCGTAGCGTAAAGCGGCATCACGTTCGAGATGCCCCCGTATTCGGAGATCTCGCGGGTATGTCGGCGTTCGTACAGAATCCCGACGATCAAGAATAGTGCGCCGGTCGAGATGCCGTGATTGATCTGCTGCAACACCGATCCGCTTAAGCCAACGGAGTTCAGTGCAAAAATGCCCAGCGTGCAGAAGCCGAGATGGCTGACTGAGGAATAAGCCACCAGCTTCTTCATATCTTTCTGCATGAGGGAGACTAGCGCGCCGTAAATGATGGCGATGATGGAGAGGGTGATCATCCAGCCGCGGACTTTGGTGTGCGTGAGCACGTCAGGAAAAAACGGTAGCGAGAAGCGGATGAATCCGTAGGTTCCCATCTTCAGCAAAACACCGGCGAGGATTACGGAGCCGGCTGTCGGCGCTTCCACGTGGGCGTCGGGCAGCCAGGTGTGGAAGGGGAACATCGGAACCTTAATCGCGAACGCGAAGAAGAAAGTAAAGAACAGAAGCGTGGCTACCGTCGGTCCGTAGGCGGGATCGGAATAAATCTTCGGCGCGGTTTCGTAGAGCGCGGTAAGGCTGAAAGTGTATATGCCAGTCAGAGCATGGTGGTGGAAATATAGGAAAAGAATTCCCAACAGCATCAGGACTGATCCAGCCAATGTGTACAAGAAAAATTTGATCGCGGCGTAAAGTTTCCGCGGGCCGCCCCAGATGCCGATTAGCAGATACATGGGAACCAGCATGGCTTCCCAGAAAACGAAGAAGAGGAAGAAATCCAGTGCCATGAAGACACCGAGCATGCCGGTCTGCAGAATCAAAAACCAGACGTAATATTCCTTGACGCGAATTTCGATGGCTGTCCACGAGGAGAGAATCGAGATCCAGCCCAGCAGCGTAGTCAGCATGATGAGCAGGAAGGAAATGCCGTCGATGCCGATCACATAGCCCGCTCCAATGGAAGGAATCCAGTTGCTGGGCATGCCTTCGATGAACTTGAAGCGCTCGGGACTATTGATCTGCGACCAGAACATCGGCACCAGTGGCAGCGAGATCAGGAATCCGCCAAGCGCGAAGAAATTCGCGAGCCAGCGGATGGCGTCCTTGTTCTCCTTGGGAACGAACAGGAGCACAAGCGCGCCGATGAGAGGCGTGAAGAGGATGATCGAGAGTATGTGGTTTTGCATGAAAAGCTCTTAGCCTTTAGCTCTTAGCCTCTAACTCACAACTCTTTGCTCTGTGATTTTTAGCTAAGAGCCAAGAGCTAACTGCTAAGAGCTTACTTTTAGTGGTACACGTAATAAAAAACGAAACCCACTAATCCCGCGGTCATCACCAGAGCGTACCACTGCACCAGACCCCATTCGAACAAGCGCGCGGGATAAGAAAGCATGCGCGCCACAATAGCGGGACCGTTGACGCCGATACCGTCTATGATCCACTTGTCCCACCAACCGGAAATGGTCGCGGCGAGTCGCGTGATCCGTCCGGCCGCGTTGACTGCGCCGTCGATGACATGAGTATCGAACCATGCTGACGCTGCCCCGAGCCCGAGGACGCCGAGGCGGACATCTCCCAGCTTGCGGCGTCCGGTGAAGACGTAGTCATACCCTTCGTCGACGTAATACTTGTGAAGCAACACGTCGTATGCAGCGGGGGCGACAGCAGCAATCGGCTCGGTGTAACCCTTATCAGCGTGGCGATAACTCCTCCAGGCCATCCCCCATCCCAGACCCGCAGCGGCGAGCGAGAGACCCATGAGGATCCACTCGGTTCTGGTATTTTTTTCTTCTTCCGCTCCTGCTACTAACTGCGTGGTTCTGCCCTCTTCCTGAAGCACGCGAGCTTCGCTGGAGAAAACGGGCTCAAGAAATTTCGTGAAGCGGTCGGATCCGCCCAGGCTGTGCGGCCATCCTAGCCAACCGGCAACAATGGCGCAGAGCGCGAGCGCGATTAACGGCGCGGTCATCGATACCGGCGATTCATGAATGTGATGTTCAAGCTCGTGACTCATGCGCGGACGGCCATGAAAAGTGAGATACATCAGGCGGAACATGTAGAAGGCCGTCATGAGCGCCGTGACGTAGCCGATATACCAGAGAAAGCGGTAAGCGCCGCCCTCGCGCGACCACGTTTCCCAAAGAATCGCATCTTTGGAAAAAAATCCGGCGAAAGGAAAAATACCCGCGATGGCCAGCGTCGCAATGAACATGGTGCGGTGGGTCGTCGGAATGCGATGGCCCAGGTCGCCCAT
>JBAWBG010000239.1:0-33001 GCA_049589695.1 Candidatus Sulfotelmatobacter sp. | reverse complement strand
CCTCTGCGGTTTTCAGAGGGTGGGGCAGCCTATGCGGCCTGCATCGCGCAGGTTTTCCTACCCGTTTGCGTTGCGCCGGACACGCAAAGGATAAAGTCAAAATCTCAAGAGATTGAGAGCATCGACTCCCACGCTTTCCATGCGGTTCATGCCACCTTGCCTTTCTGGGCGACAGATTCACTCTTGGCTCGCATCGATTTGACGAGGTCGGCCGACGACGCTCCTTCGAGCGAGAGTCCGTAGCCAACTTCTCGCACGATGCGCTCCTTCAACGGTTGAATGAAGTGGATGCGTGTGTTTCGGCGGGTCACTTCGGGGGCCTTCAGGTACAGCTCTGCCAATTCGCGTGCCCGACTGAGCGCCTTTCCGTTTGGCACAACCTCGGCAACCACCCCCCATTCATGCGCAGTCCGCGCTGTCACAGGCTGTGGGTTGAGCAGGAACGCCTCCGCTCGTCCCGCTCCGGCGCGATAACTCCAGGTGGTAAAGATTCCGTCACCGGGCGCAACCCCCGCGCCGAAGTGGGCCACATCCTGGAAGGTCGCGCCCTCCGCCGCCACAATTACACTCGCAAGCAGCGCGTAGTCCGAGTGCACATGGGCACGTCCCTCGATAGCTGCGATTACCGGCACGCGTATGTTGGCTATGTTTTCCAAGACCTGAACGCCTTCGTCGTGAACCTGGCTCCAAACGCCGGGATCGGCGACATCGCCGAAAGAGGACCAATCGACATCGGTTATGAACTCCCCACCTGCACCCGCGAGGATTACGATCTTGTTCGCCCGATCTTGCGAAATCCGGTAGAAGGCCTCGACAAATTCCGTGTGAGCTGGCGCGGACATAATGAACGGCCCGCCGTTGCCGTGGAACTCAGCAACAAGCACACCTTTGTTATCTCGGGTCAGCTTTAGGTTGTGATAAGCAGTGAAGTAGTCACTTTGAAGTTGCATAGCTTTCTCCTTTCCGTTCGTCCCTTCAGATTGAATGTTCCCTGGACATCAGTCTGACGCCCAGTTACGTCGTTAGAGTGCGCAACTGTCTGAGCGTTTCAGAAGGCTCAGGGCGAATTGTGTAATCTGCGTTCACATCGGCTGCACGAATGATCCCTTGCTTGTCGATCACGTATCGCGCAGGTATCGGCAATCGATAGTCCGGCTCATCGTTGAATCTGTCCAGGGTACTGCCGAATGATTTGTATAGCTCGCGCAAGTAATCAGGCATTGTGAAAACGAGGCGAAACTCCTCGGCGACCTTCAGGTGAAGATCCGTCAGAATATCGAACGACAGGTTCAGCTTTTTGTGCAGAGCCCGCGTATACCGTTCGAGCTCGGGAGTGATTACGACAATTTGTGCACCCAAGGCTCGCACCTCGGAATCGATCTGCTGTAGAGCCTCCAGCTCCATATTGCAGTAGGGTCACCAGTGCCCACGAAAGAAGCTGACCACGAGCGGGCCTAGCTTGAGAAGATCGTTCGAGGCCTCTTGCACATGGTCCTGATTGAATAAGGTGAAATCGGGAGCACGCTCCCCAACCCTCAACGCTCGCCCTTCAATCCCGGTAGCCTTGAGCTCGGCTGTGGCGCGATGCATTGTTTCGATCACTTCGTGCGGCGCGTTGTATGGCGGAGCCCCGGATTCAAATGATTTCTTAAATTCATCCAGTCGTTCCTGAAGACTTGCCATTGCGTTTGTCCTTTGCGGTTCGGAACTGAGGATTGGAAAAGTTAGACAAGTGAATCTAGCAATTCTACTTCAGATCGCGGTGCGTCCTCCATCGACGGCGAGCTTTGCACCGTAAATGAAACTGGCACGATCGGTTGCCAAGAAGACAATTGCCTCCGCTATCTCGTCCGCTGTCGCCGGACGTCCCGCCGGTGCCTGTGCAGCTAGCTGCTCCAGACCCTCGCCCATCGCATCCGTACCTTCCGTGCGGGTGGGCCCAGGGCTCACCGCATTCACGCGGACGCCGCTCGGTCCATATTCAGCAGCCCAAGTTTTCGTCAACAGATTGATAGCGGCCTTGCTCGAACCGTAGAGGCTCATCCCCGGGGCTCCGTAATCTGCAGCCATGGTCGACAGATTTACGATTGCACCTTTGCCTCTCTTTGCCATCAGCGGAGCAAGTTCCGCGACCAGGAAATACGGGATCTTCACATTGATTGAAAAAACACGGTCAAACTGCTCTTCGGTCATTTCATGCGTGGGACCGAACGGATAGATCCCAGCATTGTTGATCAGAATATCGACCCGGCCATTTCCGAGTTCGATCGCTATTTGCGCTATGTCGCGTGCACTGGCTGCGTCTCGAAGATCCGAAGAAATAAAATCTGCTTTGCCTCCTGCCGCGCGAATGTCACCGACTGTGTTCTTGCCGTGCTCGGCATTACGCCCCACGACCAGAACATGGATGTCAAGCTGCGCCAGTTTGTTGGCTGTCGCACGACCGATTCCGCTCGTTCCTCCCGTGATAAGTGCTGTCAAAGTGTTGGCCATCGTGTCCAATCCCCCGCAGGAAATTACAATTGATTTGACTCACGCGCACGAAGCCAGGTTTCACCAAACCAGTAAACCCCATTCGGCCGTTGTTTCCGCATCATCTTCCTGGCGGAGATTTTGTAGTGACTGCGGATGACAAAACTAGAGTCCCTCTGTCAATCGTATCTGATCCCCAGCGATCCGAACCAATCTGTTCGTCGCCGAATGCGGGTCGTACTTGCCTGGCTGCTTCAGCGTTCTCCCAACATTCTTCTGAGACCCGGCACATCTCCCGCTGAACCACCTTCGAGAGAATGCTGATGCTGCAGGATTGGAGCTTCCTTCGCATGCAATCGCCGAACTCAACACAATCGCCAAGGATGCTACGCAGCCCGTCGAACCGGGCCGGACTTGGCGACCTCGCGGCAGGTCTTCGCACAGCTGCGGCACGCCTCGGCACATTTGCGCATGGTTTCCATGTCGGGATATTTGCCGCACTCGGCGGCACAGGCTTCGCAGATGTCCGCGCAGAGGGCGCAAAGCTGATATTCAAACCGCGAGTTCCCCGACAGCAGAGTCGCACACACACCACATATCGGCGCGCACTCATGACACAGTCGTATGCATTCTGCCATTCCGGCCGGATCGTGCGTGAGGCTCTCTTCGACGCACGCTGAACACCGGCGCACACATTGCAGACATTCTTCGATACACCGTTCGATGGAGGGATTGGAGTCAGTACTGGTAGTCATAGGAGTCTCCTTCGCAGTTAAGGTGTGATGACATTCGAGAGGGTTGCCATGTTGCGTCCTGGGCGCAAGTGAACGGCAACAATACCTCCAGCTCAGTTTTTCTGAGGATTCAGAGTTCCTGAAACCCCGGCAATTTCTTGCCCCGCAATCTGTGTCGAGTCGAGCATGTTATTCGTGGTGCGCGAACAGCACCGGGGAACACGGATCTGAGGAAAGATTCTCGGGCGCGTCCGGCGGTTTGCCCGTAAGCTCCAGCCGAACGATGCGCGCGAGTTCCCCGGGTTGATCGTGCTGGAGGTAGTGATTGGCGCATGGCATCAGCCAGAAATCAGCCGGCGCCTTGCGCGATTCGAGCGCGGTTTTCCAGGCGTAATCGGCGACGCGCAAGGGCGCGGCCACGTCGTGAATGCCCCAAGCGACCGTAGCCGGGATCGAACTGCGCGACAGCGCTTGTAGCCATTCGTCTTCGAACTGTTTGCGCTCGTTAAGATACTGGATCGTCGCCGGTAGAACATCAGTGCCAGTTTGGGCGAGGCTTTTGTAAAATGTTTTTGCCGGAATTGGAGTTGCCAACCAGCCGAAGTTGAGGAATCGCCGCTCGTGGAGGGCGATTGGGTTACAAAATGCGACATAGTCGGGGCTGCCCGCAGGTTGGTTTACTTTCCGTAGGCCTGCGCGACCTGGCCGACAAGCTTAGCCCAGCCCATGTCCATGGCCGCATAGACCTCGCTGGCCTCCGGTCGCGCATTGTCTTTGAGGATTTCCACCATCAAGGTCGCGTAGTCTGAGACAATAACGCCCGCCTGTAGCATGCGCAAGAGCCCAACTTGCCGCTTGGTCTCGCTGAATGTTCCGGAGGCATCAACCGCCACATAGGCGTCCAGTCCCTTACCCACGGCCGTGATGGCCGGAAAAGCCGCGCAGACTTCGAGCGAGATGCCGGCGAAGATCAGTTTCTTGCGCTTGGTCGCCTCGATCGCCCGAGCCACGCGCGCGTCGTCAAAGGCATTGACCGATGAACGATCGATGATTTCAATCCCTGGCAGCGCTTCCACGAGTTCGGGGAACGTCGGGCCCCACATGCTGTCACGCGCAGTCGTGGTTACGACGATTGGGAGTTTCAGTGCTTTCGCCGCTTTGGCCAGGGCCACCACATTGTGTTTTAGCTCGCCGGTCGAATAGTCACGGACGCCTGTCATGAGGCCGACCTGGTGATCGACGAGAACGAGCGCGGCATTTTGGGAAGTCAGCGGTTCGTAGGGAGGCACTTGATTATTCATTGCATTCTCCTTTGGCGGTAATACTGGTTTCAGCCAGTTATCGATCCGATCGTTTAATTTACTTTACGTTCCGTTTTATAATAGTGCGAGATCGATGTCAAATTGAATTTACGCTACGTTCCGTTAAACTTGCTTTCATGAAGAAGAAGGTGCTCCCCGCTGCGCGCAAAGGCCGGCCACCAAGCGAGACGGCGGCATCGCATGCCGCCATCATGGATGCGGTCTATACCCTGCTTCAGGAAAAGTCGGTCCGAGACTTGACCATAGAAGAGGTCGCCAAGCGGGCCAGGGTCGGCAAACCTACCCTTTATAAATGGTGGCCGACCAAGGCAACATTGGTGTTGGCCATGCTCTGCGAGCGGATGGCTCCCAACCTGGAGAAGCCGACGGTCCTGACGGCGGAAGAATCTCTGCGTCTTCGAGTGCGGCGCTTGATTGACGCCTTCAACGGGCCGTTTGGCAAAATCGTGGCCGGGCTGATCGCCGAGGGCCAGAGCGAGCCAGCAATTCGTCAGGCGTTCTTCGACCGATGGGTTAATCCTCGCCGGACGGCTACCATCGGCGATCTGCAGCGGGGCAGGAATACAGGTGAGTTGCGATCAGATACAGAACCTGACCTGCTGAACGACGCGGTCTTTGGCGCGATCTATTATCGCTTCTTATTGGGATCGGGCGCGTTTACCAGACGGTTCGGCGAAGAATTGGTCGAGCAAGTCATCCGTGGGCATCGCTCGGGAAATGCCCGGAGTTGATGGGAAGCGAGCGAGCTTCGAGGATAAACCTTGTCAATGGCCGCCGATTTCGGCAAGGTTGTCTTCACCTAACGGCTTCGATGTACCCATTCAGTTTGTACAGAGCTCGCTTGGCAATATTCCTCTTAGGCGTCCCGGCACTGCCGATGACGCGAAGGCGGTCTTGTTCTTGGCCTCCGACGACAGCAGCTACATAACCGGCATCGAGTTGTTTGTCGATGCGGCTTGGCTTAGATATAACCCGCGGAATGCACGGAACGCACAATGCGATTCAAAACGATCTCTTGAAAAAAATGTGGAAGCATACGGCGAGCGTGACGCGGGGAAGCGGCGCACAGCAATATCTATGATGTGGGAGACTTATATTGCATGAAGAAAATTGGGTTCCTCTCATTCGGTCATTGGAGTCCTTCTCCTCAGTCACAAACGCGCTCGGCGGCCGACGCGCTCCTGCAGTCTATTGACCTTGCCGTTGAGGCCGAGCGCTTGGGAATGGATGGAGCCTACTTTCGGGTTCATCACTTCGCGCAGCAACTGGCATCACCGTTTCCACTAATCGCGGCGGTTGGGGCTAAAACGCGAAGAATTGAAATTGGCACCGCCGTAATCGACATGCGGTATGAGAATCCTCATTACATGGCGGAGGACGCGGGGGCAGCGGATCTAATCTCTGGCGGCCGCCTGCAGTTGGGGATCAGCCGCGGTTCCCCCGAGCAGGTGATCGATGGTTGGCGCTATTTTGGCTACCGCCCGAATAAAGGCGAGGACGATGCAGAAATGGGCCGGCGGCATGCCGAGGAATTTCTTGAGTTGCTGCGCGGCAAGGGCTTCGCTCAGCCGAATCCGCGTCCAATGTTTCCCAATCCGCCGGGGCTGCTGCGTCTTGAGCCATACTCTGCAGGGTTGCGTGAGCGAATCTGGTGGGGGTCTGCTTCCAACGCGACCGCGGTATGGGCAGCGAAGTTAGGAATGAACCTGCAGAGCTCAACCCTCAAATTCGACGAGACCGGCGAACCGCTACACATCCAACAGGCCGCCCAGATTCGCGCCTTTCGCGCAGCCTGGAAGGAAGCTGGTCACAAGCGCACTCCGCGTACTTCAGTTAGCCGCAGTATTTTTCCGTTGCTCGATGACCGCGATCGACGCTATTTCGGACAAGGCTCTCGTGAAGAGGAGGACAAGATCGGGTTCCTTGACGAAAATACACGGGCGATCTTTGGCCGCAGCTACGCTGCTGAACCGGATATTCTCGTCGAGCAGCTTAGGAAAGACGAGGCGATCACAGAGGCCGACACGCTCTTGCTAACCATTCCAAATCAACTAGGCGTTCCCTACAATGCGCACGTCATGGAGGCAATTCTGACTACGGTCGCTCCAGCTCTCAGTTGGCGCTAAAAGTGACTCCTCTGTCTTGGTGTGCCAGGGTCATCGAAAAATAGCGTATTATCTGCGTTTCGGTCCTCCACAACCCAAGGCAAGGAGGTTTTGTGATCTCTTCAGGAGCCTCGATACGTCTTCTGTGCGCGACAGCCTTGATTTTGGGAACGATGGTTTCCTACGCCCAAACATCCTCAGGTTCTGTTTACAGCACTCCGGCTCAAAATCTTCCGTCTGGAAATGGGACGAATTCTTTTTCAGGCAGCGTGCCGACAAAGCTCGTTCCGGGGCGTATGCCGCTATCGCTGCAAAATGCGATTGATCTCGGGCTGAAACACAACCTCGGATTGCTGCTTTCACAAGCCGACACGCGCGCAGCCCGCGGGCAGCGCTGGCAAGAATTAAGCGCGTTGCTGCCGCAGGTGACAGCTGGGCCTTACGCAGAAGAGTCCAAGGTCAACATTGATGAAGTCGGGTTCTCCGGACTCGCTGCACTGTTCCACCTCTCTCCATCGATAGGGCCCTATTCATACTTCGACGCTCGCGCGGCAGTGAGTCAAACATTATTCGACTGGAAATCCATTAATGCCGCTCGCGCCGCCAGCCAAAATGTGAAATCGGCTGACTACACACTGGTTGACGCTCGCGATCTCGTCATTCTGACGGTTGGGTACGTCTATTTCCTGGCGGTTGCCGACGAGGCGCGCATTGCCACGGATGAGGCGCAAGTCGAGACGGCAGAGGCGCTCTTTAATCAAGCGACGGACCAGGTCAGCGCAGGCACGGCCGCCGATATCGACGCATTGCGGACCAGGGTCGAACTCCAGACTCGCCAACAGCAGCTGATCCAGTCGAAGAACGACTTCGCCATTCAGAAGATCACGGTCGCACGCGCAATCGGGTTGGCCGTCAGTCAGGACTTCGATCTCACCGACAAGTCGCCGTACCAGCCGCTTGAGGGTTTCACGGTCGAAGAGGTATTAGCGCGCGCATATGCTTCGCGATCCGATTATCGTGCCGCCGAAAGTGCAGTTCGTGGCGCAGAGTTATCGCGTAAGGCGGCGGTCGCAGGCTATTTTCCTTCGTTATCTTTTGGTGCAGATTATGGAACGGGCGGGGCTCATCCGTCAGATTCCACTCGTGTGTACGACGTACGCGGAACACTATCGATCCCGATCTTTACGGGCAACAGCGTACATGGTGACATTCAGCAGGCCGACGCACGGCTCGAACAGAGCCGCGAGCGACTGGAAAACTTACGAGCCCAGATCGAGGCAGATGTACGCACCGCGCTGTTGAACCTGCAGTCTTCCGCAGACCAGGTAAAAGTTGCGCAGAGCAACATCGGGTTGGCTGACCAGACACTCGCACAATCCCGAGATCGCTTCAGTTCAGGCGTCACCGACTCAGTAGAGGTCGTGCAATCGCAAGAGGCGGTTGCCAGCGCGCATGAGCAATACATTTCCAGTTTGTACAACTATAATTTCGCGAAAATCTCACTCATTCGCGCCTTGGGGGCTGGTGCTCAGGGCGTGAAGGAATACTTTCCAGGAAAATAAGATGGCAGATGAAAACGCCTCTCCTTCGCTCCCCGAAACTGGAGCGTCCGTGTATTCCGCGCCGCCGCCGGAGAAAAAGTATTCACCTGACGCACGCCGGAAGCGCCGCAGGAATCTCATTATTCTTATCGCCGTGGTCGTCGCGGTTGTCGCAGGCCTGTTCTTGTGGCGTTATTTCAGCAGCTACGAATCAACCGACGACGCCCAAGCCGACGTTCATCTTTATCCGGTCAGTGCGCGCATTTCCGGTTACGTGATTCGAGTTAGCGTAAATGACAATCAATGGGTCAACAAGGGCGACATTCTGGTTGAAATTGATCCCACCGATTATCAGGTCGCGCTCGCTCAGGCACAGGCAAACCTGGCCAACGCCGAAGCCACGGCACGATCGCTGAATATCACTGTACCGATCACATCCGTGAACTCATCGAGTCAACTGCAGTTCACTGCTTCGGGCATAGAGGATGCACGCGCTGCGGTGAGCGCTGCCGAAAAGCAATTGGCCGCCGCTCATCAGCAAGTGGAAGCGGCCGAGGCGAACAATGTGAAAGCCCAAGACGATCTCCGCAGGTACAAGCAGCTGGTCGATAAGCGAGAAGTGTCACAGCAAATCTATGACCAGGCGCTCGCGACGGCGAGATCCAGCACCGCCAACGTCGCGGCGGCGCAGGCCAGTGAATCTGCTGCTCAACAATTTGTTCAGCAGGCGCAGAGCCGTCAAACTCAAGCGGCTGCCAATCACGCGTACGCACAGACTGGGCCGCAACAGGTGTCATCCACGAAAGCAAGAGTGCAGGCTGCGATAGCGGACGTTCAGCAAAAGCGGGCACTGGTTCAGCAAGCGGAGTTGAACCTGCAATACACGAAGATCATTGCCCCGGTCACAGGGGAGGTGAATAAAACCGTAGTTGTGGGACTGAACGTCGAACCGGGACAGCAATTGCTGACCGTTGTCCCGCTTGATGAAGTCTGGGTCACCGCTAATTTCAAAGAAACGCAACTGAGGCACATGCAGGTCGGACAGAAAGCTGACATTCACGTGGATTCAAGCGGTAGAACTTTGCACGGCCATGTTGACAGCATCGCCGGCGCAACCGGACCGCTGTTTAGTTTGCTTCCACCAGAAAATGCCACTGGAAATTACGTAAAGATTGTGCAGCGAGTGCCGGTAAAAATTGTGCTCGAGCGTGGCGAAAATCAGGACCGAAGGCTTCGGCCAGGCATGAATGTAGTACCAGACGTGTACCTGAGATGACCACTTCTGCACTCACACTTGACCAGGAGATCTGGCGGCCACGCTATAACCCGTGGTTGGTTGCCGTTGTTGTCGCTCTCGCGGCGTTCATGGAAGTTCTCGATACCAGCATTGCCAACGTCGCGCTTCCATACATGGCCGGGAATCTCGGAGCGAGCAACGACCAGAGCACGTGGGTTCTGACTTCCTATCTAGTGTCGAACGCCATTATTTTGCCTATGACTGGCTGGCTCGCGGGAGCGGTTGGTCGCAAGCGCTTTTTTATGAGCTGCCTTGCAGTCTTTACTGTCAGTTCATTACTGTGCGGCTTCGCGCCGAGTCTGGGCCTTCTCCTTCTCTTCCGAGTTCTGCAAGGCGCTGGTGGCGGCGGGTTACAACCGATGGCTCAGGCCATTTTGGCGGACACGTTTCCCCCAGAAAAACGCGGACTCGCATTTGCTCTGTATGGAATCACGGCCATCATGGCGCCTACGATTGGTCCGACTCTAGGGGGATGGATAACATTCAATTACTCCTGGCGATGGATTTTCTTCATCAACCTGCCCGTGGGTGTGATTACGTGGCTTTTAGTGCGACGTTTCGTGGAAGATCCTCCTTATCTTCAGAGACTGAAAAAAGCGGGAGTGAAGCTGGATTACGTTGGCATTGCGCTTCTGACTGTTGGCGTTGGTGCATTGCAGATTCTGCTTGATAAGGGTCAGGAAGACGATTGGTTTGGATCGCGATTCATCACGACACTCATCATCACTTCGGCGGTTTGTCTGATCTCTCTGGTGGTGTGGGAGTGGTTCGCGAAAACACCGATTATCGATGTGCGGATGTTCAAGACCTTCAATTTTGCCAGCTCCAGTCTCATGATGTTCATGCTCGGGATCCTTCTATTCAGCAGCCTGGTTCTGATGCCGCAATTCCTGCAGACACTTTTGGGATATACCTCGGAACTTGCCGGATTCGCGCTTTCGGCGGGAGGGCTGGTTTTGCTGCTGGAAATGCCGATCATGGGTCAACTGACAACAAAGGTTCAGGCGCGCCGTTTGATCGCTTTCGGCTGGCTAGCCTTATCGATCGCAATGTTTTATTCGACGAAGCGAATTGACCTGCAGATCAGCTTCAGTGCCGCCACGTGGCTGCGTATTGCACAGGTTATAGGATTAGGCTTCCTTTTCGTTCCGATTACGCTGGCTGCCTATATTGGAATTGCTCCGGAGAAAAACAACTCTGTGGCCGGTATCATTAACTTCATGCGTAATATGGGTAGCAGCGTGGGGACCTCGCTGGTTACGACGCTTATTGCTCGACGTTCGCAATTCCATCAGCTAAGGCTGGTAGAAAAAGCGAGAGTCGATAATCCAAACTTCGTAAATTCGGTGCAAGGATTAACGCAACGCTTTACCAGTGGTGGATTGGGAAAGCACGAAGCACTGGCAACCGCATACGCTCGAATTTATCAGACAGTGCAAGCGCAGGCCGCGTCTCTCGCATACATCGACACGTTCATGGTTCTTTGCGTTGCCTCGGCGATCATGTTCTTCCTGAGCTTTGTTCTCGAGAAGAACGATCCCGGAGGCGGTGGTGTGCACGTAGCCGAATAACTGTTATGCAATTGAAATCCATCTTGTGTCCGATCGATTTTTCGGACTTCTCCGCTGCCGCATATCAGTATGCCTTGTCGCTGGCCGAGTATTACAAAGCCAGGATTGTCGCACTGCAAGTTGTCGAGCTCTGGAAGTATCCATTCGTCGATTACGCTGCTCAGGAAGCAGACTATTCGAAAGTGTCCCGGGCGCTGAACGAAGGCGGCGAAGTGCAGTTGCAGCGATTCGTGAAGGAGTATCCAGCCGGCGCACTTCAGCCGGAACTTGTCGTTCGTCAGGGGAATGCTCCTAACTGCATTCTCTCATTTGCTCAAAACGAGAACATAGAAGTGATCGTCATGGGAACGCACGGACGGCGCGGATTTGACCGTCTGGTGCTGGGTTCGACTACCGACCGGGTCATGCGCAAGGCAGAATGTCCGGTGTTAGTAGTGTCCGATACCGCTCACAGAAACCTCGCTACTGACCGCGATGGGCACCATCGATTGAGCCGGATTCTTTACTGCACTGATTTTTCGAATAACTCCGAAAAAGCGCGTGGGTACGCGATTTCGTTAGCTGCGGAGTATGGCGCAGAGCTAACCTTGTTGCACGTGGCCGAAAGAGTGCCAGATCTGGCGAGGGTGGAGGCAATCATTGCCGAGCGCACACAAGAACTCGACAAACTGGTTTCCGAGGCGGAACGCAAGAATCTGAATGTGAGGCTTGCAGTAAGGTTCGGAAAACCTTACGAGGAGATCGTTCGACACGCAACGGAAGCGCAAGCAAGCCTCATAATCATGACGGCGCGTGGAGGCGACGCTGTCGACCGCGCGGTTTTCGGTTCCACTACCTATCGAGTGATCCAGTTGGGGCCCTGCCCGGTGCTCGCGGTCCACACGTAATCGATACGGAGAAGGGAAGAGCGATTTCATGGTTAACATCATCACGATTGAACGTGAGTACGGGTGTGGCGGCGGGGATATCGCGCAGCTGGTAGCCAACCGGCTCGGCTGGAAATTATGGGACCAGCGCTTGACTGAGGAGATCGCGAGGCTCGCTAATTGCCCAAAGGGTGTGGTGGAAGCCCGCGAGGAACGTAATGATCCGCTGTACTACCGGCTCTTCAAATCCTTCCTGCGTGGAAGTTATGAAGGCAGCATCAATGCTCCAAAACTCAATCTCGTTGATAGCGAGACGATTCTCCGGACTACGAGGCGCGTAGTTGAACACGCCGCCGAGCGTGGAAGTTGTATCATCGTGGGCAGAGGCTCGCAACAATTCCTTAAGAACCGATCAGATACTTTGCGTGTATTTCTCTACGCCCCAAGAGAAGACAAAGTGCGCCGGCTATTAGCTCGCGGCAAAAACGAGAAGGAAGCCGAAGAACTCGTTGATAACGTCGACCGGGAGCGAGCCGACTTTATCAAGAAGTATTTCAATGTCGAATGGCCGGACCGCGCAATATACCATTCGATGATAAACACCGTAATCGGAGATGAAGCTGTCGTTCACATGATTCTGGGCTTCAAGGAAGCCTACCAAGCGCGAGCTACAGCATGATCTCTTCAGGAATTCTGATGCGAAATCTATGTTCGAATCATGAACGATTCGGGGCAACGAAAATCATGGTCTAACTATCGTCCCCGCATCTGCCCCCACGAATGGTCTACGATTTGCAAGCTTCAGGGACGCCCCATGACGTGGAGATGGGCATAGGGCGATCCTGCCCACATGATGTAGGCGCCAGTCGCCTTATGCGTAGTCGGCAATCCTGTAGTCTTTGGATCGAACGGCCACATGATCATCCAGTGTGGCCCCACCGTGATTGCCGGACTGGTTTTGTCATTGGGGTCGGAATCGCTCCTCTGCGTAGCGCCTGCGAGCATGTACGTGATACCTGGGACCGCATTGGTCGGCCTGGGTTTATGGGCTTTGCCGTCGGCGAACCACTGCAATGAAGCGGCGTCTACACACATGGCCGGCACTCCGATCACCTTAGGGTTTCCAGGCATACAGGTGAAACCATTGCCGCCATCGCGCAGCACCACAATATTGCCCGCCGCGTCGGTGTCAATGATTCGAGCTGATCTGGCGATCTCATCGGGTCCGGCGGACATCGCCCGCGCTATTTTGTCTTGCGTAGTATCGCTGGCCTCCGTTGTAGAGTTTTGAACCCGAGTTCTCGCCTGAACCGAGCGTCCGAAATTCGTCTCAGTGACAAGAAACATTGCGGTGGCAGCCGCGAAGAAGAAAAGTGTTCTTTTTGTCAGCTTCATATCCCGCCTTTCACTAGCCGTTTTCGTACATAACTTGAAATCAATAGATCCACCGGTTCGTTTCGCGATCAGATGGCAAATTCTCTCTACGACTGCGCGCCCTTGGCGACCATGCCACAGCGCGTCCGCAACCCTCTTCGCGGATTAACCTGCCTCTTAGCCCGATCAGATGAACCGATGAGACCGATCGGTCGCAGCCTAGGCAAGATTATTTTGTTCGGCGAATCCGAGCAAAAGGATGTGAATTATTGAGGGCTAGCCTCAGAGAGCTATTCCATGAGCAGTTGTCAAAGAAGCATTAAGAGGATTATCGTCCTTCGGCCTTCTGGCCGCGAAGTGCCATGCACGTGGAAGCTGCTTTTGCAACCAATCGGTTCTCCTCGTCGGTTATGGTGCACTCGACGTAGCCGATAGTGTGCCCCCGCCGCACGACCGTTCCTTCCGCTTTGAGTTGCGCCTGCCACACCGGTCGAAAGAAATTGATTTTCAATTCCACGGTAGTAAAAGATTCATCTGCGGCGAGAGTACTTGCAAACGCAATGCCCATCGCGGCATCAGCAATATCGCAAAGAATTCCGCCATGCAGCGTTCCCATGGGATTTGCGTGCTGTGGTCCAGCTGTCAAGACGACCGTCGCCCGCCCGGCACCGATGTCCTTGGCCTCAAATCCAATCAGACGCGCAATTGGAACTTCGTTCGTCTTTGCGCGTTCCCTGAAGTCCGCCTGCGAAGGAATTTCCTGGGCACTCATGACTTTGCAGCTCCGGCCTTTGATTTCCGCGCACGAACTTTGGTTTCAAGATATTCCTCCAGATGGCGGACGGCAAGGTCGCGAGGCTGTTCCTTCTTCTGCAGGCGGCTCACCATTATGCTGCCTTCAAGCGTACTTGCAATCAAGGTGGCGAGTTTCGCCGAATCGACATCGGAACGTATCTCGCCTCGCCGTTTCCCCTCCTTCGCAATTGATTGCAGACGACCAAGCAAGGAACTGAGGGCGTGGCGGACTTTGGCTCGCAACCGAGGATTGCCATCGTCGGAATCGATGGCCGTGTTCAGCAGCGGGCACCCTCCCGACACCAGTCCTTTACGTCGATCGCGAAAGTTACGTACTATTTGTTTGAGACGATCAACCGTATTCGGGATCTTCTCTGTTCCCTCGAAGCGCGCATCCATTGCGATTTTCCAAGCGTGGTCGAAGGCATCTCCGGCAAGCTCTTCTTTGCTCTCAAAGTGCCGGTAAATTCCGCCTTTTTCGAGACCTGTGGCTCGCATGAGATCGGAAAGTGCCGCGCCGTCGTATCCTTTTTGATTGAAGATTGGCGCTGCCTTACGAATGATCTCTTGCCGCGTCTGCTCGCCTTTACGCACGTTCTGCTCCTGGCAATGTCAACTCCGCGATAATACGTTCGCCGACCGCAAGATACAAGTAATTGGATGAGACCGAACGGTCCCAGGTCGCATTTCATAATGCGGCCAGTCACAGGAATTATTGGGCTGCCCGTGCCTGGCTCTGCGAACGCCCCTTAGGGCATTCACGACGACTTGTGAAAACATGCAGCAGCTTCAAGCGTATTGGACCTGAGGTCACCGAAGCCGAGTGGCTCGCCGCTTTGCTGGTGGTCGTAATCATGCTCCAGCACTACACGCGAGTCCCTCCATTTCCTGAAGGTACGCCAGGTTACTGTGCAGACCTTGCCTGTCGCCCCGACCAACTCCAGTGTCCACGCAGAGTGGGTCTCGTCGACCACATCTCCAGGAATCGAAATCTGTCGAACAGATATTGACACACCGCCGACCTCGGCCATTGCATGAAGTGGAACCAAAAAGCCGAAAAGAAGTGAGCGCACGCCCGGCTTTCCGCGGATCGGTTCTTCCGTGGTTTCGCTGCTTGCCTCGACATCGTCGGCATAAAATGCATCGAAGATCTCCAGGTATTCTTCGTAGCTCTGGCTGATGTCAGCATGGACGATGGCAGCGTTTAGGGTGCGTTCCGCAATCCGAGATTGTGTGTACGGATCAGTATGAAACTGACTGACTGAGACGAAACCACGTTGATCACCCATTGAAATGCTGCGGAGTCTAACCCTTCGACTTCCTTTTCCTGATATTGTTGATGACAAAAGGAACCATTCGGTCGCATAACTTATGCGCTGCGCGAAGCTGCCATCCGTCCGAAGCATGGGTACCAGACTTAACAAAGTATGGTCAAAATGCGCTACCACGAGCCAGCCTCGCCATCTAAGAGGCGATCTGAGCTTGTGAGAGCCGCTTTAGCAAACCTGTTTATGCATGCCTAGTGTGTATAGAAGCACCTAGAAACCCGACTGACCACTCCTTTCGAGAAGGGTCTCACTACGCCACCTGCACTGATAATTTGCGGGATGTCACTGTAACAAGCCTCCCTTTCAATCCTGCCAAAGCTCTTTCCCCCAAATAGAGTACTTAAGAGACCGTTGGGTCGCAGAATATTAACGGCGTCTCGTCCCATGCCTAGGAGGCATCGATTCGCAACTCAACAAAGTATGCTCTCAGGGCGCTACCGCGAACGCGCATCCCAATCTAACGGAGTGATCCCATGAACGGGACAATTCGATCGTAATCGTCAATGAAGGTGGGCACGGGAATGAGTCAAGAAGTATTTCTCGCTGAAGTTGGCAGCCCTAAGGTCACACACGCGCGTGAGGGTTCTGAGCCGCTTCTTACTCCATACCGGATGGGAGATCTCGATCTTCCGAATCGCGTAATCATGGCCCCTCTCACTCGGATGCGGGCTAATCCCGAGGACCACGTGCCTACTATTCTGCAGGCAGAATATTATGCACAACGCGCTTCGGCGGGACTGATTATCGCCGAGGCTACGGCGATCAGCCCCGAAGGATTTGGTTGGGCCGACACGCCGGGCCTTTGGAGTGAGGAACAGGTTCGCGGATGGAGGCGCGTGACCGACGCGGTTCACGCGGAGGGTGGTCGCATCATCGCACAGCTGTGGCATACAGGGGCGATATCTCACCCGGACCTCCGGGATGGTTTGCAGCCTGTGTCAGCTTCGGATGTTGACCCACTTCAAGTCTCAGTGACACCGACCGGTCGAAAGCCGACCGTAAGGCCCCGACCTCTTACAAAGCACGAAATTAAAGCCACTGTGGCCGACTTCGGAAGGGCTGCGCGAAATGCGTTAGCAGCCGGCTTCGACGGCGTACAGATCCTCGCCAATTACCTTTACCTGATTTCTCAGTTCCTTAATGCGGCTACCAACCTCCGCAAAGACGAATACGGAGGAAGCCTGGAAAACCGCTCGCGATTCCTCTTCGAGGTGGTAGAGACAGTCCTCAACGGAGTCGATGCAAAGCGGGTCGGAGTCAAAATGAGTCCAATGCATGAGGGAGGTGCGTTCGCGGCCAACAATGAGACCCTGCCGATTACCGAGTATGCCATCCGGAAACTGAACGAATACAACCTTTCGCACCTCTTGCTCATGGGAAACACAACTGACTTTTCCGGCACTCCCCTGGAAAAGCTGGCCGACGATGGCATGTTCCGGCATTTCCGCCCTATCTACAAAGGGACCTTGATCGCCAACGTGAATATGCATCGCGAGCGCGGGAATCGGCTTATCGCTGAAGGACTGGCTGACCTTATTGCGTTTGGCCGCCCTTACATCGCAAATCCCGATCTCGTGCAAAGGTTCGCTGCGGGTGCACCTCTTGCCCAAGTGGATTGGGAGACCGTCTACGGCTCTGGTTCACACGGCTATTCCGATTACTCTACCTACCAACCATCACAACCAACGAGGAGCTGATTATGCCAAAGACAAAACCCGAACAGAACAAAGCGCTCGTTCTTGAGGCCTTCGACACGCTTTTCAACAAGCGCGACTATACGACAGCAGAGCGGTTCTGGTCACCGAAGTACATCCAGCACAGCGCGCATATAGCACCCGGTCGCGAAGGACTGTTTGCTCTTATTCACTCACTACCGAAAACGTTGCGCTACGAGAACCAACTCATCATTGCAGAAGGAGATTACGTCATAGCGCATGGTCGCTTCACGGGGATGGGAAGGCCCGCCGCGTGGATCGCAGCCGACGTAGTCCGCTTCGAGGACGGTCTTCTTAAGGAACATTGGGACGTTTTGCAGGATGAGGCGACCAGGGCAGAGTCCGTCAGCGGCCTTCCGATGTTTGGCGACCGATTCCCCTCGTAAAACGGACTAACCGCTACGCAACATCACCGACTACAAAGATTGGAGTGACTATGAATCTCACCGGAAACACTATCTTCATTACTGGCGGCGGATCGGGTATTGGCCGCGCTCTGGCCGAAGCGTTGCATAACCGCGGGAACAAAGTGATCATCTCGGGCCGGCGCAAGGGCCATCTGGCTGCCGTCGTAACGGCCAATCCGGGCATCGACGCCGTCGCACTCGACATCGCCGATCCCGACAATATCAATGCCGTAGCGAAGAAGCTGATTCAAGAGTATCCCGACCTGAATGTTCTTATCAATAACGCTGGAATCATGGAAGCGGATCAGGCGGCGGGCGTCATCGACGATAAACTGCTTCTGTCGACCGTCACCACCAATCTTCTGGGCCCGATCCGGCTGACATCGGCATTGATGGATCAACTGAAAAGCCGTCGTGGAGTAATTCTCTACAACACCTCAGTCCTTGCCTTCGTTCCATTAGCCTTGACGGCTGTCTACTCTGCAACCAAAGCTGCACTCCATTCCTATGTGTTGTCGCAACGCTTTCTCCTGCGCGGCAGTAGTGTTCCGGTACTCGAGATAGCGCCACCCTGGGTGCGGACGGAGTTGATGAACAGCCAGGAAGCCGCGCAGGCAATGCCTCTCGACAAGTTCATCGCCGAGACTTTGGATGTTCTTGGAACAAACGCTGACGAAATTCTTGTTGAAGCGGCGAAACCGTTGCGTGCAAATCCTGGCTCGGAGGAGCACGCATTGGTGAATGGCTTCAATCAGCAAATGCTGGAGCTATTCACAACAGCCTCGGAAGCTAAAGCTTAGAGCGGAAAGCCGATAAAGATTCGCGATCCTCGCTGACTATCAAAGATGACTATCAAAAAGTCGCAAACGCGCGCTTAGGAGATCACTTCGATTGCATCGACCCGTGAGGGATAAAATGCCAGGTGTTCTTTAATGTCGGCCACTGCCTCGTAGGGTTTTTCGTAGGTCCAAACAGCGTATTCCGATTTCGATCCGCCGATGGGAATACTGTAGTAGGTACAATCGCCCTTGTACGGACAATAGCTGTAATGCGTGGTCCGAACGAGCAGCGACATGTCTGTATCGCTGCGCGGCAAGTAGTAAACCGGCGGATATCCCTTCTCCTCAAGGCGAAGCGCTTGCGTCGATTCAGCGATTATTCTTCCAGCAACTGTTACGCGCACTTTGCCCTCAGCCGGAGAAATCGTGATGGAATGGTCAGGCCCGGGGATTCTGATCTCCTTGCCTTTGCCCGACTCGGTATGCATTGCGCTTCTCACATTGTCAGTCATAGTTTCGAACCTCCATCGACCGGGATACTCGCTCCTGTAATCCAGCGCGCCGCATCGGACGCAAGGAACGCGACCACGTCTGCTACATCTTCCGGTTTGCCGATTCGCTTGAGTGCTTGCATGCCGAGAGTGACCTCGCGGCCTGCCTCGGTTTTAGCGAAGTTCGACATGTCCGTGTCGATCACACCAGGCGCGACCGCGTTTACGCGAATGCCTTGCGGCCCAAGAATCGCAGCCCAGTTCTTGACCAGAGTCTCTAATGCTCCTTTGGTCGAGGCGTAGGCAAAAATCGAGGGGTTGTCCACGCCGGGCTTGCCAACTACGGCATGGGCCCCGAGCGAAGAGACGACGATGATGTTCGAGCCATCACCGAAAACGGGCAGGAGTTGTTGAACCAGGAAAAACGGACTTCGCACATTCGTGGCAAACAGATTGTCAAAATCCTCTACCGTATAATCCGCGAGTCGTGCCGCCTTGCTGATTCCGGCGTTGAGCACGAGCACATCCAATCGCTCGTCGACGATCGAACGAACTTCCTTCGCCAGCAATATTGCCGCCTCTGCTGTTCCCAAATCCGCCCGGATCGCATCCGCGCGTCCGCCGTGTGAGCGGATGGCGGCTACGACAGATTCGGCATCCTGCGCGGAACGGCCATAGTGGACTAGGACTCGTGCCCCGGCTTGGGCGAGCGCGAATGCCGTCGCGCGCCCAATGCCCCGTGATGCTCCGGTGACTAATGCTGTTTTGTTTTGAAGCGTGGCCATTTCATTTTCCTCTCATAATTCAATTCGTCAAAGGCATGCGGCGCAATAAATGCGTAGAAGTTTCGGGAGTCGATTCCCGAGGAATGTCGGTCGGCTCCATGTAGAATTCGGATCGACGTGCTTCACGCATTCATTCCGCCATCCACGGTAAGATTTGCCCCGGTGATGTAGGAGGAGTCCGGACCCGCGAGAAACGCCGCCATTGCGGCGATCTCCTCAACATGTCCATAGCGGTTGAGCGCTGTGGCGGCCTTCTGCGGTAACGCCCAATCGCCCGAAGCGGGATTCAAATCCGTGTCGATCGGACCCGGCTGGATGTTATTGACCGTGATGCCCCGGCTCCCGACCTCTCTGGATAATGCCTGAGTGAACATCTTGACGGCTCCCTTTGTGGCCGCGTAGGGAACAAGTCCGGGCGCAACTGCACGCTCGCCCACTGCCGAGCCGATCATCATGATGCGACCACCTTCATTCATGTGCTTCAGCGCCGCCTGCGTCGCTACGAATACGCCGCGGACGTTAATGTCGAGTACGCGATCCATCTCTTCCAGCGTGGTCTCCTCGAACGCTTTCGGAATGGCCGTGCCGGCATTGTTCACAAGAACGTCGAGCCGGCCGAATGTCGCAACGGTTTTTTCGACAGCGGCTTTGCCGGCATCGGCATCTGCGGCGTCCGCCTGAATCGCGATCGCCTTTCCGCCCGCACGTTCAATCGCTTTGACAACAGCCGACGCAGCGTCGGCACCTTTTGTGTATGTGATGGCGACCTTCGCTCCGTCCGCAGCCAGACGCTGCGCGATTGCAGCACCAATGCCGCGCGAGCCGCCTGTGATGAGTGCAACCTTTCCTTCCAATTTGTTTGCCATGCTGCATCTCCTTAAATTAGACGTATGCTCATCAGGCATGAGCCGATCTGATTGCTCACCCAAGTGCATCTCAATCACTAGATTGGATTGCGCACTAAGCGAGTAGTAGCGCCTTTAAGGCATACTTTGTTAAGCTAGCATCGATGCTTTGAAAGCATGGAGCAGAAAGATGGAATTACGGCATCTTCGCTACTTTGTCGCGGTTGCGGACGCTGGAAGCCTGACAGTAGCAGCCGAGCAGAGGCTGCACACATCACAACCATCGTTGAGTCGGCAGATTCGAGATCTCGAAGACGAGGTCGGCGCCCAACTCTTGATGCGAAGAGCCCGCGGCATCGAGTTGACAGCGGCGGGTCGAGCCTTTCTCGATCACGCCCGGGGAGTGCTATCGCAGGTTGAAGCGGCAACCGAAGCTGCGCGCCGGGTCGTTCATCCCGCCAAGCCATGCTTCGCGATGGGCTTTCTGACCGGACACGAATTGACGTGGATGCCCGAAGCTTTGCGGATCTTGCGCGACGAGCTGCCTAACATCGACGTGATGATATCGAGTCAATCCTCCCCGCTGCTTGCGGACGGTCTTTCAAAAGGAAAAATCGATGCAGCTTTTCTTCGACGGGAAAAAGGATTGCCCGGGTTGGCGTTCCGTCTCGTCGTAAAGGAGCCTTTGATGGTGATTTTGCCTAGCGACCACCGTCTGGCTGCGCTCAAGGCCATCAGCCCGAGGGATCTGGTAGGCGAGACATTCGTGGCCGTGTCCGACACAGCTCCTGTACTGCGGAAGATCATCGACAATTACCTGAAGCGGTCCGGGGTCAATATCACGCCAGCTCACCAGGCCGACCATGTCACTATGGGCATGTCCTTAATAGTGTCGGCGCGCGGCGTGGGCCTGTTACCGGCTTATGCACAGAATTTTCTCTTTTCGTCGGTAACGAGTCGCCCTCTGAAAGGAGTTGCGCCGACCGTGGAGCTGGTCCTTGGCTACAGAAAGTCAAACCAGTCTCCCATCCTGAAGCTCTTCCTTTCGAGATTGGACGAGTTGGTGGCTCGTGTCTCGAAGAACGCGCACTAAGCTTCGAACGCACCATGGGTAGGCCGCTTGCTTTCAATCTTGGCCGGAATAATGGGCAAGCAGGAAGGGATCGATGTCCATCGGACTAGCGACCGACGCTTGTGGCGTCACATTAGGTAAGGTCTGGCGCTCACAGATACTCAGCGTGAACTTTGAATCACGATCACTAGTCTCCTTCTCCTACCGTGACTTCGCCCGTTCGCTTCAAGGCGTCAAGCTTTTTTCGCTGTTGCAAATCAAGCACGTTGTCGATCCTTCGCTGGAGACGCGAGTTGGCCGTCATTAACTGCTTGAGGAGCCGTGCTTGCGTAGCCGCGAGTTGTTCGGCCGTTCCTTCATTGTCAGTGCTCTGATTCTGCTGAATAGCGAGACGCAGCTTTGCGCTAATTGCTCGTAGCTCAAGCATCCAAGGTTCTGTTTTTGGCCGCTCCTGGTCCATCAGTCTCTGGATCGATCTAACTTGCGTAGGGTTCAATCCCAAGTATTCGACCAGTGACGGATTTAGCTGCGAAGAGGAAAATGGCATTGCAACCACCACCGTCTCGCCACCATCCGCCGAGACGTCCACCATCGGTGCATGCGCAGGTTCGCCGGAGGGGAGGCGACGTCCTACTGCGGTGAATGCTGGCTGTGGGGCAATAGCAATGGTTAATAGGAGGACGGCAATCACCCGACAATCACCTTGGCTTTCATAATTCCTGTTCCTTTTCTTGGGGCTGCTTCATTGTCCTTGATTCCTGGCTTTGGTTACCCGGCGCAGGATGAATTCCTGCGCCAGGTTCGCGGCCGCTCGCTGGCCGGTATCTATAAAGAATTGGCTCAAGAACAACCCGACGCCACGATTCGATGCCGGGTAGTAGGCGTTCGAGAGAGAAGCCGCGGCTAGATCGCCGCCTATAGTCGAATAGTTCGGCTGCCACTGACCGTTGTCTCCCTTGCAGACGAATGGGCTGGTCAGTGCGTGGAAAACGCGAGACCCGTTTGTGCCTGAACCTTGATAGAAGTAGCGCGGGTCCTGGTGCAGAAGCGATGGCAGGATGGCGCCGCCAATCATAATGTCGGTAAAGCCATTTGCATAGGCAGCACCATAGCGCTCCGCGTAACCAATTGCCCCCTGGCGGTAGTTGGGTGTGTTTCCGGCCTGGTTGGCAGCAGCAAACACAGCTACGCCGCCGAGAGTGACCGGATCGAAGGCAACCTTGGCGGCGAGACGGAATTTCATCTTCGCCGTGAGCGGTGCGGCATTTGCATCATATTGCACAAGAAAGTTGGGGATAAACCCGAAGATACGCTGCTGCTCCTCCACCTTGAGCTGCTCGGCGGCGATCTCCTTTTCGGTAGCTACCGGAGAAGCGACATCGATTGTGGTAAGTGCTTCTGCGATGTTGAGTTTGCTTCCCGTCAGAATCGCGTATTGGCCGGGCTTGAGAATGATGGCGGGCGAGGCCCAGTTTGCAAATCCCTCGGCGCTGATCGTGACCTGATAGGTTCCCGGGTCGACATCGGTGAATTGAAAGAATCCGTTCTCGTTCGACATGATCGTGCGGGGAGGGCTGAGAGCGGGGCTTTGCAAAACGACGGTGGCGCCCGGGACGGGGTCGTTGCTCACATCGATTACAGTGCCCACTATAATTCCTGGTTGCGGCCTGGGCGCATCAGGCAGCAGCGTCGGCCGCTCCTGGGCCTTAGACGCCTTCGATCCGCAAAGGCAGAGCAAGAGTGCAAAAACCCGCCATTTCATGGCTCGCTCTCCTTTAGGTGACTACAGATTTGAGAACTAGAGTGGGCGAAAGCAACTGAGCGGCCAAAGTTCACTGCTATGGCTGTCTCGTAAGTCGCGGGATCTAGCGAAAGTGAGCGGATCATCGAAGGGTGGTGTCGACGAGTGTCAATGGCATCCCTCGACACTCGTCAACAGATGTTCAAGACGCTTACGTCTAAGGCCGTGAGTTTGGCGAACAGTGAGAGGGGCAAGCCTGGCCAGGAGGGAGTTGCCTAGCGGTCCGATCAAGATTTCATTTTCCCAACGCGCTGAAAGAAAAAAGGTTCGACCAAGTGTCGATATCTTGACACGCGCCAAAGCGTGAGCCCAGCGATTAGCACATTTTGGGAGCGCTTTCCACTTTGCACCAGCAGCATGCCTCAATGATGGATTTCACTACAGGATTTCCCGCTCATAACTTTGGCATCTTCCTTGCATTAGTCTCTGGCGGTAATGCCGACGGTTCGCTTAACGGAGGAACCGCGTAAGGCAAATCTTGTCCGAGGTGATTTGCAATGGCCACAGCCGCAAGGTTCCGCATCGATGTAGCCATACACGATCTTCTTATGAACTCCACGCAGCGCCCGCCGGCACCGGCTGAAGCCAAGGGGCTAACTCTTCCGGAGCCTGTCTTCCCGCAGTTTCCGGAACGTCTCAACGATCCGGGCCCGGAGACTCCACCACACAAGCGCCAGTGGGGAGTAAAGGATGTCTACCGCTACTCGCGCGGATGGCTCGGTCCTTATATCCGATCGCGAGTTCTACCCGGCGAGTTTCACCCCATCACCGCTTACTTGTTTGTCGAATACAAGTGCAATCTCGATTGCTGGTATTGCTGGTCGTACAACAACAAAGTCAAGGGCATGACCGAGGACGTGGCCCGACGCTCGATCGACTGGCTGCACGATAACGGCTGCCGCGTGCTGGCGCTGATGGGTGGCGAGCCCTTGCTCCGGCCAGAATTCATTCACAAAGTTGTCTATTACGCGGCGAAGAAAGGCTTCTGGGTTTACATCGCGACCAATGGACGTCTGCTTCGTCCCGAAGTTGCAGACCGCCTGGGCGACGCCGGCGTAGCGGTTTTCAACTTCGCGCTGGATTCATGGGATCTGCAGCCCAGTCTGCCCAAAGCTTTCGTTCCCGCACAGGAAAATCTGGAACACATCCTTCGCAAACAATACGTCGATGGCTACCTGGTGTTTTTCAACATCAACATCTGCCGCAACAACCTGGAGGACGTCAGAAAGCTCACCGAATATGCCCACGACCACCGCATTGCCACCGACTATCACATCAACGAAACACCGATGCTCGAACAGGACGATCACTTCAAGCACTTGTATGACAACCCCACCTACATCCGCCCGGAAGATTGGCGAGAGATCGACTCCCTGGTCGATTGGCTGATCGAGAAGAATAAAGCGGGCTATCAGATGGTGAACTCGGTGCAACGCCTGCAAGAGATCAAAGCTTTTGTGCGCATGTCGTCCGGGCTCGATCTGCAGGAGTACGGCTGGAACGGAGATGGCACGAACGGAAATGGACACAAGACGAAGCTGCTTGCTTCGATGCCCGGGATTGTGCAGGAGGACAATGGCGAGTTGCATTTTGCGGAATGGAACTGCCGCGCGGGTCAGAACAATGTCATCATCCGCACGGATGGCACCGTCGCTCCTTGCTTCCCGATGTACGGGGCAACCTTCGACTGGGGAAATATCGACCAACCTAAGTTCGACCAGACTCAATTGTCCGCAATGAAGTCCACCTGCCAGCAGCACTGTTTCTCGACCCTGAACCATAACCTGGCGTACTGCTACAACGACGCCCGGGTGATCAAGTGGCTTTGGACAAATGCAAAAAACAGATTTCAGGGTGGGGTGCGGAGTTTCGAGGACTAAAACTAAAAAGAGAGGCCATCGTGCACGGAAGAAAAACGGCGACGCCAAACACGAAGATCAAACTCTTTTTTGTCGACGCCGCATTTCTAGCGATGACAACGTTCGCCGTGAGCGCGCACGCGCAGCTGGACCAGCGGATCCAAACGGATCTTACGACCGCGCTCGAGCCAGTGCGACCCGGCGTTACTTCGGTCCAGATCTTCGATGAACTGGTCGCCCACAACTCCCTTCGGTCCGCGACGCTGCTGAACTATACTGCTCTGAGGACCTATCAAGTGGTGGATCTGCAGGGAAAGGTGCATGCTGAAGAGGCCGGGCGAATGGAGTATCTGGCACCGGAGCAGAAGAGGTTTGTGGTCACGTCCGAAAGAGGGTCGGTGCTGGTTCGTCGTTTGGCGCTCAATGCGCTAATTGCCGGTGAGATCGAAACCACGGCGGGTAAACAGCATCACGATAGCGCTATCTCTCCGGCAAACTACACTCTGAATGTGCTGGGTGAGCAACAGGTGGGGCCATACCACTGTTTCGTTGTGCAGGCGGTCCCCAAGCGCAAGGACAAATACCTATTCGAAGGCAAGATATGGATTGACGCTGAAGATTATGCGGTTGTCCGGATTGAAGGCCATCCAGCGAAGAAGCTTTCTTTTTGGATTCAGCGGGCAGACTTTGTGCGGCAATACCAGAAGATCAGCGGTTTCTGGCTTCCGCAAAGAGACGTGACTTTTGTCGAAGTCCGACTCTATGGCAAGAAGGCCCTGACGATCGATCACCGGGAATACAGCGTGAACGGTTCGTTCGCGAACAATGAGTCAGCCGAGAGAGAACAACGTTTTATGGACTCGTTTTAACCAATTCCCGATGGCGGTAGGATGGTTGTATCGACACTTGGAAGACCGCCTCTATGACTCGAGAAGGAAAATACCGGCGCGAAATTGTCTCCTTCGGTCGGATGTTGCATCAGTGCGGCTATGTGGCGGCAACGGACGGCAATCTCTCCGTTCGCCTTGATGAGCAGCATATTCTTGCGACGCCCACGGCCATGAGCAAAGGCGCACTTCGCCCGGCGGACATGGTGATTGTTGATCCCCGGGGCCGGCGACTCGCGGGACGTCGTCACGTTTCCAGCGAAATCTTCATGCACTTGCTGATCTACAAGTTGCGTCCCGATGTGCGCGGAATTGTTCATGCCCATCCCTGCACGGCAACTGGCTTTGCTGCAGCTGGCATGGCGCTGAATCAGCCCTTGGTTTGCGAAGTGGTGATCGGTCTCGGTTCGATTCCACTGGCCAAGTACGGGACACCTGGGACATTGGAGCTATGTGAGTCGCTGGAGCCCTTCGTCCCGCAGTACGACGCTATTCTTATGTCGAATCATGGCGTCGTGACCTATGCAGACACGCTGCATCACGCCTACATGAAAATGGAGACGGTCGAGCACTTTGCCCGAATCGCGCTGGTGACGCACTGTTTGGGCCAGCAACAGCCGCTCGGCCAACAAGATTTGGAAAAGCTCCTGCTTGCTCGGAGTAAGTATCAAGGCCATCACTCCGCTGCAGCGATGCCACTTCCAGCGATTTCCCGGTTTTTCGCGGGGAACCATCGGGCGAAGGCAAAAGGTCCCGCTCGAGCGGTTACATCGAGAGCCGAAAGAGGAAACTTAGGGTTAAAGGAACGAGCGAGTGGAGGTGCATAACTCATGCAGTCGAAACACCGTCCAGGATTAACTGTGGGTGAATTGTTTGCCGCCTGGGGAAGCATCCTGAACGGCCGGGCTCCCATGCTCTCTATCGAGGTCACGCGCGAATGTCCCCTGAGTTGCCCGGGTTGTTACGCGTATGGCGATTCCCATTTGGGGGGCGGAACTACATTGCGTGAGCTCTCCGATTTACGTGGAGAGGCGTTGGTCGCGGGTGTGCTTGAACTGGTCAGAAAACATAAGCCTTTGCACGTTTCGCTGGTTGGAGGCGAACCCTTGGTTCGGCATCGCGAGCTCAGCCTCATACTGCCGGAACTCAGCCGCCAGGGCGTATTCACGCTGGTGGTGACCAGCGGAGTGATTCCGATTCCCGCAGAGTGGATGCAACTGCGGCATTGCCGGGTGGCAGTCTCCATAGACGGATTGCCCGAGCACCACGACGAACGTCGCAAGCCGGCAACCTATGCGCGCATCCTGCAGAACATTCGTGATCGCCAGGTCAACGTTCACTGGACGATCACCGGTCCCATGTTGAAACGCCCGGGCTATCTGGAAGAGTATGTCGCATTCTGGCAGTCGCGGCTTGAAGTCAACCGTATTTGGATCAGTCTCTATAGTCCGCAAGTGGGTGAGCAGAGCGCAGAAATGCTGAATCCCGAAGAACGCCGGCGCGTCGGCACCGAACTTGCCCGTCTGTGCGAAACCTATCCCAAGCTTTTGATGGGTCCGGGAATCGCAGAGGCTTTTGTGACACCTCCTCGAAGTCCCGAAGAATGTCTGTTCTCGAAAATGTCCACGAACTACTCCGCTGACCTAACCAGTCGTGTGGAACCTTGCATTTTCGGTGGCACTCCGGACTGCAGCCAATGTGGCTGCATGATCTCGAGCGGTTTGCACCGCGTACAAAAAGTGCGGATCGCAGGGCCGCTAAAAGTCGGACACCTCGTCCGCGGCTCGATGGCCATTGGTTCACTGCGCAACAGGTTGCGATCAAAATCAGCAGATCCGTCGCGTTGGAGCAGACAGGCCGCACCACAACCGGTTCCCGCGCTGGTGCAGATCGGCCTAGGTGACCGGGGCGGCGATTGATGTCTCGAGGCAACCGGCGCCTTCGAGCTTGTCAAGGTTCAATCGTGCGTCTCTCACTTCGCGATTCCTCCAGTTTTTTGCGCGCAAGTTCCTTCAGCAGATGCCCCATGAGAACGCCACCGCAGGAGAAGTTCGCCCCTTTCTTCATCAGGTCAAAGATCGCGTCTTGTCCATCGCGGCTGATGACGGTCACGTTGGTCAGGTCGATGACCAGTTTGCGCTCGTCCAAGTCCCGGCTTGCATTCCTCCAGGTTTTTCCGAGCTCAGCAATCCATGGTCCGATGAGGGTTCCCTCCACAAGCAGCGTGCGCCGTGACGGCGTATCGGCGATGGATATCTTGAACATGTTGCGCTTGCAGCGAATCTAGTGGCTGCAAGACGTTTGCCAAAGCCACATTAATAATGTCCTAGCAATCTGCTGAATCTAATGGCGTCAGCCGAACCGGCGACACTTGTGTCGAGGACCGACGAGATCAATCGACAATTGTCGAGAGTCGAGGACAGAGACGCGTACTCAAGGGGAAGCTTTCTCACGGAGTTAGGCAGGAGTGGTTTAGATGTTGGAATCGTGGATGGCGAGAGCATAAGTCGAACGGCACCGTTCATCTACGGCCGCAAAAAATCACCGAGGTAAGAGGGAAGCCGCGTTTATGCCAGGCCCGATGGTCGCCGGCGAGCGGTTGAACGCGATCGAATCCCCAGGGGCGTAACTGAAGGGCCACATGGTACCTCCACGGCCCATCGGTTCTCGCATAATCGTTGTACTGCCTGCCTAGAGCTGGCGGCGAGTTCGCGCTCTAGGTCGTGCGCTTGATATCCATGCGGGCTGCGGCGCCGTCAGGCCCTGCTACTCGGCCATTCATCATTTTCAGGAAGTGGATAATCTGATCGCGGTCGTTCGCTTCGCGCGTGCCCGCCACTGGCGGTATGCCTCCCGTCGTGGCCGAGTTCTGCGATTGGAGCTTGCAGTGCTATCCCACGTGTGAGGATCACCGAACGCTCGATGAAATTTTCCAGCTCGCGAATATTTCCCGGCCAACGCCAAATGGCGAGCTTCTTCATGGCCTTGGCAGGAATGGATTCGATCTGTTTTTGCATACGGCGGCCGTACTTTTGCGTGAAGTATCGGACCAGCAGCGGAATATCGTCCCGACGTTCGCTCCGCGACGAACGACGACTGGCTGGCCCGTGGATGTGCGTTATCTGATGTAGCGAAGAGCCTGAAAGCTTCGACAAAATGTCATAGCCTTCGTCAGTTGTCGAATCGCGTGCCAAAGCTCTCGACAATCCCTTCCAAAGTCTCCGGGCCACTGTCGCCCAACCTTCATTCGCTCAAGCATTTGACGATGGCGCATGGATCCATGCCGCTTTGGCAACTTACATGCCCACATTGAGCTTGTGTGACAAGGACAATGCACCGCGACCATGACTGCCGGAATCGCGGGGAGAGATTCAATCGTGGAGGAAATCGCACTATACGACAAACGGAGGGAATGGGCTGTGGCCGAAAGAGAGCACAAGAATTGGAGAGAGTTGTGCAATGCAGCGCTGGAAGCAAAAGACCCCGATGAATTGCTGAAAATCGTCCACGAACTCAACCGGGTCTTAGAACGCGAAGAAGAGGTACGGCGTGATTTCAGGGAGGCCATGAGAGCCGACAAGGCCTCCGCTTGAATCAAATGTTGAGAATCGAGAATTCAGGATGACGCAGCCTTATTTTCGACAAGGGAAACCCGGTCCGCACAGGCGTCCACTCGTTTTGTCCGGAGGGCGAGAATGAAAACAAGTAGAGAACATTCTTCTAGCGTAACTAAGCACACCTTTAAGTTATGTACATTCTTTGGCCACAACATGAGGTACGTAGGCTTGGCCTCTTTAGTTCTGATGCTTTGTGGGTTTCAGATCTTCCTTCCACGTGCGTCTGCGGGAACCTCCACAGTAGTTAAGAATGGCGGCGGGCCGTTATGGAGCGACCAAGTCGATAAAATCGACTCCGGCGACGAGAGCCCCGACCCATTTCTGGAAGCCGAAATCCAAAAGAATTTTTTGCGAGAACTGACCAAGACGAAAAAGTTCAAGCACGTGCTTCGCAGCGATGACAGCAATGCGAATAATGTTTCTGACCTGTTCATTCTGAAAACGACGATGGAAGAGAACGTGTCAAGTGGCGAGACTCATCGGGCCACTCTCGATGACGTAGGCTTGTTCGGAGCCGTGCCGCGACTCTTGCTGAGGGCGCGGGGACCGACTACTGCGAGCGGGGTGATCAAATTGAGGGTCCACATTCGCCTTTACACCCGGGAAGGGCACGTTGTTCTGGAGGACGTCGTCCTACAGAACGTCCAGTCCATCGCCGACACCTTGCGAGCTACTCGAATGTTGGCACGTAACATGGCGATCACCTTGAAGCGGTCAAGTTTGCCGGAACCGGTACCGACACCTCCAGGGCAAGAAACTGCGAAGACGTCTAAATGTCAAGTGGGCACGATCACTAGCGAGCAATGCCATCAAGCCCCCCGTGCCGATCCTTTTTCCCCCGCTGCGACTTTGTTTCGAACGTCCCAGGCTGCGGCGAGTCAAAACTAACGCACGCAGCTTATCCTCAAATCGAATCTGCGGACTTATCGAAAGTGGTGATGCTTATCGCTTGTTGCTGCGACCGTCAAACTTACTGGCTCGCTAACCGCGACGAAACCGCAGAGAAGTCGTAATTGAAATGGACGTACGTTTTTTTTGCAACGCTGCCCGCTTCACGCTACTCGAAGGGACAAGGGGCAGTATGCGCCGTCAATGTTTATTTGGAGGTAAGACATGGAGAATCGCAAACCGGCAATGCAGCAGCGCCCGCCACTCGCCGAAGGTGCTGGGGAGTTTCTGATCGGAGGCGATCTTCGGGTTACGCGCCTGGGGTTCGGCGCGATGCGAATCACGGGAGACGGAATTTGGGGCGAGCCTTCAAATCGGGCTGAGGCGGTCCGAGTTTTGCGGCGCGCTGTCGAGTTAGGAATCAATTTCATCGACACCGCGGATTCCTATGGTCCGGAGTGAGTGAAGAAATCATAGCCGAGGCCCTGTACCCGTATCCGGCAGGGCTCGTGATCGCCACCAAAGGCGGTTTTATGCGGCCCGGTCCCAACCAATGGGTTGAAAACGGGAAGCCGGAGCACCTGAGGTCTGCCTGCGAAGGGAGCCTGCGCCGGTTGCGCCTGGAACAGATTGATCTTTACCAGTTGCATCGAATCGATCCGAAGGTGCCGGCGGAAGAACAGCTCGGCACTCTGAAAGATTTGCAAGCGCAGGGGAAAATCAAGCACATCGGCTTATCGGAGGTAAGCGTGCCGCAGATTCAGCATGCGCGAAAGCTTGTTCCGATTGTCACCGTTCAGAATCGTTACAGCATTACCGATCGAGGATCGGAGGATGTCCTGAAGTATTGCGAAAAACAGAAGATGGGTTTTATTCCGTGGTTCCCATTGGCGGCCGGTCGTGTTTCCGGCTCCGAGAGCCCGATCAGGCAGATAGCAGCGCGGTGGAAGGTTACTCCATCACAGTTGGCTCTGGCGTGGCTGCTGGCACGATCTCCGGTTATGCTGCCGATCCCGGGAACTTCCAGGGTCGAACATCTCGAAGAAAATGTGGCCGCTGCGGAGTTGAAGATTGACACAAACAAATGGCAGGAACTGGACGGTTTGGCGCGTGCCAGCTAGGAAAACGCCGGTAGTGCCTGAAATGTGCAGATTTCAGACACTACCGAAAACGCCCATTCCCTTGATAGCCGAGCGCAAATAGAAGTACGCTGGAGAGTTCTGATCTGCGATCGGGAGAATCCGATATTGAACGGGCGCACTGGCTTATTATCGCCTGGACCTATGATTGATGGTGCCGGAGTCCATGTGTGCCTGAATCTTCTTCGTAGGCCCTTCATCCAAACCACGATGTACATGGACTGTGGTCGATGGCGTCGAGTCAAACCGGGGAGTTGATGGATGTTTGAGAGCATTCTCTGCCAAGTCACGGAATATGATCCTGACGTTCTAGAGTCCCTGATTGAGCTCGCGGTCGAAATTGCTCGCGAGGGTCGGGAGGGAAGGAGTGTTGGGACGCTATTCACACTCGGCGATGAGAAGGCCGTGCTCGCGAGGTCCAGACCGTTGATTTTGGATCCGTTGCTGGGGCATCCGGAGTCTTCGCGGCACGTCACCAATCTCAATTTACGTGGAACCATCAAAGAATTGGCGCAGCTGGACGGCGGGTTTGTAGTGAGTCACGACGGAATTGTCCTTTCAGCGTGCCGCTATCTCGATGCCGTGGCGGCACAAGTTGACGTGCCGTTGGGTCTTGGCAGCCGTCACATCGCCGCCGCGAATATGAGCGCGGTTACCAAAGCCGTAGGAATTGTCGTCTCTGAGAGTTCGGTAGTGCGGCTTTTCTGTCATGGACAACTGGTTGGCGAAATCATTCCCGAGGTTTGGATGATGGATCACGCCGTCCACCTGCGTGGTACCGTGAAGAGGGAACAAGTCGGCGAACTGACGATCCTGACACCAAATCTGCGGCCGGCTTCCATCACGGAGTGATGATCACAAACCATTGGTATACGGAACCGCGCGCATGACATCTCTGCAGGAATTTAGATGTGAAGTCTGTGGACTCGTGACTACGAATCCGATCCACTGGTTCGTGATTCAATGTGGAGACGCCGACCTTACTGTGTACCGGTGGAATTCTGAAACGGCCAATGCCCCTGGAGCCCGGCATTACTGCGGTGAAGCTCACGCCGAGGTGTACATCAGTCGCTGGTTTGACTCAGTGTGCGTGCCGCCGAAGCCAAGTTTCACGTAGCGCTTGACGATTCGTCATTCCCAATCAAGTGAATCGTGCCGAGCCTCCACGAGAAGCGCATTACTACTTAAGGAAAGGCGAGGTTAAAGAGTATTCGTTTTGTTGACCGGGGCGCGTGAAATAATTGAACCTCTATAATTTGGCGAAAAAATGCCTCGACAATAGATGTCGAGGCATTCGTATAGGGGGTGATG
>JBAWBG010000238.1:0-3883 GCA_049589695.1 Candidatus Sulfotelmatobacter sp. | reverse complement strand
GAAGTAGTCAACATCGGCGCGCCCATTGTGACCATCGTCGATCTAAACGATACCTGGGTGCGGGCCGCGATTCCGGAAACTTATGCCGATCACATCGGCTACGGCGATGTGATGCGCGTGCGACTGCCCGGAGGCACAATCACCAGTGGAAAAGTTTTTTTCAAAGGAGTGGAGGGAGATTTCGCAACCCAGCGCGATGTCAGCCGGCGCAAGCGGGATATCAAGACGATTGTTTTGAAAGTTCGGTTGGATAATCCGAAGGGGGCTTTCGTGCCGGGAATGACCGCAGAAGTGCTGGTTTCTCCCGTGCAGATGAAAGGCGAAAATAATTCGCAGAGCGTGGCAGCGACGGGGCAGCAATGATGGCGGACGTAGATTCCAAACCGAGCAACGGCGACTCTCCTGCGACGACGACCGCGGCGCCCTATGCGATCGAGGTGCAGCATATCGTCAAGAAATACGGCGACTTCACCGCCGTTGACGACGTTTCGTTCAATGTAAACGAAGGAGAGATCTTTGGTCTGCTTGGTCCGAACGGAGCAGGAAAATCCACTCTGATTCGCATGATGACAACGCTGATTCCAATCACTTCAGGAAAAGCCCTGATCGCCGGCCACGATGTGTCGAAAGAACCGGACGCGGCGCGCAGGACGATCGGAGTGATCCCGCAAGCTCTAACCAGCGATCTCGATCTTACTGTCGAAGAAAATTTGAACATATATGCCAAGCTCTATGACGTTCCCGCGAGGGAGCGGAAGCGCTCGATCGATGAACTGCTTGGACTGGTCGACCTGACCAAGTGGCGCGATGCGCAAACGAAGACGCTCTCGGGAGGCATGCGGCGGCGGCTGGAGATTGCACGCGGGCTCGTGCATCATCCAAGAATATTTTTCCTCGACGAGCCCACCACGGGACTCGACCCCGTTTCCCGCGTGGCAGTGTGGGAGATGCTGGGCAATATTAAAACCCAGCGGCGCCTTACGATCCTGATCACAACCCATTACATGGATGAGGCCGACCGGCTGTGCGACCGAATCGCGATCGTAGATCACGGCAAACTGGTCGCACTCGATGCCCCCATGGCTTTAAAGGCCAGCGTGCCGGGATCGAACGTGATTGAAGCGCAATTTGAAAATCCGCCCGACGATTGGGAGCAGCGGCTGCACACGCTGGATGAAGTCACCTCCGTTCAGCACGAGGGAGCGGGCATGTTTCGAGTTCTTACCGGCAATGGCTCGCGTACTACTACTCAACTGGTAGAGATGGCCGTAGAAGCGGGAGTTGGTGTGAAGTCGCTTTCCGTGCAGAACACCACACTCGACGATGTTTTCGTGCATTACACAGGCAGACAGTTGCGCGATGAATTGCAGAAAGCCTATGCCTTCGTGATGCCGCAACGGCCGGGGTTGCAGCCATGAATTGCGCGGGTTGAACTTATGAACCGAATGATGGCCATTGTCGAGCGCGAGATGCGGAAATTCTTCCGCTCGCCGGCGCTCATGCTGGCGTCGATGATTTTTCCGTTGGTGCAGCTCGTGATTCTCGGTAACGCATTCGGCGGGAAGATTCGCGATGCACGGTTGGCCATCGTTGACCAGGACGGAGGCACGCAGGCGCTCAGGATTCGCGAGGCTTTCGATTCCGTTCGCTCGAATATTCGAACGTTCGTGCCGGTTTACTACGACAACGAAAAAAAGGCCATGGAGGATGTTCGCAACGGCAAGCTCGATGGTGCCGTGATCATTCCTCCGCAATATTCGCGCCGCGTTTACGAGGAAAACCATCCTCAGATTGGGCTGGTCGTTGATAACAGCGATAATTTCATGAGTTCCGCGCTGGAATCGGAGCTCACCGACCTGGTCACTTCGCTCAATCAGCCGACGGTCGAACCGCGCATTCTGCAGCAAACTGCGCTTTCGATCGTCGAGCTTTATCCCTACATCGAGTACATGAAATATCTCCTGCCCGGGTCGCTGGCCTTGGCGATGTTTGTCTCGGTGATGATTGGCGGGGGAATGCTCTACATCGATGACAAAGCGCGAGGTGTGCACGAGGGCTACCTGGTGACGCCGATCACCAAGCTTGAACTCGTACTCGGGCTCAATTTGGCGGGTGCGATCAAGGCAGTGATGACCGGTGTAATCATTTGCGTAATCGGCTCGCTGATTGCCGGAGTGAGCACAATTTTCAATCCCGCCACAATTCTCGGGCTTCTGATCATGATCCTGCTGACTTCGCTCGCCTTCAACACCATGATGTTTCTGCTCATGGTGAGGATTGAAGATCCTCTCGTGCCGCGGGCCATGTTTGGCATTCTGAATACTTTGCTCTTTTTCCCGAGCGGAGCGATTTATCCGATCCAGGCTTTTCCACCTTGGCTGCGGGCCATTGCCAGGGTCGATCCTTTTACTTATGCAGTGGACGGCTTCAAATGTCTGTTGCTGAAGGAAACGACTCTAGCGGCGGTGTGGGGGGACATGCTCTTCTTGAGCCTCTTCGCCGCTGTTACTCTTGGGATCGCGATTCCTTTGTTCAAGCGAACGCTATAGAACACTACCCTATTTCCTGGAACCTTTCACTTACAGGCTGCGTCCGTTATCCTAGAGGGTTATGACTTTACTGGACGCCAAAGAGTATCATCCGGAAAAAGAGCGGAAGAAAAGAACGCGAATTATTTCCGTCATCGTTCTTATCTTGATTCTGGCCTTCGTGGCCTGGTGGAACCGGTTCTGGCCGGAAAAACGGATTGCCGACAAGTTCTTTTCCGCTCTGCAACAGCAAAACTTCGAGGCGGCCTACGGAATTTACTATCACGATCCAGAGTGGCAGCAGCACCCGCAGAATCATTCGCAATACCCATTCAATGAATTCAAACAGGACTGGGGACCGGGCGGTCCGTGGGGCGTCGTCAAGAGCTATGACATTTATGGCGAGAGCAACTGTCCGGGCGGAGGAAGCGGAGTGGTGATCGACGTGATCGTCAATGGCCGCGCGCAGCATGCCCAGTTGTACGTGGATAAAAATGATAAGACGATCAGCTCACCGCCTTGCGACTTGGAATTCCACTAGTAACTAGGTAAAGATCATCGTAGGATGACGGCCTGGGCCGAACTTTAAATGCCTAGCTGTGAGAGCGTCTTGCTCAGCGATGCTTCATCGCCTACGTTCAGACATGTCACTGAGCGATCAATCTGCCGCATAAGCCCGCACAGCACTTTCCCCGGACCGATTTCAAGAAAAATCTGCACCTCGTTTTCTATGAGCAGGCGCATACTCTGTTCCCATTTCACAGCGCCGGTGACTTGTGCCACCAGCGTTTCGCGAGCCCGCAGTTCATCGCCGACTAAAGACGCTTCCACATTACAAACTACAGGGTAGACAGGCTTTTGCATCTTCAGACGATTCAGATCGCCCTCCAGACGGTCCTGCGCGGGCTTCATCAGAGAACAGTGGAATGGGGCGCTGACCGGAAGAAGCTTCGCTCGCTTCGCCCCCCGCTCGTCAGCGAGTTTTGTTCCGCGTTCTACAGCTGCTGTGTTGCCGGAGATGACAATCTGTTCTGGAGAATTGATATTGGCGGGAGAACAGACCTCGCCTTGCGCGGCGTCCTCACAAACCGCTGCAACTTTCTCCAATTCCATTCCGAGGATTGCCGCCATGGTTCCAACGCCGACCGGAACCGCCTCCTGCATATATTTTCCGCGGTTGCGGACCGTGCGCACAGCGTCTGCAAAAGTCATCGTTCCAGATGCGACGTGAGCCGAATACTCGCCCAAGCTGTGGCCGGCGACAAAGCTCGGTTTGGGCACGCGTCCCTCGAGCACGCGCAATGCGGCGATGGATACGCTAAGAATGGCAGGCTGGGTGACTTCTGTGAGACGCA
>JBAWBG010000237.1:0-23775 GCA_049589695.1 Candidatus Sulfotelmatobacter sp. | reverse complement strand
CAAGTTCGCCGCCCTTTATTTTTTCTTTGCAACGCCACTTCCGATCTTTGGTAACCACGGATCTTTCTTGCCCGGCGCTTACAATTAGTCCGCGCCTTTTCTCGATCAATGGATAAAGTTTTGGATGTCGGTATGTCCTGGGAAAAACTCACTCTCTCGCGACGAAGTACGGTGGTTCCCCTGATTGCGTTGTCGGCAGTCTGGATTGCAATCGTTATTACGGGAGCCCGTCTGACTAATTTCGATGAGCCGTACTTGCCTTTCGCGATTGCAGGAGCGCTTGCCTTCTTTCTGCGCGGCGCTCCTTCACGCTGGGAGATCTACGCCTGGCTATCGATTTCCGTGATCTTTGTCAAAATCATACATGTGTCACCTATCCCGTTTTGGGTGCTGCGGGTGGCGAGCGGCACTGCCGTACTGGGATTCGCGGCGCTATTGATGCTCGGCTTGCGCGCTGTGTGGTCCGAGCGGGAGGGACGGGAAAACGCTTTGGCGTTGCTGGTGCCGACCCTGTTGCTGGTTTTTTTCATCTTTGTCTCGGGCAATGTGCTGCGGTTGTCTGGCGGGCTCAATCCGCAGACAGATGACGCCTGGTTATATGCCTTCGACGGAAGTCTGGGCTTTCAGCCAAGCTTCTTTCTGGGAAGAGTCATGTATGGCAGTATCACGCTTACTCGGTGTGCGATGCTGACCTACCTTTCATTACCTTTTGCGATGGCGGCAGTATGCGCAGGAAAAATACCACGTGGCGCGAGAAAGATCTCCTGGCACATCTTGATCGTGCTGTTGCTGGCAGGAGTCGCCGGGTGGCTCCTGTATAACGTGGTGCCGGCGACTGGACCGATCTACGCCTTCGGAAAAGACTTTCCCTGGGGAGGCGTTTCTTACAAAGATCTATCGACATTCGCGCTGCAGAAAATGTCGATCTCGACCGGCATTCCGAGGAATGGCATGCCCTCTTTGCATGTGGCATGGGTGGTCCTGCTGTATTGGAATAGCCGAGGCCTTAGGCGGGTTTTGCGCGCGACCCTTTTGCTCTACGTTTTGCTGACCGTATTCGCTACTTTGGGTAGTGGCCAGCATTACTTAGTCGACCTGATTGTGAGCCTGCCGTTCGCGCTGGGAGTGCAAGCGGCCGCAGCCTTTGCGCTGCCGCACAAGTTGCGGTGCGTGGGCGCAATTCTGGCAGGGATAGGACTGACCGTCCTATGGCTTGTGTGTGTGCGTTTCGGAGTGCCTTTGGCGCTTAAATCGGCGGTAATCCCCTGGAGCCTGGTGGTGTTCACGGCATCGATAACATTTTGGATCGAAAGTCGCATGGCGAAGACAGCTGCAAATATTCTGGCGAATGAGAATGCATTAGTTGCTCCGCAAAAACTGGCTGCCAGCGCGCGATAAGGGCCCGGAAGCGGGCTGTTAGTGACACAATTCGTCAAGATAGATAGCGATCTGCGCTCAACTCGCGGTTTCTTGGTTCCGAAGATTGGCCAGGGCCGCGCATCAACTTGAAAGTAATACGTTTGGCGTGTGCGTAACCGAAGTTTGATAGCGCCTCGATCTGGCAATCGAGGTGCTACTACCAGATTGTACGGGAGAATTGGGATTTGAAGATGGTCGGTACCGAAGGTCGCTGGGAGAGAAGAGGGCATCGGATGAGGAAGCAAAAGGGGTTCTCGCTGATTGAATTGTTGATTGTGGTGGCCATCATTTTGATCATTGCGGCTATTGCGATTCCGAATCTCATGCGCGCCCGCATGGCGGCCAACGATTCTTCGGCGGCTGCATCTGTTCGCTCGATCAATACCGCGGAGATCGCATATTTTAGCGCCTACCCGACGATCGGTTTTCCTCTGGCCCTCGCCACCCTCGGTGGCGCCGCCCCTTGTTCTCCCAGCATAGCCACAGCTTGTCTGGTGGATAACTATCTGGCTACCAGCGGAGGTGGAAGCGGTAAGAGCGGTTATAACTTTAACGCTACCGGTTCGGCAAGCGCCGGGGCGCTCATGAACGACCAATTCTATTCAACCGGTACGCCACTCAGCGTACAATACGGCACTCGCTCCTATTGCTCGTATGAAGATGCCGTGATACGCCTGCAACCCGCGGGCACAATTACACTTGTAGCTAGTCGTACGGCCTGCCAAGGGCTAACGCCTATGAGCAACTAGGCCGCGGATGCCTAGACACTCCAATCTCTCAGGCCGTCTCACAAGGAGATCTTTGCAGAGACTATGATCGTCCGCATGCGATGATAAATGCGTTTGATTCCCCTTCAATGCCGGCCGCTCGGGGCAAAGAGTAACCATCGTAACCTGGTGGTGGCTATAAAAATCTTGATTCCTTTCATATAATTTCCGGAGAGAGAAAACCTTCCATTCCATGGTGCTGGAGCGTTATGGCTGCGATTGAAATTCTTGGTTTGGAAAAAACTTATCTAGTGGGATTCTGGAGGAAACGTCCCAAATACGGTCTGCATCCTCTGCATCTCACGGTGGAAGATGGTGAGATATTCGGCTTCCTGGGACCCAACGGAGCCGGCAAGACCACGACATTGAAGCTGCTCATGGGATTGGTGTTCCCGACGTCCGGATCGGCACGCATTCTGGGACGCGATTGGACGGACCCGGAGGTGAAAGCGCAAATCGGCTTTCTTCCCGAGCAACCCTATTTTTACGATCACCTGACCGCGCACGAACTGCTGAACTATTACGCGCAACTCTCCGGCGTTGTGGCGAAGGAGCGCACGAGGCGGGTGGAAAGCACATTGCAACGCGTGGGCTTGCCGGATGTGAAGGGCGTACAGTTGCGGAAGTTTTCCAAAGGCATGCTGCAGCGGGTGGGGATTGCACAGGCCATCTTGCATGATCCCAAGTTAGTGTTCTTCGATGAACCCATGTCTGGGCTCGACCCCATGGGCCGTCGCGAAGTGCGCGACCTGATGGAACAACTCAAGCACGAAGGCAAGACCGTTTTCTTCTCTACTCATATTCTTTCCGATGCGGAAGCTCTTTGCGACCGGGTTGCGATCATTCACAAGGGCGAACTGCGCGGCACAGGCCGGGTTGCGGATTTGACCTCGAGTGTTCAGAGCAAAGTGGAAGTGATCTGGCGGGGGACGCAGGTACCGGCATCCATGAAGGCGCTGGGCGCCGAATGCCATGTCACGGGAGATACGGTGCGCGCCATTATTGACGAAACGCAGCAAGATGCGGCGATCGATGCGCTGCGCCGCGAGCGCCTGCGTTTGATTTCGCTCACGCCGGTCCGCACCTCGCTGGAAACTTATTTTATAGAGAAACTACGGCGCGCCGAAACTACGGCGGCATCCACCGTATGAGATTGGCGCACACGAAAATTGTCGCACGACGGAAATGCTGAGGAGAATGGGATGAAAGCGCGGGTGATGCATATTGCGTTCAACACGTTTCGCGAGGCGGTGCGGGACCGCGTGCTGTACAACCTGATCGCGTTCGCTGTGCTGCTTTCGGGAGCGGCGATCCTGGTTGGCCAGATTTCCATCGACATCGAAAAACTCGTGGTCATCAATCTGGGCTTGACGGCGGTTTCCTTGTTCGGAATCGTGATCGCGATATTCATCGGCATCGGACTGGTTTCGAAAGAAATCGAAAAACGCACGCTCTACACGGTTCTTTCGCGTCCGGTGCGCCGGTGGGAATTTATTGTCGGCAAGTTTTTTGGGCTGGCGGGCACGCTGGTGGTGAATACGTTCTTCATGGCAATCGGGGTTTTCGCGGCGTTGTTTTATGTTTCGCACAAGTTCGTGCGAGCCGATGCTTTAATACTGGTTGCCTTATATTTCATCATTCTGGAGTTCCTGATCGTGTGCTCGCTGGCGCTGTTGTTCTCATCGTTTTCTTCGCCTTTGCTTTCCGCGGTGTTTGCCTTTTCCTTATTTGTGATTGGCAGCTTTGCCGAGGACTTGCGGGGCTTCGCCAGCATGGCGCACGGATTTACCCGCTGGTTGGTGACAGGTGCTGCTTACCTGGTGCCAAATCTCTCCGCTTTTAATATCGTCAGTTCCATCGCCCACGAGCAGCCGGTTGCGGGACAACTTATCTGGCAGAACACGCTGTATGCCATTTTCTACGCCGCCATGGCTCTGAGCGGGGCGGTGCTGGTGTTCGAACACCGGAACCTGAAATGAAGCCACGCCGCAAAGTTTCGATCGTTGCCGGCTTATGTGTCGCAGTTTCCCTGGCGGCCAGCGCCGCGGTGCTTCATCACATCGATCAACTTCGTCCGCGGGCCACGCTGGAAGATGTGTTGTATCTGAGTTCTCCGAAGGTGTTGAAGCGGATCAGCCTGGGATATGACGGCCTTCTTGCCGATATTTATTGGACGCGCGCGGTTCAGTACTTTGGCGGTCGACACCACGACAGCGCGCAAAGTTATGAGCTGCTCTATCCGTTGCTGAGCTTGACCACGCATCTGGATCCGCAGCTGGTAGTGGCTTATCAATTCGGAGCAAGCTTTCTGGCTCCGGCGCCACCGGACGGTGCGGGGCAACCGGAGCGTGCTATTCAGTTGATGGAATATGGCATTCGGAATAATCCCAACGACTGGAAGCTGTATTACGATCTGGGTTTTGTCTACTACATGAATCTCAAGGATTACGGCAATGCCGCCGCGGCGTTCGAGCGCGGGTCGAAGCTGCCGAATGCGCATCCGTTTATGCGGGTGATGGCGGCGCAGATGGCGCAGCATGCTGGGGAGTATGACACGGCACGAATGCTTTGGTCCGCAACCTACCAGAGCACCGGGGACAAGCAGATTCGCGCCAACGCGGTGGAACATCTGCGTGCTTTACGCGTCGATGAGGACGTGACCCATTTGCAGGAAGTGGTAACCCGCTTTGGCCAGCGCACAGGACGATTACCGGCGAGCATGGCAGAACTGGTAAGCTCCGAAAGAATGCCTGGGATTCCCGTCGATCCCGATGGACATCCTTACAAGCTGACGCCAGAAGGGCGAGTTGAACTGCTGGTGCCCGGGGATTTTCCGTTCGCCACCAAAGGCCTTCCACCCGGATACAAGCCGCAGCCTAAATTCCACAGCCGGCAGTAGCTCCTCTTACTTCGCTTATTCTTACTTCGCTTATGATGGCGAGGCATGGATCGCAACAAGGATGCCGCTTCGACTTCGCGGCGCATCAGCCTGCTACGCTCCGCGTCGCATTGGTGGAAAGATGCTGCGGCACGCGACGGAGGAACTGCGGCTACATGGCAGCTGCTGAAAATTCTTTTTGACTTTGTTCGCGACTCGACTCCGGAGCGGCGCCGGCAGCGTTACGGCGATGCGGAATACGATTGGGAGTATCGGGTCAACACTACCAGCGCTGGGGTTGGCTGGCACGACCGGCTGTTGGGATTTTTCCACTCGCCTTATCAGCCGACGGCATCCGTTTTATTTCACGAAATGATCGAAGCCCTGTCGGCGCAGACTGGTTTCGACTTTCGCCAATTCATCTTCCTTGATCTCGGCTCGGGCAAGGGAAGAACGCTACTGATGGCTTCCGATTATCCCTTTCGGCTCATCGTAGGCGTGGAATTGTTACCGGCTCTGCATGATTCCGCTTGGAACAATATTCGCAAGTACCAGAGTGAGCCGCAGAAATGCTTCGCGATGGAATCGATTTGCGGGAATGCGACCGAGTTTGATTTTCCGGTAGAGCCGACCGTGTTGTTTCTCTTCAATCCCTTTCCGGAGTCCGGATTGAGGCGTGTGATTGGGAATCTGGAGCGGAGTTTGCGCGAGCATCCGCGAAGGGTTTATGTGCTCTATCACAATCCGCTGCTCGAGCATGTGCTGGGCGGAAGTATTGCGCTGCAGAAAATTGGCGGGACACATCAGTATGGGATGTATGGATCGTGGTGAATCATTTCGGTGCAGCGCAGTTTGCAGGTGACCGGTCTAGGTGACGTTGTAAAGCTGCAAAGAACAGGCCTTTGCGTAGTGCGTGAAGTCCTGGTCGGTTGTGAATATCTGCCAGTGGCGCCGAGTCGCCGCGGCGCAGATCAGGAAGTCAATGATTGATCCGGCGATGCCTCGGGACCTGCATTGGTTGTGAATGCGGGCGGCTTCCTCGTAGTCATCAACGTTGAGAGTGGGTTCGTCAAAACCGCGCAGATAGTCGCGTAGTTGTGTGAAGTGCTTTTCCTGGCGGATGCCGGAAAGCAGCTCCTGTCGAACCGGGCCGAGGAGTTGAGCGCGCCCATCGCGAATAAGTTCCTTCAAGGCGGCAGTAAGAAGTTGCTGGCGGGAGTTTAAGTCTGCGGGCGCCCGCCGGAGTGCGAGCGACCAGATAGGCGTGTCGACGAGAACCAGCATGCTCAGGAGCGCGATCTCTTGCGCTCGGCTTTGTAATCGTACTCGGAATCGAAATCGAAGGAGCCAAACGCTTCGAGAATGCGAAGTTGTTTGCGTCGTTTCACGTATTCCGCAAGGGCAGCTGTTACGGCTTCCTTCTTGGTCTTATGGCTGCCTGCGCGGCGGGCTTCCTCGATCAGCTTATCGTCGAGAGCCAAGTTCGTAGGCATGTGTAAAGTATTACACATACCAGTGTGTGATGCAAGAGAATCAAGTCCGTCTTGTGCTCAAAAAGGCAGAATCGGCTAGCCATTTCGGCAGAGGATAGAATCGGAGGATGGCTCGATTTTGTATAGCGATTCTTCTTCTCAGTCTCGCGCTGACCGCTAGTGCCGTGAGCGGAGGCGTTCATGCCATCGCTCAGGCGGTGGATGGGCATTACAACCATTTACGGACTTTGGAGGCGGAGTTTACGGAGATTTATCAGGGATCGGGAATGGAGCGGACGGAATCGGGGACGCTTTGGCTGGCTAAGGGCGGGGCGAAAAAACCCGGCAAGATGCGGTGGGAGTACCGTTCTCCAAGGGACAAGCTCTTCGTGAGTGACGGGAGAGATGCGTGGTTTTACGTTCCAGGAGACAGGCAGGCGCGCAAGACGGACGCCCGGAAGCTGGATGACATTCGATCTCCGCTTGCGTTCTTGCTAGGTAAGAGCAGGTTGGAGAAGGAATTACAGGGGCTGTCACTGGCTCCGGATGTGAAGCCGCTGGTGGCGGGGGATGTGGTTCTGCGCGGGGTGCCGCGGGCTTTGGCGGACCGGGTGAGCGAGATTCAGGTGGAAATCAACCCCGAGCATCAAATCGTGCGAATTGTGATCGACGACGTGGATGGATCCACCACTGAATACCGGTTCGGCGAACAAAAGGAAAATATAGTGATCCCGGCGGGGAGCTTTGAGTTCAGGCCGCCGGCGGGAACGGAGACCATAGAGGGCGAGGCGGCACCCTAGAGCCTTTCCCGATTCGCCCTGGGTCCAATTAGGGTTACTTACGGTACTAGACGTACGGGGCAGCGGAGCGAACGTCGAACGAGATGGGAAGCGGGAATGTTAGACTGAGCCGAGAGGGTTGCCGCCCAGGCAGAAAAACGAAGTAAATGGCGGAATTTGTTGTAAAACTCGCGGATGAGCGGGGCCGGCTGCACCAGCAAGTGGAGCATGGCTATTCCGTGGCCGAAGTGCGCGACCGCTTTGCGTCGCAGGGATATCTCGTCTATTGGGTGAAGCCGCAGGGAATGCTTTCGGGCCTCTCGTTGAGGGGCGGCCGGAAGCTGAAGCAGAGTTCGTTCCTGGTATTCAACCAGCAGTTTCTAACGCTGCTCAAGGCGGGGCTGCCGATTTTGAATTCGCTGGATCTTCTGATCAAGCGGCAAAAAGATCGCAACCTGGGGCAGATTCTGGAAAACGTGCGGGAGCGAGTAAAAGGTGGAGAGTTGCTTTCCGACGCTTTTGCTACCCATCCCGCGGTGCCGAAGATCTATACCACGACCCTGATGGCGGGGGAGAAGAGCGGAAACATCGACGAAGTACTGACGCGCTACATCAACTTCCAGCGCATGGCGATGACGTTCCGCAAAAAGCTATTCGTGTCACTGATTTATCCCACGCTGCTGGTGAGCGTGGTGACGATCATGGTGATGTTTCTGTTTACCTATGTTGTGCCCAAGTTCGCGGAATTGTTTAACAGTCTGGATCAGAAGCTACCGGCCATCACGGTCTTCATGCTGACGGTGGGGCAGAACTCGCAAAAATACTTTCCCTTTGCGATTGCGGTAGCAGTAATAGGGGGACTCGTCTTGTGGCAGTGGCGCAAGACGGACCGCGGTGCCGATCAGATCGACCGATTCATCCTGAGCATGCCGCTGCTGGGGGATATCAGGCTGAAACATCAGGTGGCGACGTTTTCCCGGATGCTTTCGACGCTGCTGCAAGGCGGACTGCCGCTGGTGCCATCGATGGAGACGGCGGGGAGTTCGATGACTAGCCGGCGCATCTTAAAAGGTGTGATGCGGGCAAGCTCCCGGGTGCGGGAAGGGCAGGGTCTGGCCAACAGTCTGGAGGAACAGGATATCTTTCCCGACCTAGCGGTGGAAATGCTTGAGGTCGGCGAATCCACGGGCGCGTTGCCGGCCATGCTCAATTCCGTGGCGGAGTTTTATGAAGAAGACGTGCAGACGGCGCTGGGCGCCTCCATGGCGCTGATTGAGCCGCTGATTCTAATGGTGATGGCGGTGTTTGTGGGGGGAGTATTGATCTCGCTGTATTTGCCGATATTCACCCTGGGAGTCCATTAAAGAAAATCGAGTGATTGTGTAATTTTGCAATTGCGTAATTTGAACCCGCCGCATCGATGCCGGTTCTTAAATTACAAGATTACAAAATTACTCAATTGCCAAATGTTTTCGGGGATGTGAGAAATGGCGATGGCGGAGAAGAAATCACTTTTCGTGCACGGTGAGAACGGCGGGCAGGTGGTGACCACGGGAAATCCGATCACCGACCTGGAACGCGCTCAGGACGTGGCGCGGCGCTATCGTTGCGAGTTCGTGGATCTCGCCGATTTTCAGCTGCATCATGAGCTGTTCAAGAAATTCTCGCCGGAGTTGATGTTCCGCTATAACTTTGTGCCGCTGGAAGAGACAGCGGATGGCAAGCTGGCGATTGCGATTGCCGATCCCAGCCAGCTGATGATGATCGATGAGATCAGCTTGCTGCTGCAGAAGCGGATTCTCACCAAAGTGGCGACGCTGAAACAGATCAGCGACATCCTCAAGAAGACGGAGCAGTCGCAGCGCGTTCTGGAAGAGGCCAGCGAAGGCTTCCAGATCATTCGCGAAGATGAAAATACCGGTGCCGAAGAAACGCTGACCATCGACAAGCTGACCGCGGCGGGAGATACCAGCCCGATCATCCGGCTGGTGGATACCACGATTTTTACCGCACTGCAGCGGCGCGCGTCTGACATTCACATTGAGACGCGGGATGACTCGGTGGTGATCAAGTTCCGCATCGACGGCGTGCTGACGCAGGCCATGCCGCCGATTGGAAAAGAACATCATTCTACCGTGATCTCGCGCGTGAAGGTCATGAGCGAACTGGATATTTCCGAGCGTCGCGTGCCGCAGGATGGACGCTTCCGGGTGAAGTACAACGGACGCGCCATCGACTTCCGCGTCTCCATCATGCCGTCGATTCATGGCGAAGATGCCGTGCTGCGTGTGCTGGATAAAGAATCGATGAGCGAGAAATTCCGCTCGCTGACCCTGGAGGTAGTTGGTTTTGATGAGGATGACCTGAGAAAGTTCCGGCGCTACATCAAAGAGCCGTACGGGATGGTGCTGGTAACGGGACCGACGGGGAGTGGCAAGACGACCACGCTTTACGCCGCCGTGAACGAGATCAAGACTGACGAAGACAAGATCATCACGATTGAAGATCCCGTCGAATATCAATTGCGCGGCATTACGCAGATTCCAGTCAACGAGAAAAAAGGATTGACGTTTGCCCGCGGCTTGCGCTCGATTTTGCGCCACGATCCGGACAAAATTATGGTCGGCGAAATTCGCGACACGGAGACGGCGCAGATTGCCATTCAATCCGCCCTCACTGGACACCTGGTCTTCACCACGGTTCACGCCAACAATGTGGTGGACGTGATTGGACGCTTTTTGAACATGGGCGTGGAGCCTTACAATTTTGTCTCGGCATTGAATTGCATTCTGGCGCAGCGGCTGGTGCGGTTGATTTGTGAATCGTGCAGAACCCCGGTGAATTATGCGCCCGAGGTGCTGGAGGCCAGCGGACTGGATCCGGGGCAGTGGTCCAAAGTCCCGCTGTATGAGGGCCCGGGATGCATCGAGTGCGCGGGCACTGGCTTCCGGGGGCGAACTGCGATTCATGAGTTGCTGGATCTGAGCGACCGCATTCGCGAGATGATTCTGGCGCGGAAACCTACGTCGGAAATCCGCCGGGCCGCACGCGAAGAAGGGATGCGATTCCTGCGAGAGTCGGCGCTGGATAAAGTCAGGCTCGGGCTGACTACTTTGAAAGAGATCAACAAGGTCACCTTCATCGAGGCCATGCGGTAAAGGATTCCGCACAACCGATTGAATCTGTGGCAGCGCCGGGCACGCAGGCAAAGCTCGACAGGCCAACGCCTGAAGTTCCCTTCCAGCTATTGCATTTCGCGAGGCTGGGCGTTTGAATTGTAGAAGTGTTTCTTGAGAAGAGAGTGAACAGCTGAAATGAGTTCTGGAAACAATCCGGCAAAACCCAAGCTGGCGTGCGAGATTGCGGCTGACCGCGTGCTTGTGGGCAGGCTGGGCGTGGATGGACGGACGCTGGAAGCCTGCGCGGCTCGCGAACTGGCGCCGGGCAGCGTGGTTCCAGACCTGGTGGAAGGCAATTTGCGCCAGCGCGAGGCGGTAAGTGACGCCGTGCATGAGACGTTGAATAGCGTGGCAGGAAGGACGCACGACGTGATTGCGGTGGTTCCGGATGCGGCGGTGCGGGTGGTTCTGCTCGAATTCGATAGCCTGCCTGCGGATTCTGAAGAAGCCTCCGGAGTAGTGCGGTTTCGCATGAAGAAATCTCTGCCGTTTGATGTAGACAAGGCCCGGGTTTCCTATCACGCGCAGAAAACCAGTGAAGGGGTTCGCGTGGTGGCGGCGGTTGCGCTGGCCAGCGTGCTGGAAGATTATGAAACCGCCTTCCGCAATGCCGGATTCAGTCCGGGAGTGGTTGTGCCATCGATGCTGGCCGCACTGGGCGCAGCCGAGGGGCAGCGGCCTACGCTGGTGGTGAAAGTGGACGCGCGGACTACCAGTATCGCAATCCTCAACGCCGACCAGTTGCAGCTTTTCCGTACACTGGAAAATACCCGTGGGGTCACCATTACCGGTGAGCAATTGGCGGAGGATATTTACCCGTCCGTCGTGTTTTTCCAGGATACGTACCACTTGAACATTGAAAAGATATTTGTGGCGGGGTTGTCCGACACGGGAAGTGCTGCGCCGGCGTTGCGATCACAGACCGGAGCGGAGGTTCAGGAACTGGTAACTTCGTCGCAGTTGGGAGTAAGCACGGGAGGCTCAGTCCCACGCTGGAGGATGGCCGGAGTAGTGGGAGCTCTGATTGTGTAGTCGCGAAGCGAAGTTGTGATAAGGATGCGAGCCAAACGCGCCTTTCGGTCGCTTGTGCTCTCTCAGGGCAGGCTTCGTGGAGTCGCGCGGCTCGCCTAGGTCCTTCGCAGCCCAAGGAACGCGCCGCCCAGGATGACGAATAAGAATCTATGCGTCTCGATATCAATCTCGCCAGCCAGCCGTATGAAGATGCGCGGCAGTTTTGGATGCGTTGGGGAACCGCGCTTGCGGCTGTGATTGTATTGACGCTGATATTGATTACGATCACAGTCACAGGATGGTTCGCGGCCCGGAAAGACCATGCCACCGAAGCCAAATACAGAGCCCAGATCGCGCAACGCGACGCCAAGCGCCAGCAGGCAGAGCAGTTTCTAAACCGGCCGGAGAACCGTTCCACGCGGGACCAATCGCAATTTCTTAACGAGCTGATCCAGCGCAAGTCATTCTCCTGGACGCGGGTTTTGGAAGACCTGGAAAAAGTAATGCCGGCGAGAGTTCACCTGGTTTCCATTCATCCCGAACTGGACGAAGACAATCAGCTCAAGCTGAAGATGATGGTTGCAGGCGACTCGCGCGACCGGGCATTGGAGCTGGCACGCCGTATGGAAGATTCCCGACGCTTTACTCAGACATATGTCGAAACGGAGGCATTTCACCCTTCGAACAGTGGAGATCCGTTTCAGTTCAGTATTGTTGCAACCTACGTTCCGGAAACGGTTCCGGAACCGGCGGCAAAGGCGGCGGAGCCAGCCGGGAAAACGGAAATCTCCGAGCGGAGCGCGCCCTGATGCCAGACTTGCGTCAGACCCGGAAAAAGATCAAGACTGCCCTGGCGGTGCTTATCGGCGTAGATCTGGTGGCGGTGCTGGTTTTGTTTTCACCGCTAATAGGTTCGACCGACTCGCGACGATTGCAGCTTAACCAGCTGTGGAGCGAATTGCAGACGAAAACCCGACAGGTTGAACCGCTGACCAATCTCCCGAAGAAAGTGGATAGGGCGCGCCAGCAGATCACGGATTTTTACAAAAAGCGCTTTCCCATGCAGGATTCGCAGATTCTGGTTCAACTGGGAAAGGTCGCGAGCGCGAACGGGGTAACAATCAATGCGGCTAAGTATAAAGCCGAGGACTCTGAGATGGACGGGTTGCAACCGGTCGAGATGGATGCGGATCTCTCCGGAAATTACGTCGCCCTGGCGCGGTTTATCAATGCGCTGGAACGCGATGACATGCTGTTTATCATCAGCAGTGTCGAACTGGGCGGCGAGCAAACCGGGCCGATTCGGCTCCATATGAAACTCGAAACGTATTTGAGGTCAGGAACGTAGTGAAACTGGGAACAGAAAATCGGAGGAACACGATCCTGGCGGGGGTGCTGGGTGTGGTGGCAGTAATCGCGGTCGCCTACCAGTTTATTCCGTCATCGTCGACGATTGCTTCTACGGGAACCAGCGCGAATCCAATCACAGCGCCGATTCGCTCGCTCACGCATCCCGCAGGGCGTCATGGCGCTGGACCGAGTAAGAAAGAGCACGCGCCACAGAGCCTCGATCCGACTCTGCACCTGCAGCAACTGAGCGCAACCGAGCAGATCAAGTACGAAGGTTCGGGGAGAAATATTTTTGTTTCGCAGGCCGAGGTCGAGATTCCCAAGCCTCTGGCTCCCGGCGCTGTGGGCCCGAATGATCCCAAGCCCTATCAGGTGCCGGCCGTCACCGCACAAGCTCCGATCCCGTTGAAGTTTTTTGGCTTTGCGAATCAGCCCGGTGAGACGAAAAAGGTTTTCCTCTCTAAGGGAGAGGATGTTTTCATCGCCGGCGAAGGCGAGATTGTCGACCGGCGCTACAAAGTAGTTCGAATCTCCGCGACCTCCGTCGAGATTCAGGATGTAGTGGGCAGCGGTCCGCCGCAAAGCATTCCGCTAACGCAAGGGTGAGGGGCGGGTTGCAATCCGGGAATTTTGCAATTCGTTAATTTGCAATTCGCTGATTTTTCAGATCACGCTGCATCTAACGAACAGTGCTCCAATTTGCATTCCAATGAAGTTGTTTCTCAGAAAACGGCGATCATCATCGGGAGTTCGTGAGCGGCAAGAAGGCTATGTTCTGCTCACTCTGCTTCTGGTGGTTGCTCTGATGGGTATATTTGCCCTGGCAGTGGCAACTCCGATTAAGTTTGAGCTGCGACGGGAACGCGAAGAGGAATTGATTCATCGCGGAGTGCAGTATTCGCGGGCGATTCGCGCCTATTACAAAAAGTTCGGACGTTATCCCACGCGACTCGAAGATCTCGACAACACCAACAACTTGCGCTATCTGCGCAAACATTACAAAGATCCGATTACCGGTAAGGATTTCAAGCTGCTGCACTACGGCGATCCGGGGGTGACTCTGGGCGGCAGCTTTGGCGGCGGAGTGATTCCGGGCGCAAATACCGTGGGACAGATAAATGGTTCTGCGAGTTCTGGCTCAAGTAGTTCTGCGTTTGGCGGCTCAGGATTTAGCAACTCGGGATTTGGCAACTCACAATCGGGCTTCGGCAGTTCCGGAACCAGCAACTCGAGCAGCTTCTCGCAATCATCATCATTTGGTGGAAACTCGAACAGCGCTTTCGGCGGCAGTTCGAGTTCGCAAACAGCTTCGCCACAGCAGGGAGCGACTACAGGCACGGATGCATCTCAGCAGGTTACGCAGACTCCGGGAACGGCTTCAGGCGATGCCACCTCAAGCGGACAACAGGTAATCTCCGGCGGACCGATTGTGGGCGTGGCCAGTATCAGCAAGGAGACTACGATTCGCGAGTTTAATCACAAGCGAAAGTACAACGAGTGGCAATTTGTATACGATCCGACTACCGACACCGGCGGTTTGTTGAGGACGCCCAACCAGCCTCCGTTGCAGCTGGCCGGACAGCCGCTGCAGAATGGACAGAACGGGCAAACCGGGAACTCGAGCACGAATAGCAGTTCGTTCGGACAAGGGACAGGATTTGGCAGTAACAATTCCAGTTCCTTCGGTGGCAGCAACTCCAGTTCGTTCGGCGGCACGTCCGCCCCGAGCCAGCCACCGACTTCGCCGCAACAGCAGTAAGAACGCCGGTACCGGAGCTTCCTGAAGAAAGCAAAAGCCTCATCGTGAGATGAGGCCTTTTGAACAACTGAAAAATCGGTATGGATGGAAATCTAGACGCTGAAAGACGATCCACATCCGCACGTGCTCTTCACGTTTGGATTTTCGAATTTGAAGCCGGCGCCTTCCAGGGTTTCGACATAATCTACCATGCACCCGTTCAGATACATCACCGAAGTGGCGTCGACGAAAACCTTCAGACCCTCCATTTCGAAGGTCTTGTCCATCATGCCAGCGGCGTTTTCAAACTGCATGGAATAGGAGAAACCGGAGCAGCCGCCACCGACCACGCCGATGCGCAGACCGGCAGGCACGGGATTCTGCTGTCCCATGATCTCTTTCACTTTGGAGACCGCGCTGGGCGTCAATGTAACGGGCGCGGGCTTTTTGACTTCGGGAACGTTGGTGCTAACTCCTGGGACGGTGGTAGTAGCCATTTGTATCTCCTTGGCTCTGAGATTTTTAGATTATACCAGATGGGGTGAGGAGCTTGCAGGCACAATTGGCTCGCGTTAAGCCAGCCAGCTTCCAACCCTCAATAACGTTAGATGCCTTGTGGGGCCCGGAGTCGCAGGTTCAATCATCGGAGGCAAGGCATCGACCTCCCTGATTCCTCGGGCAGGGCTTGCCAAGTGGGGCTATAATAATTTCCGTTACGGCGCTGCGGAATTTCAAATGCGGTAGTTTGGCTATGCATTCTGGAATTCGCGAGTACTGAACAAAGCTTGCAATTTGTCGAGGTGTGGCTATGACCTGGACCTGGACTCCTCTACTGCTTGGCCTGGCGAGCGTGTGGGGCCTTTTCACGATTGGGCTGATCATCCTCCTGATCTACCGCAGTACGCTTACCATGCATGAGGATGAGCAGTTGTATCTTGACGATGCCAACTCGCACATGCAACAGGAGCAGACAGAATTGTTGGTAAGAGTGAATCGGCTAACGAAGCCGGTATGGGTATTTGGCGCCGGATCAGGCGTGCTGCTGCTGGTACTGCTAGGCATGTTCATTTATCAGGGACTGAACGCGGTCCAGTAACGCCTGCGAATTGCAAGCCGCGGCATGCCGGAACCCTGCTGACTGAAATACCCAAAGCGGAGTTGTGCCTCACAGTTGCGGCCGACTCGAGAAAAGCCTCCTCTAACCAATCGCTTTGTATAATCCAATAGCGTTGCGAAAGTGGCGGAATTGGCAGACGCACCAGACTTAGGATCTGGCGGGTAAAACCGTGGGGGTTCGAGTCCCCCCTTTCGCACCAAACTTTTAGGGCCGGTTTCAAATCAGCCCGGGGATGTGCGCCTCACGGTAAGGTTCAGAGGCTAGAGTTTCAACGAGCGTGGTTCCTTGCTTGGCTTCGAGCTTGATTTCAGTTCTTTGGTAGAAATTGTGCCTGCCATTCTGCTCTCCTTTGACAACGACAGTGATGGCTACACCGCGGCTTGCAGCGGCTCACTATCTGCTGAACAGGCTTCCGTGGGCATCGGGATGCTTACAATCACGGACGTACCTGAATCGTTCGATTCGATTTTCATTTCTCCGTGGAATTGACGTATACGCTCTCGGATTCCCCTGATCCCAACGCCGGAGCCATGGGACTGAATTTCCGACAAGCGCTCGGGCGACATACCTTTTCCGTAATCCCGCACCTCTGTCCGGACGCTTTCTCCTTGGCGAGCTACTCGAATAAGAGCGGTCTTGCTGCCGGAGTGCCGGTGGATATTTGTCAGGCATTCCTGCACCACTCGGAAGATTGCAAGCTCGATATCGCTTGGCAATCTCCCAACATTGCCGGCAACATCCAGCATGATTGCTACGTGACTGCGTTCTGCCAGCCCCTCTACGTACCAGTTAAGCGCAGACGCGAGACCGCTTTCGTCCAGCAGCGGTGGATGCAGCAGATAAGACATAGTGCGTATCTCGCGTTGTAATTGTTGAACCATCGCCTCGATCTTTCTTCCTTCTGTTGCCAGGTTCGGTGCAATGCCCTCCGCCCCATCGCCGATTTTCGCGAGTGACCCTGTGTGGTAGCGATTCCGCCCGGAGACACCAAATACAGTAAATACTGTAGGCGGCTCGATGCTCTTAACTTGCGCGGTTCGTCAGAATCGTCGGCAAGCATTCGCGGAAACGTTCGGCTTCAGGATGGGATGGTGGGGCGGTCCTGGCCACCGCCATTGCTACCCGACTACTTTTCCCGGAGCAACACCACATCGGAGGTCTTCTGGGCGCGGGCGACGGCAAGGGTTTTTCCATCCGGCGACCATTGAAATTCCGCGATGTGTTCGGAAGTGAAGTTCGTGATCACGTGTCCGGGCGAGCCGTCGAGCGGTTGCACAAAAATGTTATCCACGCCCTGATCGCGAACAATGTAGGCCACGGATTTTCCATCGGGAGTGAACGCCATGGCATTGGTGAAGCCGGTTCCGCCTCCTGTAGCTATCCGTGGATCGGGTTGGAACAATATGGGAGAGGATTGCGAGCTTGAGTCCAGGTTTACCAGGGCCAATTTGCTGACGGCTACACTATTCGGGCCGCTTATATCCGCATTGAAAATCAGCCGTTTTCCGTCGGGCGAAATAGCTTCACCTGCGCCAAATGCGTACATGTCATGAACGTCGCTCGCCGGCACTGGCTCCGGTTTTCCACCTTCAACGGGCACTCTCTTGGAAAAGTGTGGGACCACGTCGGAGTAGTAGACCCATTTCGCATCCGGGGAACAAACCGGAGAACGATCGAAGACTCCATTGGTGAGTTGCGTCGGGTTCGAGCCGTCGGGGTTGATTCGCCAGAGATGGACCTGGTTCGTGCCTCCGTGGAATGCCCAGGCAACAACAATGTAGTGATCGCCGCAGCGCGTCATGTCCGCGATCCAGGAGTTCGGATCATTGAGTATGGTGGCTCGCTGCCCGCCATCGGGATTCATGGTTTGCACGCTCTGTCCGTCGGAAACGAGCAACTTGCCATCGGCCGTCCAGGCGACGGACTGCACATCCTGGACTTGGGGTAACGGTTGAACGGTGGTATTTCCCTGAACTCCGGCGCCGGGAAGCAGGCTGAGGCTGTACGCGGTTCTTACCTGTACGGTGGCAGCGGTCTTGCCATCGGCGGATAGGGTTAGCGTGTCATACTCATTCGTATCCCGAGTGACCGGCTGGATTTGCCCCCCGCTGTGAGAAAGCATGCCGATTTGCGAGCGCACGTAACTCGGGCCTTTTTGGTCATACCTGGCGAGAAGCCATTGGCCGCCTGGCAACCAGGCGATGTCGAACAGAAGTTCATTCTTGAATGACGCTAACGGCTCCTCTTGCTTCCCGGCAACATCAAACGATTTGACGGTGCCCAGCACGTCGCCGAGGGTGAAGAGGGTGTAAGTAATTTTTTTACCGTCCGGCGACCAGGCCATGCTGCGAGGAAGAGCGCCTGCCCCGTTGGCGGCGATTTGCAGGATGGTTTCATCGCTGCCGTCGGAATTGGCGGTGAGCAGGCGATACTTGCCTACCTCTGGATCGTTGGCGCGCGCATAGGCGATGCGATGGCCATCGGGCGAGAATGTAATCCCGGTATCGAGGTCGCGAAGAATAAGCTGCGGCGTGCCGCCCAGCACCGGAGTACGGTAAAGATCCCACTCGCTCTGCGTTCCGAGGCCGGCTTTGCGAAAGTAAACGTAGTTTCCGTCCGGTGAGAAAATCAGGGTATGGTAGACCGCCGCTGCCGGAGGGACGATCTGAGTATCGCTGCCCGTTGGCACGTTGCGCAGCCATAGGCTCTGCAGGCCGTTATCGTTCTGCACGTTCAAAACGTATTTGCCGTCAGGCGAGATCGCAGCCTTCTGTGCCTTGCCTGTGTTCGTGACCTGCGTGATAGTGAAATTTTGAAATGGGGTTGGTCCGCTGCGGCTGAGCAGCGAGTAGACGCCAAAACCCCCGGCGGCGAGCAAAACCAAGGCCACCACGACGATAGCCGCAAGACTAAATTTGTGTTCGCGCGCAACCGCACTCATGCTGGAACCGCTGGCCGTGACCTGCGGCGCGGAAGACTGAGCCGCCGAGGACTGAGCCGCCGAGGACTGAGCCGGTGAGGACTGAGCGGCCAGGCTAGTTCCTCCCGTTGGGGTCTGCCAGGATGTCGGACTTTGCTGCGCCGGGTTCGCTGCGTTTTCCTGCGTCTGGGCTGCGGACCTGTGGCCGGAACCGCTGTCCCGCTGCAGACGCTTCAGGTCACTGCGGATCTCCGAGGCGTGCTGATAACGCATGTCCCGGTCTTTCTCAAGGGCCTTATCGATGATCTCTTCGAGCTTGGCTGGCAAATCGGGATTGAAGCGCAAGGGTTGCAACGGAGCCCGATTGAGGATGGCGTCAAAGATAACGGCGGCAGTGTCTCCGTGGAATGGAACGGTGCCGGTGACCATTTCATACAACACGGCGCCGAAGGAAAACAGATCTGTGCGCGAATCGAGTTCTTTGCCCTTCGCCTGTTCCGGTGACATGTAGGCCACAGTCCCAATGGCTGTGCCCGGACTGGTGAGGTATTCAAGACTGACGCCTGCGGTTACGTCGATTTCTCCAGGGCTTGCCATCTTGCCCGTTGCCGGCGTCAGTTTGGCGAGTCCGAAATCCAGGATCTTGGCGTGTCCGCGCTTGGTGATAAAGATATTGGCCGGCTTGATATCGCGATGGACGATACCTTCGCTGTGGGCGGCGTCGAGAGCATCGGCAATTTCAATGGCTAAAGAGAGGACGGTTTCGATCTCCATCGGCCGCCCGGCGATGCGATGTTTCAGCGTCAGGCCGTCCAAAAACTCCATGGCGATGAATGCCTGGCCATCGTGTTCGCCGATATCGTATATCGTGCAGATGTTCGGATGGTTCAAGGCGGACGCCGCCTGCGCCTCGCGCTGAAAGCGGGCAAGCGACTGCGGGTCGCGGGCAACTTCCTCCGGCAGAAACTTGAGGGCAACGAAACGATGCAGGCGCGTATCTTCGGCTTTGTAAACCACGCCCATGCCGCCGCCGCCAAGCTTTTCGACGATGCGGTAGTGCGAAATGGTCTGGCCGATCATTCTGGAAATGAATAGTCTCGGGACGCTTCATCTTACGGATGCGGCATCCGGGAGTCAACGAATGGGAACACTATCGCAGCCCCTGTCGAACACAGAGCAGCATCATGACGAGTAACCGCGGATGCTTCATGCGGACGCGCCCATAGAACATTACCAGACGATCCGACTCTTGGAACGCCAAGGGCTTGACCAAAAGCTCGCACTACCCTGACGTCACGCTAGGGGATCACCGCTTTGATTGCGGGAGTCTTGCTGCTTTCGCGGCCTTCGGTATCGACGGCCGTGGTTGCGTAGTAGTAGGTGCTGCCGTTGGCGACGCTGGAATCGGTATAAGCCGTCGAAGCAATCGGGCTCGGGTTAACTTTCTTCATGGTCGTTGCGGTTGCACCGCGATAGATGTTGTATCCGGAGACGTCGCTCGACGTCGAAGCCTTCCAACTTAGATCAACCACATGTTCCGCTGTGGCCTGGACAACAATCTTGTACGACACCTGCGCCGTTTTGCCGCCGCATCCGGTCGCCTTAATGGCAAAGGAGTAGGTGGCTGCTTTAGTGGGCTTTCCGGAGAGATCGAGCGCCGTGGTTGTGCTGGACGCTTTCGCGGCAACACCGGCGGGCAGCGCCCCGGAGGCGATCGCCCATTTGTAGGGAGTGCAGCCGCCGCTGGCCTTGATGACCTCACTATAGGTGGTGTCGACCGTACCGTTAGGCAAGGTGGGAGTGGTAATGGCAATGTTCGATGCGAAACATTGCGATGCGAATGAGAGCATGAAAAGGGGGAGCCAAGTTTTCATGACTCGATGCTGGCGTGGGATCCGGATTTTCGACAGATTGCAGAGGTCTGCAGACTAACTGGAGGTTTGCAGACTGCCGTGCCGAACCTTGGAAAAAAACTTTTAACGATTTCGTTCGAGAATGCATCGCGCCTAGAACAGTAATGAGACGGTGATTCGGGCGCGAAGAATTTATGCTACGAATGAACTCAGATTGCGGATAGAGATGGCAGGGCCGCGTAGCGCTGGCTGAGTTCTGATTCCGCGCGCCACCCGTCCTTGTCTTGAGTCTTAACTTGATTTTGACTGAGCTAAACCTACGGCTGGGCTGGAGGTTTTTCTGCCGGCTTCTCGAACAATTTAGGGTCTATTGCGGGATTCAACTCGATTGTCTTGTATTCGGATGTGCTGGAGTCCTGACCGTTCTGTTTGTTGTGGCGCAACAAGGGGAGAGTGATGCCGCTCACCGGCTTCCAGTCGTCCATCTCGGTCTCACCCTGCACGGGGCCGTGGGGGCCGATGGTTCGATATGTCTCCTTTAGAATGTGGCCATTCTCGGGATCGACCCACCAGCGGATCGCGGCGTCGTCGGCGTTCACGTCCACGATGCGAGCTTCGACGTCGCCCACTTTTTCGCTTCCGTCGGCGAGGAAGAATACGTTCGGATCTTTCGCGTGCGCGGCGATGAAAATGGGATCGCGCCTGATCTGTTCCAGGGTTTCCATTTTTCTGGCCTCTGGCCAATTTTGCACTTGACTATTGGGCAGGGCCATGAAGGCAGCGTCCGGAGTGACAACAACATCAATGGCTCCATCTGGAGTTTGCATTTCAGCGTGCAGATGATCCGGATAAACGATCACGCTTTCCATCTGCATCGGGAAATCGCCCTGCGGCGTCTTTTGGGTGAGAGTCATGCTTGCTTTCACGGCTTTGATCGCCGATAGCTTCGCCTCGCCTCCCATCGCGGCCACAACCTTCGCCGCCAGAGCTTTGCCTTCCGCGTTTGAGTGAGTCGGTTTGGAATTCTCTTTCTCTGCATTTTCTTTTTGCGCTCCCGGAGGCGGAGGAATGCTGATGTCGATGGTCTTCACCGGGCCGAGTGATGAGAGAGGCTTGTCGAACTCTTTTGTATTGCCCACAACGAGCACGGCTAATTGATCGCGGTGGACGTATTTTGCGGCCACGCGGTTTACGTCGGCGGCGTTTACCTTTTGAATCTCGGCGGGATATTTGTCCAGCCAATCGGCGGGATAGCCGTAGAACTCATAGGTCATGCGTTCGGCGAGAACCTTATCGGGAGAATCGAGGCGGAAGATGAATGCATTGAGGATGGCGTCTTTCGCGTTCTTGATTTCTTCCTCTGTGATGGGATTCTTGCTCAGATTGTCGATATCCTGGTCGAGCGCCTGGATCGACTCGACGGTGCTTTGACTCTTGGTTCCGGCGATGAATTGCATAACGCCGGGATGGCCGAAGTTTGTGCCGATGCCGCCGCCGACGTTGTAGGCGAGGCCGCGCTTGGTGCGAATGTCGTTAAACAGCCGCGAGGAGAATCCGCCGCCAAAGGCTTCGTTGAAAACGGCGATGGAATAGTAATCCGGATTGTTGCGTGTGGTACCCAATCCAACCATGTGGATGCTGCTTTGGTTCACATCTTCTTTCGGGACGAGGTAGTAGCCCGGCGGGGCAGAGTGAAATTCGATTTTATTTTTCGGAAGCTCGGCGCCTTTGGGCCATCGTTCAAAAGCCGCGCGCAGCTTGGCTTCCATGGCAGCGGCATCGAAGTCCCCACTGATTCCCAGAATTATATTGTTGGGGAGAACGTGAGCCTTGTGCCAGTCGATCAGATCCTGCTGATCAATGGCGGCAATAGTGGAATATTCCGGCTCACGCGCGTAAGGATTGTCGGCTCCGTAAGCCAGCTTGGCAGATTCGCGAGCCGCGATTTCTCCGATTTCATCATTGCGCCGCGAGATGCTGTCCTCAGCTTGCTTCTTCGCGATATCGAGTTTGTCGGCGCGAAACTCCGGATTCCGCAACACGTCGACGAAGATTTTGAAGACATCGTCAAAATCGCCTTTCAGACAGGAGAGGCTGATGCTGGTTGAATCGGGACCACCGCTGGTTTCTACTTTCGCCGCGCGTATTTCCAGGAAGTCGTCGAGTTGATCGCCGGTTTGCGTCTTCGTCCCGCCGGTGCGCCAGACTTCGCCGAAGAGGTCAACGAGTCCAATTTTGGCCCCAGGCTCGCTGCTCGAGCCACCGCGAATTCGGGCGCTGCCGCTGATCAGCGGCAGTTCGTGGTCCTCCTGCAGGAAGATCACCATGCCGTTGGAAAACTGAATACGTTTGGGCTGCGGCGGATGAAAAGCAGGCAGGGTAGGGATCGGGATCTGCTGCCAGGTCGTTGCCTGGGCTACGGCCTGCGGGGTTGACATCAGCGTCATCGCGGAGATGACGCTGGTTAAGGCGAGAATGCTGCGCGTTGTTCTTATCGTTCTTATCATTCTCATCATTGCGCACCTGCCTGATTTGGCGAGCCTGATTCCTGCGAAGCTGGATCAGCCGAGCTCCGATCGCCGCCGTGTCCTGTTCCTTTTGTCGTCTCGATTACGCCCACGGTGCGATTCGTGTCATTGAAGGTTTCATTGGCCACGCGGCGGATATCGGCCTTGGTCACTTTGTCAATGCGGTCAACGGAACGAAACAATTCGCGCCAGTCGCCATAGCGTGTTTGGTAAGTAGCCAACTGAGTCGCCAGCCCTTCGTTATCTCCCAGACTGCGGATCAGGTTGGCTTTGCTGCGAGTCTTGATCATCTGCAACTCATCGTCGCTGATGTCTTCTTTTTTCAGCCGATCGATTTCCACGTGAATAGCCTCAGCTACTTCCTGCGGAGTGTGCCCCGGCAGCGGGAAAGCATAAAACGCGAACAGATGCGGATATTTCGTGCCGGGCAGCCCACTGAACCCGGCGGAGAACGACGCGATCTTTTTATCGCGAACAAGCGCGCGGTAGAGGCGGGAGGTGCGGCCTTCCGACATCAGATCGGTGATTGCGTCGTACACCGCGTCGTCTTTACTGCGGTAATCAGGCCGGTGATAGCCCTCGAGATAGAGAGGCTGGGTTTGCTCCATCAGTGCGACGTTGCGTTCGGAATTCTGCGGAGGCTCGGTGGTGGTGGTTTCATCCGGCTTCTTGCTAACGGGTAGGCGGCCGAAATACTTTTCGAGAATCGGCATGACCTGCTCAGCCTTCACATCGCCCGCCACCGCGACCACCATGTTCGCAGG
>JBAWBG010000236.1:0-4969 GCA_049589695.1 Candidatus Sulfotelmatobacter sp. | reverse complement strand
GGGCACTCCTGTGGCCAGAAGAAGCAGCGCAATTGGTTATCGAAGGGCGATCTTTAGAGGACGAACTCCCGGGCCTGTGCCGTCGGCACCGACCATCATCTACTGGACCAAAGACACTTACGTGGTGAATCTTTCAACACCCAAATTCTCTTATTACGATGCCTTCTTGCGAGGAACCTTCGCACCCTTCTTGCGAGCTTCGGAGAGGCCGATCGCAATTGCCTGCTTTCGGCTTTTCACCTTTCCACCTTTTCCGCCTCGACCCGATTTCAGAGTACCCTTCTTCTTTCGGTGCATCGCACTTTTCACTCTTTTACCTGCGGCCTTTCCGTATTTTCGACTACCAGAAGACTTCCTTTGTGCCATATTTCACCACCTTGGACTTAGAGTGCAATTGTGACGCTGGAGGTTGGCGTGTGATTCCAGCGCCTACCTCATCGCAGCATTCTTAGGCGGATTCCATCCAGCAATAATCGCGAGAGTCGTACTTACAAATTCGCGCGAAACGGTTCAAGCAGCGCGATCCTTGTGCCATTGGATTGTCTCCCTGAATTAATTCCGAACTCATTCATCGTTTTTCATATGAATTCAGCCGAAATAGCCCGAGAAACTCAAAGTAATTTGTCGAGAGTAATTGGAAGTTCTCGCACTCGTTTTCCCGTAGCATGGAAGAGCGCGTTTGCGATAGCCGCACCAGTCCCGGTGATTCCGATTTCGCCAATGCCTCGTGCGCCGAGCGAGTCCAATTGAAAGTCCGGAATGTCGATCGCCGATACATCAATCTCTCCAATATCAGCATTCACGGGAACGTGATAATCCGCGAGATTCGCATTCATGATCCGGCCGTTTCGCCAATCGACCTCGGTGTCCTCAAATAATGCCAGGCTAATTCCCCAAACAATCCCGCCGATGAACTGGCTCTTCGCAAGTTTCTGATTCATGATTTTGCCCACATCGTAGACGGCTACGATGCGGCGGGTTCGTATCACGCCCAAATCTGGATCAACGACAACTTCGGCGAAAACAGCTCCGAAGGAATGGCAGGACGACTTGTTCGGATCGAGTTGAGGCTTGACATCGCTCATTGCTTCGAGCGGTTGATTGCCCTGACGCGCAAGCAGTGCCGTATACGGTTCAAACTTCGCAGGATTCGATTTCAAAAAGACGTTGCCGTCCTTGAAATCTGCTTCTGCCGGCTTCACACCATGAACCGGCGATTGTGGATCATTGAGAGCGATCTCCAGAAGCTTCCGCCTCGCCTGCATAGCGGCTTGTTGTACTGCTGGCCCGACGCTCGCCGTGCTCATGGATCCCGCCGAAATCGGGGCTTCAGGGTAGTCCGTGTCTCCAAGTCTGGCATCGATGCGATCGGCAGACACACCGAACGTATCCCCGACAATCTGGGTCATGATTGTGTACATCCCAGTGCCGATTTCCTGGCTTCCTGCCGCAACTAGCACTCGGCCGTCGGGCTGCAATCGAACCAGAGCTTTGGACGGTAAATTCTTACCGGGATAGGTTTCGGTGGCCATGCCCCATCCGATAAGCTGCTGTCCATCGCGCATCGAGCGTGGTTCATGATTACGCTTGGACCACCCGAAGCGTTCGGATGCGCGCGTATAACATTCTCTTAAATTCTTCTGCGTAAACGGAACCTTGGTATGCGGATCAACCTCCGTGTAGTTAAGAAGGCGGAGGTGTAACGGGTCCATCTTCAACTCGTATGCGAGTTCATCCATGGCAACTTCGACCGCGTATGTGCCAGTAGCCACTCCAGGGGCTCGCATATAAGTCGGGGTCCCAAGGTTGAGCGGGACCAAACGATGGATCGTAGCCACGTTGGGGCACGAGTACATCACGCGAGTTGGGAACGCCGAGGATTCCAGGTAATCTTCGATCACGGAAGTGTGGGCATGCACCTCATGGCGGATGGCCGTCAATTTGCCTTCGCGACTTGCGCCCAACGTCACACGCTGATGCGTCCGCGGTCGAGCGCCCACGGACCCGAACATCTGCGGCCTTTCGAGCACGAGTTTTACCGCCCGGTTTGTTTGCTTCGCAGCCATCGCCGCCAAGACTACGTGCGACCATATTTGCCCCTTACACCCAAATCCGCCGCCGACAAACCACGAGACTACATGAACGTTACTTTTTGGAATGCCAAAGACCCTAGCCAGAGTCTCCTGAACGCCGGAAATATGCTGCGTCGCATCGTGGAGCGTCAGCTCGTCGCCATCCCATTGGGCGATAGTGGCATGCGGTTCCATGGGATTGTGATGTTGGATCGGCGTCGTATATATCTGCTCGATCTTGATTTCGGCATGTTGTAAACCACTATCGACGTCGCCAAAACTCAGATCACCAGGTATGCCGGTATGACTGCCGGGATAGGAAGAAGGGAAGCCAGCAATGAAGTCAAGCTTGGCATCTCGCTGGGTGTACTGAGTGCGGACGAGAGAAGCAGCATAGTGCGCTTGATGAAGAGTCTCCGCAACAACCACGGCAATGGGCTGGTTGTTGTAGTGGATCAGATTATCTTGCAGAAGCGAGATGCGATCTTCGGGGTTGGCGAGTCTTGGAGTATTTCCCGGCTTCAGAACCGCGATGACGCCGGCTGCACGTTCCGCCTCTGCGGTGTCCATGTGATTGATTTGACCAGCGGAGATCGTGCTCTGCACTAAAACGGCGTATGCAAGTTGCGCGATCCCGAACTCGGCGGAATATTTGGCGTCGCCCGTAACCTTCATTCTGCCGTCCACGCGAGTAAGCGGCGCTCCGATCGCGCTCATGCGATACCTCCCGCAATGCTGAGGGCGCGAGTGACAGCGCGTTTCGCCAATTCAACTTTGAAAGCATTGTATTGATAAGGCTTGCTGCCCACGACTGCCGCCCTGCCAGCCTCTTGAAAAACGGTAGCGTCAACGGTCTTTCCAATAAGGAATTCCTCGGCCTCCTTGCAGAGCCAAGGCTTATGCGCGACTCCGCCTAACACGATCCGGACGTTGCGAATGCGATGTTCTTCGATTTCGAGCGCAGCCGCAACCGACACAAGTGCAAACTCATAGCTGGCGCGATCTCTCACCTTCAGATAGTGCGAATGGCTAGCATATGGAGATGCAGGAAGATTGATGTAGACAATAAGCTCATCTCTTTGTAAGTTCGTGTCGAGTTGCGGGCTCTCACCGGGAAGGCGGTGAAATTCCGCAATCGGAATCTGACGTTCTCCTTTTGGACCGCGTACCTGAATGATCGCGTCCAATGCCATCAGGGCTACACACATATCGGACGGGTGAGTCGCAATGCATTTATCACTGGCGCCAAGAATGGCGTGCGAGCGGTTGAAGCCGTCGATAGCGCCACAGCCGCTGCCAGGTGCGCGTTTATTACACTGAGTTGCAGACGCATCCATGAAGTAAGGACAGCGCGTGCGCTGCATCAGGTTTCCACCATTTGTGGCTAGATTACGAAGCTGGGGTGAGGCCCCGGAAAGAATCGCTCGCGACAGCAGGGGATACTGTTTTCTAACAAGAGGATGATTCGCAGTGTCGGCATTGCGGGCCAAGGATCCGAGACGCAAGCCGCCATCGGGCAGTGGGTCGATTGTCGCCAAGGGGAGCCGATTGATGTCGATGATTCCCTCTGGTCGTTCAATTCCATTCTTCATCAGGTCAACGAGGTTGGTTCCTCCCGCCAATAATTTCGCAGAATTTGTTTGGCCGAGTGCTGCAATAGCGACATCCACCCCGCGAGCGCGTTCGTAGGAGAATGGATTCATTCTCCAGTCCTGTCTCGCTGGACTTGCGATACGCTTTGAATTGCACTCACAATTCCGGGATACGCTCCACAGCGACAAATATTGCCGCTCATGCGCTCGCGAATTTCATCGGCCGTGAGAGGCGACGCGTTCCCTGAGGCGAGCTGCTTCGTGACGAAACTGGCATCCCCGCGTTTGTGTTCTTCGAATAACGCAACGGCTGAGCAGATCTGGCCTGGAGTGCAGTATCCGCACTGAAAACCGTCTTGCTCAAGAAAAGCTGTCTGCAGAGGATGCAGTTCTTGTCCTTTTGCGATGCCTTCAATCGTCGTGATCTCCTCACCATCATGAACGACAGCGAGGGATAGGCAGCTATTAATGCGGCGATCATTTGCCAGGACCGTGCAGGCACCGCACTGGCCGTGATCGCAACCCTTCTTAGAACCTGTAAGTGCAAGATTCTCGCGAAGAAGATCGAGAAGAGTGACGCGAGGATCGACCGTGAGTGCATGGGACCGACCGTTTACCATTAAGTTCAGATCGACCGTGATGCTTAATTCGGATTTGAGCACCATTGTTCCAGCATTTTGAAAGGGAATCGCTACTCCTAAACAGACACCTCCGGTCACGGCACCGACGGCTGTGACGAATCCTCTTCGCGTGATCTCGCGATCAAGAAATGAGCTTTGCGCGCTATTTTGGAATTGCTCGTCGTTGTACTCATCGTCAGAGAGAAACCGATTGGCGTCCCTATTTTCATTCGTTGTCATTTCATAACCCGTTTTAACGAAAGGGAAGAGCAACTACTTGCAGAGACCTGCATCGTGTTTCGGATGCCAAATCCTTCGTGAGGGTTTGAAAAGTATTGATTGGAACTCGGCTGGCATTACCGCTTCGGCATCACGGTGCCAAAGGGCGGCTTGAATCTCAAGATTCATGACTTGGAGTCTACAGCGTGCGGAGGTTGGCGCGCTGCGAGAAGTAGGCGTTGCGCAGCCGTGGGGGAGATGCCAGGCTAGGCGAATATAAGGCGAATAGCGCCGCAACATGACGATTGAATCCGATCCCGCCGGCTTGAGAGATGAATTCGCTGAAGAAAAATCTGTGCAGTGGACGGCCTTCATTCGTCGTTTACGGCTTACTATTGCTCCCACGCATTTTGCAGAAATTGTCCTCGCTGTAAGGGACTTTGCTCACCCTTTGCTGTCAGCCGCC
>JBAWBG010000235.1:0-2581 GCA_049589695.1 Candidatus Sulfotelmatobacter sp. | reverse complement strand
AGGTCGGAATGCAAATAAAAATGAAGCTCGCATCCGAATCTCATGTTCCCCGTTTCCGGGCGGGAGTTGGCACCTGGCGGTCGGGATATATGATCCCGATCCGGTTGCCGTGGCGTCACAGGGCTCGTCCCTCAGCCACTCTGCATGAAATTCCGGTTTGCTCCGAAGAGCAAACTTGTCCTTACAATGCTACACAGCGGGCAGGAGTTCGTCAACAGGAAGTTGATGCTCACGTTGCTTCAGCAAGCGGGTGCACTCTCGCCGCGTTTTTCCAGTAGAAATCTTCCCGGCGCTCACCGGCAAGAGCCTGCCCTGAGCGAAGCCGAAGGGGTGGAGTCCTGGCTTCCTATCCGTTATTGAAGTTGATCACCCCCCAACCCTTTGTCATTCCGATATTGATGACCTCCCAACCGCTTGTCATTCCGACGCGCGAGCGAAGCGAGACAGGAGGAAGCTGCTTGACGTCGGAGAAGCACCGCGGTTTTTCGAAGCGTGGGATACCACGGACCTCAATAAGCCCTGGAATTACAGCCGCTCCCTCCAATCATCCGCATGGCGGGCGGCCACCCTAGCTCCCAGAACACTGACGGGTGCCCCATGTCTCGCCTCCTTTGCGAGACATGGGATTCCACAACCTCTCACCCCCTCGTTTTTTTGTCCCTTTCATCCGGCCCGATTCCGTGACCCTCCAACTCCTGCCTTTTTCCACACCTGCCAAAGTTCATCCGACCTTGCGTAGCTTTCGGCAATACCGCATAGTAACAAAATAGCTTGTTAAAAATGACGTCCTATTCCACCAACTCATTGAGACTCAAGACTTTGCCCGTAACTGACTGCAGCCCGGTGATCAAATCGCAAAATCCCGCTAACCCGCAGATTACAAGACCCCGAGAGGTATAAGGGTAGGAGATCGTCATGGCCCGTTTGCCTAACCAATGTATGCACATCATGGTGGATGGCGCTCACTGCGGATCACCCGCCATGCGCCGCAACCGCTTCTGCTACAACCACAAGCGCCAGCACGAACAGATCCAGGCCCTCAACGCCGACCGTGCGCGAGCCAGCCGCAACCCCGACCTCACGCTGCCCGTTCTCGAGGACGCCAGCTCCATCCAGGTCTCGCTTACCCAGGTCATGCGACTGCTAGCCGTCGGCCAAATTGACCGCAAAACCGCCAGCCTGATGCTTTACGCCCTGCAAATCGCCACCACCAACCTCCAGGACGTCGCATTCGAGGACGAGCCTTGAGCTCCAGGGACGCGAACCGAAACGACAGTTGTTCCGATCGCTCTGCATCGGTACACTCTTCATTCGCCGAGGTGAGCATGGGAAAGCTGGAGATGTTTCTTAGCGGTTGCAAAAAAGGTTCGTGGTTTCGGATTATCCATCTTCGCACTGAACTGTTCTTCGGACTTGTGCTCGGCTCACTCTTGTTGGCGCCACCATGTTCCGCACAGAATGATCTGCCCAGCGAAACTCCGACCACCCTCACGCCCGTCACCACCGGCTTCGACTACATCAAGCGCGACGTAATGATTCCCATGCGCGATGGCGTCAAGCTGCACACCGTCATCGTTTTACCCAAAGGCGCGAAGAATGCTCCGATGCTGCTGACGCGCACGCCTTACAGCGCGACCGCGCAAACCAGTCAAGCCGCCAGTTCTCATCTTGGTCCGATTCTTTATGGTTACGATAATGCGACTGACGTGATCGTGGAAGGTGGCTACATTCGCGTGATTCAGGACGTTCGCGGCAAGTACGGCTCCGAAGGCGATTACGTAATGAACCGCCCACTGCACGGCCCGCTGAATCCCACGCCGGTTGATCACTCCACCGATACCTACGACACCATCGACTGGCTGGTGAAAAATGTTCCCGAGAGCAACGGCAAGGTCGGCATCCTCGGCATCTCTTATGATGGATTCACAACGCTGATGGCGTTGGTCAATCCGCATCCGGCGCTGAAAGTTGCCGTACCGATGAACCCAATGGTCGATGGCTGGATGGGCGATGACTGGTTCCACAACGGTGCTTTCCGCGAACAGAACATGCCCTACATTTACGAACAGGAAGCCACTCGCGGGAATGATGAAAAATGGTGGACCGATCACTTTGACGACTACGACGTCTACACGGATTCCATTTCCGCGGGAGAACTCGGCCGCCGCCACGGACTTGACCAAGTCGGATTCTGGCGCAAACTTCTCGAGCATCCCAGCTACGATTCCTGGTGGCAGGAACAAGCCATGGACCGCATTCTCGCTGCTCAGCCGCTGAAAGTTCCGACCATGCTGGTCGACAGCTTGTGGGATCAGGAAGATATTTACGGCGCCCCTGCCGTCTACAAAGCGCTCAAAGCAAGAGACGCCAACAACGATAAATTATTTCTTGTGCTCGGTCCCTGGCATCACGGCCAGGAGATCGGCGATGGCAGTTCACTCGGAGCAATAAAATTCAATAGCGACACCGGACTTTATTTCCGTCAGGAAATTCTGCGGCCCTTCTTGGACAAGTATTTGAAAGACGAAACGCCAAAGGTAGAGGTCGCCCCCGTCACCGCTTTTGAAACCGGAACGAACGT
>JBAWBG010000234.1:0-6818 GCA_049589695.1 Candidatus Sulfotelmatobacter sp. | reverse complement strand
GTCTTGCACGTTGCCCTGCGTGCGCCGCGTGGCAGTTCCATTGTCGTTGACGGAAAGAACGTGGTCCCTGAAGTCCATGCCGTGCTCGATCGGATGGCGGATTTCTCCAACCGCGCGCGAAGTGGTGAATGGAAGGGACACACCGGCAAGCGCATTCGTAATGTGATCAACATCGGCATCGGCGGCTCCGACCTCGGTCCGGTCATGGCCTATGAAGCGCTGAAGCACTACAGCGATCGAGACATGACATTCCGCTTCGTTTCCAACGTCGATGGCACCGATTTCGCGGAGGCTGTCCGCGACATTGATCCGTCAGAAACACTTTTCATCATCTCTTCGAAAACCTTCACTACCCTGGAAACGATGACAAATGCTCACACGGCGCGCGAGTGGTCTCTCGGTGGACTAGGCGGGGACGAAAAGTCGGTGGCGAAGCATTTTGTCGCGGTCTCGACAAACGCAGCCGAGGTTGCGAAATTCGGGATTGATACCGCCAATATGTTCGAGTTCTGGGACTGGGTTGGCGGACGCTACTCCATGGATTCCGCCATTGGCCTGTCAACCATGGTCGCGGTTGGCCCTGAGAATTTTCGGGCGATGCTGAATGGGTTCCATCAGATGGACGAGCATTTCCGCACCGCTCCCTTCGAGCAAAACCTGCCGGTGCTGATGGGCCTTCTGGCAATCTGGTACAACGATTTTTTTGGGGCGCAGACGGTCGCCGTCCTGCCCTACGAGCAATACCTGAAACGCTTCCCGGCCTACCTCCAGCAACTGACCATGGAAAGCAACGGCAAGCATGTGACGCTTGGCGGGAAAAAGGTCAAGCACGACACGGGTCCAATTTATTGGGGAGAACCCGGAACCAACGGCCAACACTCTTTCTATCAATTGATTCACCAGGGTACAAGACTGATTCCCTGCGACTTCATCGCGTTTTCGAAGCCTCTCAATCCGCTCGGGCAGCACCACGACATGCTGATTGCCAATGTTTGCGCACAAACTGAAGCACTAGCCTTCGGCAAGACTCCGGCACAAGTCGAGGCGGAAGGCACTCCGAAGTGGCTCGTTCCGCACCGGGTGTTCGAGGGCAACCGTCCGTCGAATACGATCCTGGCTGACAAACTCACGCCGGAAACTCTCGGAAAGCTAGTTGCGCTGTACGAACACTCCGTATTTACTCAGGGCACGATCTGGAATATCGATTCATTCGATCAGTGGGGCGTCGAACTGGGAAAAGTCCTCGCGCAACGCATCATCCCTGAACTGGAGAGCAAGACAGAACCGCAGCTTGCGCACGACAGTTCCACCAACAACCTGATCAGGTATTACCGTAAATCGAAGCAGTCGTAAATCGAAGCAGTCATAAAGGAGATTAGCAATGCAACTCGGCATGATCGGTCTTGGACGGATGGGCGCCAACATGGCGCGGCGACTCATCAATAAGGGTCACAGCTGTGTGGTGTTCGACAGGTCGCCGCAAGCTGTCAGCGAGTTAGTCGCGGATAAGGCGACCGGCACATCGTCGCTGGCCGCGTTGGCGAAACAGCTGGCGAAGCCGCGCGCTGTCTGGCTCATGGTACCGGCTGCGGTTGTGGACGAAACCATCGCTGAACTTTTGCCTCACCTGGAAGCGGGGGACATCCTGATCGACGGCGGCAACTCCTATTACATCGACGACATTCGGCGCGCGAGAGAACTCACTTCGCGGAAAATCCATTACGTGGACGTGGGTACCAGCGGTGGCGTGTGGGGTCTGGAGCGTGGTTATTGCATGATGATCGGTGGAGAGAATGAGGTCGTCAAACACCTTGATCCGATTTTCGATGCGCTCGCGCCCGGCATGGGCGATATTCCGCGCACCACCGGGAGAGAAAAATTGGACGGCGCCGCCGAACACGGCACTGCGGAACGCGACACTTCTGAAAAAGGTTACCTGCATTGCGGTCCCAATGGCGCCGGACACTTCGTCAAAATGGTGCACAACGGGATCGAATACGGCGTCATGGCGGCCTACGCCGAGGGGTTGGGCATCCTCCGTTCGGCCAACGTAGGCAAGCAGACCGGCCGCGCGGCAGATGCTGAGACAACGCCGTTGCGTGATCCTGAGCACTATCAGTTTGACCTGAATCTCCGCGACATCGCCGAGGTATGGCGTCGCGGCAGCGTAATCGCTTCGTGGTTGCTGGATCTGACTGCCGCCGCGTTGTTGCAGGATCCAGGTCTATCGAAATTTGCCGGACGCGTTTCTGATTCCGGCGAAGGACGCTGGACGATCAAAGCCGCGATTGACGAGGCCGTACCGGCACCAGTTCTCACCTGCGCCCTTTACGAGCGATTCAGCTCACGGGGTGAGGCTGACTTCGCCGACAAGCTTTTATCCGCGATGCGCTATCAATTCGGCGGACACCTGGAAAAATCGGACGGCTCAACCAAAGCCGCTTAAGGAGATGATTGTGACGAATTCCGATGTGCTGGTTTTCTTTGGCGCCACCGGTGATCTCGCGTATAAGATGATCTTCCCTGCGCTACAGGCCATGGTGAAGCGCGGCCACCTCGACGTGCCTGTGATAGGCGTGGCCAAGGCCGGCTGGACGCTTGAGCAGTTGAAAGCGCGAGCGCTTGACAGCCTTGAAAAACATGGCGGAGTCGATTCCGCGGCCTTCGATAAGCTATCCAGTTTGCTCCGCTATGTTGATGGCGATTATCAGGACCCGGCCACTTTTGAGGCGCTCGGCAAGGAGATGAAAACTGCACAGCGGCCAGCGTACTATCTGGCGGTCCCTCCCGCCATGTTCGAAACCGTCGTGGAGCATTTACCCCGCTGCGGCAGCGCGAGCGAAGGCCGGATCATCGTTGAGAAGCCCTTCGGTCATGACCTGGAATCGGCGCGGCATCTCAATCAGGTCCTTCTGCGGCACTTCGATGAACCTGCAATTTTCCGCATCGATCATTACTTGGGGAAGCGGCCGGTGCAAAACATGACCATATTCCGTTTCGCAAACGCGTTCATGGAAGCGTTCTGGAATCGAAACTATGTCGAGAGCGTGCAGATCACCATGGCCGAGGATTTTGGTGTTCAGGGCCGCGGCGGCTTCTACGATCAAACCGGTGCAATCCGCGACGTCATCCAGAATCATTTGTTTCAGGTGCTCTGCAGTCTGGCAATGGAGCCTCCGGTCGGGATGGACAGTGAATCCATTCGCGATGAAAAGGTTAAGGTGCTGAAGGCGATTCCAGCGCTTAACGAAAGAGACGTCGTGCGCGGACAGTTTCGCGGGTATCTTGACGAAAAAGGAGTGGCACCCGACTCAAAGGTGGAGACCTTCGCTGCTCTGCGACTCGACATCAATTCGTGGCGCTGGCAGGGCGTGCCGTTTTACATCCGCGCGGGTAAATCTTTGCCCGTGACCGCCACGGAAGTCGTGGCCAGGTTGCGGAAGCCGCCCACCGATATCCCGGCAGAGATTCTGCACTCGAATTATTTGCGGTTCAGGATCAGCCCGGATGTGTCAATTGCCCTGGGCATGACGGTAATGGGGCCGGGCGAGAAGTTAGTTGGTCAGCCCGCGGAGATGATCGCCAACAAGCCTCCCGACGCCTACGAGATGAGCGCTTATGAACGAGTCCTGGGAGACGCCATGGCCGGAGACGCTACCTTGTTTGCGCGCGAAGACTACGTGGAACAGGCTTGGCGAATTGTCGATCCAGTGGTGAAGAAAGTGACTCCCGTCTACCTATACGAGCAAAAAACCTGGGGGCCGGATGAGGTTGAGCGCGTGACGCCTCTCGGAGGCTGGCAGAATCCGATTGTGGGACACGAACCTTCCGTCGTTTCTGATCGGGCCGCCTGAGACTGACCGGGTAAATCTTCGCTGACACCAATCTCCGAAAAGTCATTCTCCAAGGTGCGACCGGGCCGACCATGCGTGGCTGACGGAATCACGGCTCTGCAACAGCGTGTCAAAAGCATCTGGTCTCAGGAGCTCAAGGGACTTCACTACCACATCGGCGGGGAGGCTAATGCCATCGTGACTTACTCCAATGCTGCGCATGCCCGCGCGGCGCGCCCCTTCGACGCCGGCGACTGCGTCTTCCACAACGATGCATTTGTCGGGTGACGCGCCAACCCGGGAAGCGGCGATCAGATAGACTTCCGGATCCGGTTTGCCTCTCTGCACGTCTTCGGCAGAGACCACTGCCTGAAAAAGGTGAGCGGCGGACAGAGCCTCAAGAACGATCTCGACGTTCGCGCGAGGTGCGGCGGAAGCAATGGCCTGCAGCCATCCCTGCTCGTGTAGCCGACGCAACCAATTTGCGACGCCGGGCAGCGGTGTCATGCCCTCGGTACGAACCAGTTGACGATAGAGCTCCTCTTTGGCGTTTGCGATTCTCTCGATCCGCTCTGGAGTCGCCGCGGCGCCAAGCCATCCGGGCAGGATGGAATCGTTACGCTGACCGAAGGAGGAAAGAAATTGCTCTCGCGAGATCGCGATACCTTCATTTGCCATTGCAGTCCGCCAGGAGATCCAGTGGAACTCCTGCGAGTCGATCAGCGTGCCATCCATATCCCAAAGAACTGCGCGAGCCTCGCTCATCTGGAAACCTTCTTGAAAGTATTCTGCCCTTGCGATCGTTCTCGCAGGCGATCACGCGAATAACCGAACTCCTCACGCACACACCACCAGCGCCGGTATCGTTTCGATAGGATTCCGGAGATCTCCAAGGGTGAGTTTTATGATGCTGCCTACAGCCTGTACCATTTGTCAACGCCACGCTGACGAACAAAAAGCGACTTTCCCGTGAATTCTTCGTTACGATTTCTTGTTCGTGCGGTTTCGTGGAATTCTCCGCACAGGCAATCAAGAAATCGAGTGGTTTGCAAGATGCACTGGAAGCAAGGTGTACGAATCCTTCGTGAAGTGCTGTAGAGTTTTCCTATGGATGAAGCCTATACAGAACCGAGTATTGATGAATACTTACGCCAGCGTCTGATGCCAGTGGAAGGTTCCATTCCACACATACCAGGTATCGAGATGTACGGGAATTCCATACCCGCTGGCACGGTCGGTGGCGACCTATTCGAGTACATCAACTTTCAACAACGGTATGACCTTGATACACGGATTCGACGAGCTCAAAAGCTGGCGGAGAAGTTCCTCGTCCCGGTATCCTCCTCTGCACCCGCGCGTAACTCGGTGGACAACCACGTGGAATGGCTAAAATCGAAACCGAACTACCAGCCAGAGACGGAAACTCACTACCGGGAGGCGAAAAGCTGGGAGCAGGTGCGAGTCGCGGAAGATCTGCAAAAACTCTACACGATGGCTGGGGTCCTTATAGTGGACGCGCAGGGCCACGGCATTATCTCGGCAAAAATTGCATCTACGGTACACGACACTTTTCATGCCCTCATGCTCTCGGAGCTCGACTGGCATGGCAGAACAACACCCGAGCTGTTCGAAAAGATTAACCTGCGTCTGGCCCAATCAGTTAGCGCTCGCAATGCGCTGGGCAGAACTGAAAAAGAGAACGCGAGAGAGATCGCAACTATGCTTTATGGGGAAATACACCCTCAAGGGTATTTTCGGTTTGTGAATTTTGGACATCCGCCCCCGCTCGTTTTCTCGGCTGAATATGGCAAGTTCATGACGTTACCGGGGGACCAAATGGTCCAATTTCTTGCCTTGGGCCTGCAGATCGCCGAAGATGATCCGGACCGCAATCGATACTTCTCGATGGAGCCTCGGGACCGCAGGCTGCATGCTTCGGATATCGCCGAACTCACGCTGATGAGTCCGGGAGACGTCCTCTTCCTTTATACGGATGGCGTATATGATGGCTCCGACGAACAAGAGCAGAAGCAACTCGAAGACATCATCCGCGACCATTGCCGGGAGCCCGCAAAAGAGCTATGCAATGCGCTGTTAGAACACGCGGTCCGGCAAGACGATATTCGCAGACGAAATGGCGACGTAGACCTCATCGACGACAAAACAGCGTTCGTTATCAAGCGGACATAGCCAGTCAGAAGATTGCGGGGCAGCGCCTCCAATACGAGCATGGCGGGGGAGGATCATATTGTGCCTTTCAAATGGCTGAGCCCTGCTTCAGCCAATGACAAAGGGCAAACGCGTTAGCACAAGGGAAGCTCCTTGATGCCATTTTGACTGGGGGCGTCTTATTGGCAAGCAAATCAACCCTAATGCACTAGCCCAGGGGAGTTCGTTCCTCCCGATTTATTGGGTGGGAGCGATGGCGAATCGGAAGTTGCGGGAAGGCTTATTGGACCCAAATGGTCCCGGACAGTTTTTGCTGGGTCTGCGTAAACCATTCAAAAGAATGGCGGGGACGACGGGACTCGAACCCGCGGCCTCTGCCGTGACAGGGCAGCGTTCTAACCAACTGAACTACGTCCCCTTAAACCGCTAAGACCGCTGGTCATTGTGACGGAAACAATGAGCGGGAGTAACGAGCGGAAAAAACCGAGAACATCTGTCCATGTTCCGTATTCAAATCTTAACAGACCGAATTCGGATATGTACAGGCGTGGCCTTTTCTGTGCGTGTCGCAATAGCAATATCGCCATGTCGCGACCCGCGAATCGCAACACAGTTGCAGAACACCCAGTCCTGGCTGCGGTCCTCCACCTTTACTCCGTGCCCGGTTAGTCGCAACTACCCACCCGTTACCGCGGACACTTCCCTTCTCCCTCAATTTCGCCAACAATAGAAGTTCCCGTGGCTGAGATTTTTCTCCAACCCGACGGCGTGACCACGAATGTGGCGCAGGCCAATTTACCCAAGGCTATCGAACGC
>JBAWBG010000233.1:0-25593 GCA_049589695.1 Candidatus Sulfotelmatobacter sp. | reverse complement strand
GGCGGACTGCTGGAGTGAGTCGTTTGGTTGTGGTGGGCTCACCCTGGCGAGTGAGCTTGGACAATCCCAGCTGCCGGACGTTTTACAGAAACCCGCGTCCAAAGGGAACTCCTCGACTATAGCAACGCCTTCCAAACAGTGTCAAACGCAAATCTTGCGTAAATTCGTCACACCATTCAAGCGCAACTGATATCTGTGCGATTTCTTGAAACTTGACTCACCTTTATTGATGGTTTGCATCAAAGGATGGCGTTGTAGTCAAAAAAAATCGTGAGTCCAACTCGTGAACAGAACGTTATCGCTTGTTCGCCAATCCATTCGGGTCGGATGCGGCCTCATTCTCTTGTCCCTCTCAGCCCTTTGCCAAGACATGCGGTTCACCTCCGAGTTACCGCCGGCGACACAAACGCAGGAAACCCTTCTGGCGCCTAATTTCCGCGTAGCCACCTTTCGATTGCAGCCGTTGGAAGCAAATCCGGCTGGCCCGGATGCGATGCCCAATAGTTCCGCAGCCACCGAACCGCAGCAAGGTCTCGTTAAGAGAAGTGTCATACGTATTGGGCAAGATCAGAAAAGGCTTTACCTGGCCCCGTTCGAGCCGCACAACTTTAAGTGGGACGCTGTGGTCTTGATCGGCACGGGCGCATTTCTGGCGGCGGACCGGCACATTGAAAATAACGTCCCCAACAGCCACTTCCAGCTGTATCAGGACACTTCCGATATCGCGATTGCAGGGCTGGCCGCTTCGCTGGGTGGAATTTATCTCTATGGAATCAAAACCGAGCATCGGCACGCCCGGGAGACCGGAGAACTGGAACTGGAAACCCTGGTGAATACATTCCTGATCTATACCCCGATGCAGCTTATTCTCGGGCGCCAGCGTCCCGGAGAGGGCAATGGCCAGGGCGATTTTTTCAATCACCACGCGCTCAACACTTCATTTCCCAGTGGGCACGCCATGTTTACCTGGGCGATGGCTTCGGTGCTCGCCGACGAATATCCCAAGCCGTGGGCGCGCGTGCTGAGCTACGGTGCGGCATTCACGGTGACATTCACCCGGTTCATGGCCCACGACCATTGGTCCTCCGATATGTTCCTTGGAACCGGTCTCGGCCTCGCCATTGCCGAAAACACATTTCATTCCCACTGCAATCCGCAGTACCCCTCGCAGTGTAAGGGCCATCAGCGTTGGTGGAAAGTTGTGAAGGTGGGTGTGCAATAGATCGGCAAGGCGAATGGCTACGCTCATCTAGCTTTCATCTGCTACCCTGCCATGTCATGGATTACCTCTGGACCCCTTGGCGCTATGCCTATGTCTCCACCGCCGAGAAAGCTACCGGATGCGTCTTCTGCAATGCCGTCGCCGCCAGCGACGATGCGAAAACCTTCATCGTTTATCGCGGAAAACTCTGTTTCGTGATTCTCAATGCGTATCCTTACACCCCCGGCCACGTGATGATCGTTCCCTATGCGCACCTGGACGAACTGCGCAAACTGCCGCCGGAAGCGGCCGGTGAAATGATGGCGCTCTCGCAGCGGATGGAGTCGCTACTGCGGGAACTTTACACTCCCGACGGCATCAACCTCGGAATGAACATCGGCAAAGCCGCCGGAGCAGGCATTGCGGGACACATTCATATGCACGTCCTGCCACGCTGGGTGGCGGACGCGAATTTTATGTCGGTCATAGGCGAAACGCGCGTTTTGCCGGAAACGCTGGATGAGACGTGGAGGCGGATGACAAAGGCCTTGAATAGCTAGCTTGCAGCGGTGATGATGCCTTCCATCTCTCTTTCATCAATCACCTTCACTCCCAGCTCCTTCGCCTTATCCAGTTTCGAGCCCGCATCTGTGCCCGCTACTACGTAATCGGTTTTCTTGCTGACCGACCCGGTAACCTTCCCTCCAGCGTCTTCGATCATCTTCTTGGCCACGTCACGGGTGAAGTGCTTAAGCGTCCCGGTCAGGACAAACGTCTTGCCGGCAAGCCTCGTGCCGCGCTGTTTCTTCTGCCCGGATAACGTAAGCCCAGCCTCACGCAAGCGCTCGACCAGCCTACGGTTCGCGGCGATGCCGAAAAATTCCACGATGCTCTCGGCGATCCGCGGGCCCACCTCATTCACATTCTGGAGGTCTTCCACGCCCGCGCGCTCCAGCGCCTCCATCGATCCAAAATGTTCGGCCAGGAATTGCGCTGTGCGCTCGCCCACCATTCGAATGCCAAGGCCATAGATCACTCGTTCCAGCGGGAGTTTCTTCGAATTCTCAATCTCATCAAGAATGTTCTGCGCGGATTTCTCGCCCATGCGTTCCAGGCTGAGCAGATCGGCCTTCGTCAGCTTGTAAATATCGGCGACATTCTTTACCAGCCCGCGCTCGGTAAGCTGATTCACCAGCGCGTCGCCCATGCCGTCGATATTCATAATCCCGCGCGAAGCAAAATGCAAAATGGTCTCGCGCAGTTTCGCGGGACAATTCGCATTGACGCAGCGGTAATCCACCTCGCCTTCCGTCCTCACAACATCCGTCCCACAAACCGGACACTTCTTTGGCATCTCGAAGTCTTTAAGGTTGCGCGGGCGCGGATGTCCTGCGTCCTCGATGACCTTTGCCACCTTCGGAATTACGTCTCCGCCCCTCTCCACTTGCACCCAGTCGCCAATTTTCACGCCCAGCCGCTCGATCTCATCCATATTGTGCAGCGTGGCATTTCGCACCGTTGTGCCACCAATCAGAACCGGCGCCAGCATCGCGACCGGCGTCAGCTTGCCAGTGCGCCCCACCTGCACGCGAATATCTTCCAGCTTCGTGATTCCCGCTCGCGCCGCATATTTATAAGCGATCGCCCATCGCGGAGCCTTTCCGGTGAATCCCAGCTCATCCTGCAATCCGGTACGATCCACCTTCACCACAATGCCGTCGATCTCGTAGGCCAGCGATTCGCGCTTACCTTCCCATTCTTGGATGAATGCCCAAACCTCGTCCATGTTGTGAGCCAGCTTGCGATTCGGGTTGACCTTGAATCCGCCAGCCACGAGGGCGTCCAGTGTCCTCGAGTGTCGATCAAAATAGGTACGCCCATTCTCGAGCAAGATGTAGGGGAAGTAGTCCATGCGGCGTTCTGCCGTAATATTTGCATCCAACTGCCGCACGGTACCCGCCGTAAAGTTGCGTGGATTGGCAAATGTCGCGAGCCCCTTGCGTTCCCGTTCTTCATTCACTTTCTTGAAAGCCGCAGTCGGCATGAGCAGTTCGCCGCGCACTTCGAAATTCGGCGGAATCCCTGCCTTCTTCAGTTTCTCTTTCGATATCGAAAGTGGCACAGATCGCACGGTCCGTACGTTGAGGGTCACATCTTCGCCCACCGTCCCATCGCCGCGAGTAATTCCTCGCACCAGTTTCCCATCTTCGTAAATCAGCGCCAGTGACATGCCATCGAGCTTCAGTTCGCAAACGTAGTCCACATCTTTTCGTCCGCTGAGTTCGTGCACGCGCCGCTCCCAGTCGCGCAGTTCATCTTCGCTGTAAGTGTTGTCGAGCGACAGCATCGGCGAAGAATGCCGTACTTTGACAAACCCTTCGCGTGGCTTACCGCCAACCCGCTGCGTGGGAGAATCCGCCGTGAGCAATTCGGGATGCTCCGCCTCGGCATCTTTCAACTCCCGCATCAGTTTGTCGAACTCAGCGTCGCTGATCTCCGGCTGGTCGAGAACGTAGTAGAAATATTCGTGGTGCCGGATCTTCTCGCGAAAAGCCTCGATCTTTTTTTCGGCATCTTTGTCGGCAACAGTCATCGCCAAAGATTATAAGTGGGAAAGAACCGCGTAGGGGCCGCCCTTCGACATGCTCAGGGCAGGCTCCGCCGTGCAGCATTCGGTTTACTCGCTTGCGAGATCCAGATGGAGATTTTTGGCGTCTTGGCCAAGAAAGAACCGGGACTGGCTGCGCCACCAGGCCCGGAGAGATATTGCGATCAGGCTCACAGCAAATCTTCAACCGCGAGTTCGCGATTTCCGCCTTGCCACCCCGCCTCAAACTGCTTCTGAACGAATCCAGCATCATAGTTGCGTTTTTGCTTTAGTAAAGACTGATGCAGCCCCCAAAGCGATCGCGGATTACGCAGATTCCGGCCGAGGTCTTCGCGAAACACTTTTTCAGCGCCGACCGCGTCGCCGGTCATCAGCAGCACACCTCCCAGCGATTCGCGCACCGGAAAGAACCAATCGGGCGGCTCTCCATACTTCAGCGTGTCCTGGATGGCAACGGCTTCTCTCAACATGGCAATCGCCGCGCTGTTGTCTTTCTGCGCCACCGCGATTTTGGCTCCAAGAACATCCTTCGCAATTTTCATAATGTCTTTAGCCTTGTTGTTGATTGGCATCTGAAAAATAACGTCGGGTGGAGTAGCCGCCTCAGCGTCGGAAACAATCTTGTACTCTGCTTCCGCTTCTGTGACCTTACCTATACTCGCCAGCGCCAACCCGCGCCCGAAGTGCGAGAACACCGTAGCAGTCTTCATCTCGGCGGCGGGCTGAGGCATCCTCAGGATTTCATTCCAATGATGGAAGCGAATCTCCACCGCAACTGGAATTGTCATGAAGCCCTCAAGCGGAGGCATGTCCTTCACGTGTGGGCCAACATTTTCCACGAGCAAGTTCGCATTCTTCCGGGACTCTGCGTAATTACCATTCATCGCGGCGCACATCGCAATAAAGTGCAGGTTGTGGCTGTAATACATCATTGGATAGATGCCCTGCACTCCGCTGGCCTTGATATAAGCGCGATCCACCGATGCGGCCTGCTCGTTGGTTTTCACCGCCGCTTCATAGTCGCCGGTACGAATGTAAACATGGGCGGGCATGTGAACAATGTGTCCAGCATTGGGCGCCAGCGATGCCAGTTTGTTCGCGCCAGCCAGCGCGCGCTCCGGATTGGGCGAAGCTTCCACCGCGTGAATGTAATAATGGACCGCGCCCAGATGGTTGGGATCGCGCTTCATCACCGACTCCAGCGTGGAGACGATCTCATCGGTGCCCGCCTCGGGCGTGCCGTCCGTGTGCCACAGTCCCCAGGGATGCAGATTCATGCCGGCTTCGGCAAACAGCGTTGCCGCATCCAAATCTCGGGAAATTCGCTAACCACTTGCCGCATTGCATCGCGGTAATCCTCAGCAGCTTTTCTCAGATCGGACTTGGAATCCGCCGGGAAGCGTTTGGCCATTGCCTGAATGTAGGCCTGATCGCTTGGGGACGCAGTCGGTGACAGATCAACCGCTCTTTGCACCGCCTCGTGCGCCCGCTTATAGCGCTCGGGGTCGGCCGGGTCGTTGTAGTTTGGTCCTACCGCCTCGGCCACACCCCAGTACGCCATCGCTAGCTTGGGATCGAGTTCAGTGGCATGTCGAAACGAACGGGCCGCCTCGTCGTGGTTGAACGCATAGATGAAACGGAGACCCTGGTCGAAGAATTGTTGTGCCTGCGGGTTTTGCGTGGAAACGGGATGGTGCGCATCTCCGATACCAGCGACTAGCGTGACCGGCCGGTCTTGGGCATGCATGGAGTACTGCTGAGCGGCGGACACGCCCAGACCCAAACCTAAGCCCGAGCAAAGAAATGCCCCAATGAGAAGGCGCTCCAGAGTTTTCATCTGGTCATCCTCCTGATTTTGACTTTTATTTTAGGGAGGCGGTAGAGGGAGCCACAGGGAGTACCGCTCTGCCCAAGCTGGGCACATGTTAATCCAACCTCTAACCAGTTGCAAAGGGATATGTACGGGCGTTAAGAAAACTCAAGTACAATCCACCTTCATCCTCGATCATGCGCAAGGCAGCTCTACTTTATAACCCAGATTCCGGCGGCAGCCGCAACCGGCCCCAATCGGAACTACAGATCGTATTAAAGATTCTACGTGACGCCGCGGTCGAAGCCGACCTCATCCTCACGGACTCCAGCGCCCACGCTGAAGAAGAAACCCAGCAGGCCGTGCTCGCCGGATGTGACACCATTTTCGCCTGCGGTGGCGATGGCACCATCCACAATATTATCCAGGTGCTCGCCACCACCAACGTCGCGCTTGCCGTTCTCCCCATGGGCACCGCCAACGCGCTCGCCCACGATCTTGGCTTGCCCATGAATATCGCCGGCGCTGCGAGGGCCACTCTCACCGCCGCGCCGCGGCGCGTGGCCTTGGGCCGCATTCAATATCACGATCTTGAGGGGAAGCCCGGCACCCGCTACTTCGTCGTGGCCGCCGGGGTTGGAGTCGACGCTCACCTCTTCTATAAACTCCACTCCGGAGCCAAGCATCGCCTTGGCATGGCCGCCTACTACGCGAAAGCCTGGCATCTCTGGTTTACGTATTCGATGACGCGTTTTCGCGTGGAGTACACCGAAACCGGTTCTGGTCTTTCACAATCTGCGAATCTGACGGAACTTCTTTCTGTCCGTATTCGCCATTTCGGCGGAGTGCTGCGGGAACTGGCTCCCGGCGCATCGCTCGATCGCAACGACGTTCGCCTCATACTCTGCCGAACCGCCAGCCGCCTCGCTTATCTTTCCTATGTCACTCGCGCGCTTCTCGGCCGGCATTGGCCAGTGCCCGGCATCGATCTCGCCCACGCCAGCAAAACCATCTGCCAATACCTGCCTGACACGCAAAATTCGCCGCAGACCAAAATCTACGTCGAGGCCGATGGCGAACTTCTCGGCACACTCCCCGTCGAGATCACCATCGTTCCAGACGCGCTCACTCTCTTGTCTCCAACAAAATAAATTTCTCTGCAGTTGGCATTCCCGCGCGAGTCCCCATAGAATTCTTCCTTACCGCTTGGAACCTATCACTCACTTCCTGACCGGCGCATGCCTGGGGCGCGCCGGGCTTAACCGCAAAACTGCGCTGGCAACTCTCACGCTCACCCTTGCCGCCGAAGCTCCAGACCTTGATGTCCTCAGCCGCTTCCGCGGCCCTGCCTTCGGCTTCGCGCACCATCGCGGCTTTACACATTCGTTTCTCGGCGTGCCAATCGACGCCATTGTAGTGCTGGCCTTCGTCTATCTCGTATGGCGCATCCGAGGCCGCAAAGTGAAAGATCCGAATCTCCCGCCGCGCTGGGGATTGCTGTTTCTCTATGCCTGCCTCGCCGGACTCAGCCACATCCTGCTCGACTTCACCAATAATTACGGCGTGCGCCCCTTCTGGCCGTTTTCCGAGAGATGGTATTCCTGGGACATTGTTTTCATCTTCGAGCCCATCATGTTTACCTGCCTGTTGCTCGGATTACTCGTCCCGATGCTCTTCTCTCTGATCGACACAGAAATCGGCGCCCGGCAACTCGCTCCGCGCGGCCGCATCGCCGCCACTTTCGCTCTTGTTGCCGTCGTGTTTTTGTGGATGGTGCGTGACTACGAACATCGCCGCGCTGTGAACGCTCTCGAAGCTCGCACTTACAACGGCGCCGATCCTATTAGAGCTTCCGCCTATCCCGCTCTTGCCAGTCCTTTCCATTGGTATGGAGTAGTTGAAACTAAGAATTTCTTTGCACTGGCTCCGGTGAACTCTCTATCTTCCGAGGTCGATCCCGGGGACCCAGAAGACGATCAGATCGAGATCCGCTACAAGCCGGAAGAAACGCCCATCACCCTCGCCGCAAAACGCTCCTACCTTGGACGCGTCTACCTCGATTGGGCAAAATATCCGATCACTCAGACGGAAATTCTGGACTCCGGCCAGCAAGGCTATATTGTGAACTTTCAGGATTTGCGCTTTGCGCAGCTTCCCAGCCTGCTCAGTCGCATGAGAGGCGGACACGACGAAGCTTCCAAGCCGCTGGGCGCGGGGGTTCAGCTCGACCGCAACCTGCGGGTTGTCGGCGATGTTTATGGTTCGGGCGCAAGCCGCAAGACTTACCCTGAACCATGATGGTGGAAATTAAGCTTTGTCGCCACGTGGGGGAAAGGATGAGAAGCTCCCTTGACGTACTCGCCTGTTCGCGCCCACAATAATGTTTGCTCTCGTGAGGTGCTCATGCTGCCCTATTTATTCGTTCTATTGGCGATTGTCGTGCGTTTCTTGCCATTTCTGGGCCCGCTGAACGTTCTGCCGCATGCCTGGCACTTCACGCCGGTTGCGGCATCGCTCCTATTTTTCGGCGCCCGGGGCTCGCGGCGCCAGATGTGGATTCCCCTGGTCCTGTTCGCCGCCACCGACATTATTCTCACGAAGTTTATCTACTCCTACGCCTTGTCGTGGGACATTCTGGTCACCTTCGCCTGGTATGCCGCCATACTCTGGCTTGGGACAAATCTTCGCGAAAACTCTGGGCCGGTGCGCGTGATTGGCGCAGCGCTTGCCAGTTCGGTTTCATTCTTCCTCGTCAGCAATTTTGCCGTGTGGGCCGCCTGGTCCCAGATGTATCCCCGAAATTTCAACGGCCTGATGATGTCCTACGCCGCCGGTATCCCGTTTTTCCGCGGAACGGTGGAAAGCGATTTGTTCTTCTCGATCGCAATGTTTGGCACGCCAGTGTTCCTGCATGCGCTCTCAGGCTGGTTTCACAGGAGCAGCGATCACATCGCCGCTGCATAAAGTCGGCTTGCCCAGAGACGGCTGAGTGAGCTGGGCCGCCATGCTGCAAGCTTCTGGAGTTCGGAGGGAGAGGTCCAGTGTTGCATAACATTCACATCAGTCTGAGACCGATAAGGCTTTAGCCGCTCAGGTCTGGCTGCTTCCGTCGACGCCGCAGCGCCAGCCATACGATTACTCCCACCACGACCGCAGCTAGCACCCAATAGAAATGCCGCCGAAATATTCTCCCCATCAGATCCATGATCTCGGGGCCAAAATATAAGGTCAGCAACCCTTCCGCCAGAAATCGCACAAATCTGCCCGCAAAAATCGCCGCCAGAAAATCGCGGAACTTCATTTCGAAAACCGCCGCTGCCAACACAAAAATTTTGAACGGCAATGGCGGCGGCAGCATTCCTGGAAACATCAGCGCCCAAAACTCATGCCGCTCAAACGAGCGGTGAATCCGCAAAAATCGCTCCTCCGAAATCCGCTTACGCAAAACGATCTCGCCGCCTTCGTAGCCCACGAGATAAAGTGGGATACTGCCCAGCGTCGAACCCAGCGAAGCCAGCAACACATAAAACAACAGATGACGGTGATCGCGATAAACATACACCGCAACCACTGCATCCACCGGCATTCCCAGTAGCGCCGAATCGGCAAATGCGACCGCGAACACACCCCAAACTCCCAGCGGCCCCAGCAAATGCATAATCCATGCTGTATACCGCGCGAGAATGTGTCCCAGAGTTTTCAAAGGAGAATTGGTGTGCGTGGGGATGGAAACCGCAAGCGATTTCGTTTCTTGATAGAAATGCTATGAATGCTCGGTCCTACCGTCCAACAAGTTCAGCGCGTGAGGAATCAGTTCCAGTACCGCCTCCAGGGATTCCACTGCGCCGCTGGGACTGCCGGGCAAATTCAAAATCATTGTTTTGCCCCGTACGCCGCAAACTCCACGGCTCAATGCCGCAAACGGAGTCTTCTTGTAACCCTCACTGCGCATGCGCTCCGCCATGCCGTCGATCACGCGCTCGCAAATCGCTTCCGTTGCCTCGGGAGTAACGTCGCGCTCGGCAATGCCCGTCCCGCCCGCGGTTACGATCAATCGCACTTCCAGTGCCAGATGGACCAGGGCATTCTGAATCTGCATCGAATCGTCCTGCACGATTTGCTTTGCGGTTACACGAAAGCCGGATTTTCGCAGCAGCTCTGCAACCGCCGGCCCGGAAACATCCACGCGCTCGCCTCGCGCGCACGAATCGCTGACCGTAACCACAGCGGCGGAGAAATTTTCCGGCAAATTCGCCTTAGTTGTCGAGGAGAACATCATCCTCCTCTTCGGTACGCCGGCTGCTGCCGCTGGAGGAACTCGCGTTGGCACTCACGCTAGCGGCTGTGTCTGCGCTGGCAGCGGCGCTCGAGTTATTGTCACTGCTCTCGCTAGCCGCATCGTCGCCACCCTCGCGCTGCGATTCATCCAGCAGACGCAAACCTTCCATCAGCAGACCTTGCGTATTGAGCTGCGTGGTTTCCTGATCGGTCTTGCCCTCGAAGTTAAGCTCGAAGTTACCGCCCGTCCAGCGCAGAACCTTGAAGACCGCCTGATCTCCCACCAAAGCTCCGTAGGTCGCATGTTTCACCTGTCCCTCAACAAAAAAGACTTCGCACTTTTCGCCTTCGTTATTCAGTTTGAGCTGGCAACTCTTGCGGCCCATCTCCAGCGACTGCATCAGATCGATCACATTCATCTGCGAAAGATTCCCGCGGACTACGCCGTCGGAGGGCGCCGTCTTCGCCATCTTCTCCAGCGCGATGCGGTCTACCGTGCGCTTGATGCGCCGTGTGGCTTCTTTCAGGAAAAAGGGCTTTGCCAGATAATCATCAGCGGCATCCTGCGGAGATAGACGCTCATCGATGTCCGCGCGGCTCGCCATCAGCACCGCGGAAAAATTCGCCGTCGCGGGACGGCTCTTCAGCTTCTCCACCAACTGCTTTCCATCCATCCCGGGCATGCGGTAATCACAAACGACGAGATCCGGCGGGTCGTCCACGGCTTTCAGCAAAGCGTCCGCGGAATCGCCTGCCGAAACCACCCGCGCAAACGAGGCGAGCGCATGCTCCAGCATCCCCAATACCATCGGATTGTCGTCGACGAGAAGCAGCTTGACGTCATTCGCCATTGGAGTTGACCTGGCCTGACTTGAGGTCCCGCTTCATCCGCTTATATTCTCCGCTCTTGCCTCCGCTCTTACGTTGCAAAACAATCTCCCGAATCTCGATTCCTTTGTCGAGACTCTTTATCATGTCGTACACCGTCAAGGCGGCAATACTAGCAGCGACCAAGGCCTCCATTTCGACCCCGGTTTCGGCTGTCGTAACTGCTTTGCTGCTGATCGCGACGCCATTCTCGCACAGCGTCATCTCCACATCAACGAGCGCGAGAGGCAGAGGGTGGCACATAGGAATCAATTCGGAGGTGCGCTTCGCAGCCATGATTCCGGCGATGCGGGCTACCTCAAGCGGACTGCCTTTGGGATTTTGCGGCAGAGATTTCAATACTTCTGGGTTGATGAGGACGAACGCACTCGCCTCCGCCTCACGTCTGGTGGCGCTTTTTCCGGACACATCGACCATGCGGGCGCGCCCGGAATCGTCGTAATGGGAGAGCTTCTTCGGCATGCGAAACTTCTATCTTACATGGGAGGCAGCCCGGCGTTGGTTGTGTCTCGGGCGCGAGAGTGCAAAATAGAGTCTCTATCGGAGCAAGACCGCCACCCATTCGCCGGCGAGGATGTGCTCACGATCCGGTGGAATCACGAGGAGGCAATTCGAGCGAGTCCGGGCGGCAATGTCTCCGGATCCCTGCCAGGAAACTATCTCTGCCTGGGCACTGTCGTACCGGCCGGAAAGAACCGCGGGAAGGAATCGGGTTAAGCCCGGCTTGACGCGGATTTCGGATTTCAGCCGAGTATGTAGGAACGCAAGCGGCTGGGACGACATTCCGGCCAGCGCTTCGAGCACCGGGCGGCCAAATAGTTCGAACGTCACCATAGTTGAGACTGGATTGCCTGGGAGACCAAAAAAGTATTTGTGCGAAGGCGGAGCTGAAGCTCCCGCACTCGTGCGAGCGCCCGCGAGACATGGGACGCGACCGAATACGACAGGACGGCCGGGTTGAATTTTTGCTCCGGTGAAAAAGAATTCGGCGTGCATTTCGGCGAGCACCTGCTCCACCAGATCGTAGCGACCCATGGATACGCCGCCGGTCATCAGAAGCAAATCTGCTTGCATGCCTTGTTCTATCAATTCGCGCAGACGCCGTGGTTCGTCGGGAGCGATCGGCAGCAGTACGGGTTCACCGCCCGCTTCTTGAATTTGCGCACCTAGCGAATAACTGTTGGAGTTTCGAATCTGAGTGGGGCCGATTTTCACATCGTCGACGTCGACGATTTCGTCGCCGGTGGTAAGCACCGCGACGCGCGGTCGAACAAAAACCTGCAGCCGCGATTTGCCGACCGAGGCCGCAAGCGCGATTGCGGCTTCGTTAAGCCGTGATCCGGGACTCAGCAACAGGGTGCCAGATCTGGCTTCGGCCCCTTGTGCGACGATGTTCTCTCCCGCAGCAATTCCCTTTGAAATTGTGACGCGCTCGTTCTGCGGCGATGCGTGCTCGACCATTACAACGGCGTCGGCGCCCCGCGGCACGGGAGCGCCGGTCATGATGGAAAATGCCTCGCCTTGATTCAACGCAGCCGAAGCGTTCGCTGGCTGCGGGCCCGCTTTGATCTCTCCGATAACCGCCAGCCTGGCGGGAAGCTGCGCCAGATCGGCCGAACGCACGGCGTAACCATCACGAGTCGACCGCGGAAAAGGGGGGATATCGCGGTCGGCACTGATGGGCTCAGACAGGATCCTTGCTGCCGTATGGAGCAGGTCAACGGTTTCGTGACCGCCGGGGGTCAGGAGCGATGCATGGTCTTCGACCACGCGGCGTGCGTCTTCAAAGCTTAGGACAAGAGCGTACGTGGGCGGTGCGGCCATGCGGAGATGATAGTGGAACGTGCCGGCTACGCGCTGCGGATTTCTCCACTACAGCAGCTGGAGGTTACAGAGCGGGCCGGAGCGGCGGCCGCTTCGGAACCCTACCGGACCAGTTCCTGACCCAGCATTGTGGCGTTGCTGGCGAACGATAAGCCCGTTTCGAGATCGACAACACGGTCGCGCACCAACTGGGCAATTTCGCCATCGAAGTGTTGCATGCCTTCGGTGGCGCCGGATTTCATGGCATCGAGCAAAGTTTTACTATCGCGCTCGCCTTTTTCCACGCACTCCCGCGTACGCGGGTTTGCTTTCAGGATTTCGGCGACTGGGACCCGGCCGCTGCGATCGGTTTTCGGCAGCAGGCGCTGGCAGATGATGTACCGGAACGTCTTGGCAAAGCGTTCTCGCACCTTCGCTTGTTCGTCGGGCGAAAACGAACTGACGATGCGTTCCACCGTTTTGGTCGCATCCATGGTATTGAGGCTGGAAAGAACCAGATGGCCGGTCTCGGCTGCTTCGAGAACAATCTCAATGGTCTCCCGGTCGCGCATTTCGCCGACCAGAATTACCTTCGGAGCCTGGCGCAGTGCAGAACGCAGGGCATGAGCAAAACTTGGAGTATCGCTGTGAAGTTCGCGCTGATGAATCGTCGAGCACTTGTGATTGTGCAGAAACTCGATGGGATCTTCAATGGTGATGATGTGGTAATACTTCTCGCGATTGATGCAATCGAGAAGTACGGCAAGAGTGGATGATTTGCCGGAGCCGGCTGGTCCGGCTACGAGCACAATGCCGTCGCGCAGTTTGGCAACGTCAGCCAGGTGGGCGGGCAATCCAAGCGAGGCCAGGTCCGGAATGAGCGTAGAGATAACGCGCATCACAACCGCGCAACTGCCGCGCTGGATGAAGATATTTACCCGAAAACGCGCCACGCCAGGCAATCCGAATGACACGTCGCAGGAGCCCTGTTCTCGCAGGGTTGCAACCGCTTGTTTGTTGTCGCCAATCAGGTCCGCGGCGATGTGGCGAGTGTCATCTGCAGTAAGATTTGAAAGTCCCGGCACTTGCACGGGAATGAGCTGGCCGTAAACCTGGACTTGGGGCGGCCGGCCCGGAGAAAAGATCAGGTCGCTGATTTTTTCCGCGGCGCGCAACATAGCGGCAAGCAAATCCGGCGTCGCCACTTTGCCGCTACCGGAATAGCCTTCCAGAGAAACAGAAATTGCCGAAGTTCCAGGTGCTGCCATTCCATCCTCAAAATGAACTTTAGGGAATTGCACGCACCACAGAACGGAGAACCGCACTCAACTCGATGTACTACTCTACCTTGTCAACCGAAGAAGCGTTAGGCCAGTAAGTACATAGCCCTTGGTAATGTGGAGGGTGCAAAAGTGATGAGGGCAGCTCGGTGAGCCGCCCTCAATCACCGCAAGCTGCGAGGTTATCTTCTATTTCTTGGACGTCTTCTGCTTACCGTATTTGGTTTCCACCGAGGCGCCGATCGTGGCGAGCATCTGCTTGGCTACGTCCGCGTAGGGACCTGTGGGCTGCAGCTCCAGATACTTGTTGAAGGCCTCCGCGGTGCCCGGCGGGGCGATGGTTTTATTGCCCTGTAAAGTCGCCTTCCCGATAAGGTTAACGCCCTTCTGATAGTAGGCATCTGCCTTGTTGGGGTCCGCTGCGATGCATTTATCAAAAGCTGCGATGGCCTCATCGCCTTTGCCGGCGTTCGTGAGAACCGCTCCCATGTTGTAGTAATACTGCGCGGCACCCGCGGGATCGGCTTGGGCGGCTTGTTGGTAAGTTTTTGCCGCATCGTCGACCTTGCCATCCTTGGCATAAGCCTCGGCGAGATTGTTGTAATAGGCTGCCAGGGTTTTAGTGGCATTTGGATCTTTGTCATTAGTGGCAGCCTGTTTTAGTTGCACTGCCTTCTGGTAGCTTTCGACCGCCGAATCGAGACGCTTTTTCTTTTCCGTGGGATCAGTCTGTTTATTGGCCGACATCCGGTAGGCGTCACCCAACTTGAACCAGATGAGATCGCGAGTAGCGTCAATTTCGTTCGCCGAATTCAGGTCGGCAATCGCCGTCTCAAAGTCGCCGGAATCGGAGGCTACCTTGGCCGCCGCCAACTTTTCGTTCAGCGACTTTACCGTGTTGACTTCTTTCTTTTGTTTCTCTTGCTGCTCTTGTTGAGCCTTTAGCTGTTCAGGAGTCAGACCCTGGCCCTTGGCCTGTTCTCCAGCCAGCTTTTTAAGATCGAAGTCGAGTGTGTTTTCGTCCAACGTGACCTGAAACTTGTTTTGGTGAAACATTTCCTTGTTAGCTTTCTGGTCCTCGGCATCCTTATACAGGGTGACGTTGTAGCTGCCCGGCCCGACGCCGAGCGAAAAATACTCGCCCTTCTTGTTGGTCTTAAGTGTGTATTTCTGACCATTGTCCTGATTGGCGAAAACGACGATTCCCCCGACAATCGGATTCCCATCCATGTCCTTGCAAACGCCTTTGACTGTTCCTGAACCACCCTGCGCGAACATCAGCGTCGCGCATAGTCCCAGCATTGAAAAAACAAGGGTGAATACTGCGAAGTGCCTCTTCATCGTGGCCTCCCGGCCTACTGGATTAATAAATATCGAATTCTGATTGTTGAATTGAAATCGATGCGAGCGGCGCTTGGTTTTCAATCAACCTGGTTTTCACCTGATTCTCATTTAACCTGATTCTCATTCAACAATGACAATCACAACTCAAACAATTGCTTTTTCCGCATAAGGAATGGGATCGTCGATTCCCGCTGCCGTGAACGCCCGCAAGCGCAATATACAGCTATCGCATTGGCCACACGCTTTGTCTTCCCGGCTATAGCATGACCAAGTTAAATCCAATGGAGCGTTCAGTTCAAGGCCGAGCTGAATAATTTCCGCTTTGCGCATGGCAATGAGTGGAGTGACGATTTCAATGTTCCCTTCCTTCGTTCCCGCCCGAATGACGTCGTTAAAAGCTTCATAGTAGGCCGGCCGGCAATCGGGATAGCCGGAACTGTCGGCTTCGACAGCACCGATATAAATCTTCTCCGCTCCCCATACTTCGGCCCAACTGACTGCGACAGATAAAAAATGCGCGTTGCGAAAGGGCACATAAGTGACCGGAATTTCACGATCTTTCGCAGCTTCAACAGAAGGAGGTCCGACAGGCACGGCAATCTTTTCGTCGGTGAGCGCAGAGCCCCCGATGGCGCGCAGAGCTTCGTTTCGCACCATGAGCTTCTCCCGGATATGCAAGCGGTCACAAATCCCCAGGAAAGATTGCCGCTCGCGTTGTTCAGTGCGCTGCCCGTAGCTCACGTGCAAGCCGGCGGCTTGATGATCGCGGGCGGCGAGGGCGGCACAAACACAGGAGTCCATTCCTCCACTTAAGAGAACGATTGCCCGGGTTTTTCCTGGGTGCGACATGTCCTGCTTGAATATTACTGATTGATGATTTTTGATTGCTGATTCAAAACTGCAAAGTGGTGAGGTTTATAATCAACAACCAGCAATCAGCAATTTTTTACACTCCCTTTACCGCCGGATCCCAGATGAATTTGTGCAGTTGAAGCCCTAAACGGGCTGGAATTTCATCGGCGAGCATCCACTCGGCCAATTCCTGCGGATCGAGCAGACAATGTGAGCTATCCCGAGCGCCGGTGGCATCTTTGCGAAACGCCGGCGAGAATAACACTGCGTTCACGCGCTCGGCCAAATCGTGTCGGCGGACGAACTCGAGGGCGAATTCGTAATCGGCTCTGTTGCTCAGCACGAACTTCACTTCATCGCCCGCATTGAGTGCTGCTAGATTACCGATGAGAAAAGTGTTGGGCGCGCCCGAGTGAGGACACTTTACATCCACGATCTTGATGACTTCCGCGGGAACCCTCGCCAACGGCCGCTCTCCGCTGGTCTCAAGCAATACTCGATATTTTTCTTCCAGAAGTTTCTCCATGAGCGGCAGCAGTTCCCGCTCTTGCAGCATAGGTTCGCCGCCAGTGATTTCAACCAATCCGCCGTTCGGAGAAAGGCGCTTCACTTCGTCCATCACTTGTTCGGCGGTCATCTTCCGCCCGCCATGAAACGTATATTCGCTGTCGCACCAGGAGCAGCGCAGGTTGCATCCTGTAAGCCGTATGAATACACAGGGCAGACCAGCGTGGGTCGACTCCCCTTGAAGCGATTTGTAGATTTCAGTTATCTGCATTCTTAGGCAGCGCCGGCGTCTCGCCGGCCTGGTTGCGGGCAGAACGTACCGGACAGCGTCTCTACGACTCCGAGTATTTCGCAGTGGTAGTGTCGGTTTCGAACACGGTCACGTCCTTCACCCGCACGCGGCCATTCGTCACGCTTTTCAGCCGCGTGTTGGATTCATCATAAAAATACTTGGCCAGATTTTCCGCTGAGGGGTTGATGACGGTGAAAGGCTCAATGTCGTTGATCATCTGGTGATCGAGCCGCTCGATCACATGCTTCATCACTTCGCGCAAATCCTTGAAATCGAGCAAGAGACCGGCCTTGTCGAGTTCGGCGCCGGTCAGTGTGACCCGGATTTTGTAATTATGCCCGTGCGGATTTTCGCACTTGCCCTTGTAATTGCGCAGGTAGTGACCTGCCGCGAAAGTATCGTCAACTGTGACTTCGAACATTCTTTCCCCAGCGATCAGTCGTCAATCCAAAACATCTATTGTACCGCTCACTGCCTCCGTTACGCTTGACGCCGGGCTGCGCGCGCCTGTAGTTTGCTATTCGGCTTTCATCGGTCAAGGAGCGATAATGCTACGTCGCAACTGGGTTCTAGCCCTCTCGATTGTTTCCGCCCTCATCACCGCCCTCGCCGCGCAGAGCAAACCGGAAGTCCCCGAGTTCGAAGTCAAAGAACAATACACGAAGTACGAATACAGAATTCCCATGCGCGACGGAGTGCATCTGTTCACGTCCGTTTATGTGCCCAAAGATAGTTCGCATTCTTATCCGTTCTTGATCAATCGAACGCCTTACAGCGTGGCCCCGTACGGCGTGGACCTTTATCGCAAGCAGCTCGGCCCTTCGCCTGACTTCGACAAATCCGGATACATCTTTGTTTTCCAGGACGTGCGCGGCCGCTACATGTCGGAAGGAACTTTCGTGGAGATGCGTCCGCACATCGACAACAAGAAATCCAAACAGGATGTGGACGACTCCAGCGATCTTTACGACACCATCGACTGGCTGGTCAAGAATGTCCCGAACAACAACGGCAACGCCGGAATCTGGGGCATTTCCTATCCCGGATTTTTCACCTCTGCCAGCATCATCGATTCGCATCCGGCGCTGAAAGCAGCTTCGCCACAAGCTCCCATGACCGATCTTTTTATGGGGGACGATGCGTATCACGGCGGCGCCTTCATGCTGGATGCCAACTTCGGCTTCTATGCTTTTTTCAAGCCGCAGGAGAATCCCCAACTTCCGCCGAAAACGCCCACGCCCTTCGATTTCGGCACGAAAGACGCCTACGACTTTTATTTGAATGTTGGCCCGATCGGCAATCTTTCGAAATACCTTGACGGCAAAAGTTTTCTCTACGACGACCAGATGCGCCACGATACTTACGACGATTACTGGAGGGTTCGCAACCTGGCGCCGCATATGAAGAACATTCATTGTGCCGTGCTTACAGTAGGTGGATGGTTCGACGCCGAAGACCTGCAAGGTCCATTCAGCACATTCCATGCTATCGACAAGAACAATTCAGGAATCTTCAATGCCCTCGTAGTGGGACCATGGGTTCATGGCGGCTGGTACCGTTACGATGGAAATCACCTGGGGCGCGTCGACTTCGCCTCGAATACAGGGGACTATTATCGCAAGAACATTTTGTTCCCGTTTTTCGAGCAGTATTTGAAAGGCAGCAGCGACGCGAAACTTCCGAAGGCCTACGTGTTCGAAACCGGCACGAATGTATGGAGAAAATATTCGGCGTGGCCCCCGAAGGAAGCCGAGGCCAAGACTCTGTATTTTCATGCTGGTGGCGAATTGTCGTTCGATCCTCCCGCCGCGGATTCCGCCGCCTTCGATGAATATGTAAGCGATCCCGCCAAGCCCGTCCCCTTTGTGGACTATGCTGCGATCGAGGTGCCGCAGGAATACATGCTCTCCGACCAGCGCTTTGCGACTACCAGAACGGATGTTCTGACCTACGAAACGCCGGTACTCCAGGAAGATGTCACCATTGCCGGTCCTATCTCTCCGAAACTTTTCGTTTCGACGACCGGAACCGACTCGGATTGGGACGTGAAACTCATCGACGTTTATCCGAACGACTATCCCGATAGCAAGTTCGACGGAGCCAAGCCTGAGGACAAAGCGAAGCCGCGCACCGACGTGCCTCCGCCATCCTTCACAATGGGCGGGTATCAGCAACTGGTGCGTGGCGAGCCGTTCCGTGGAAAGTTCCGCCACAGTTTCGAAAAGCCTGAGCCATTTACACCGGGCAAAGTCGAGGAGATTGACTTCCACATGCAAGATATAAACCACACTTTTCGCCGCGGTCATCGCATCATGGTGCAGGTTCAGAGTTCGTGGTTTCCGCTGACTGATCGCAATCCTCAGACTTTCGTTAACATTCCCGACGCCAAGCCTTCGGACTTCGTTAAAGCTACGGAGCGGGTCTATCACGTACAGGGAGAGGCGTCGGGAATAGCAGTGGGAGTGTTGCCGAGCCTGGGAATGGCAGAAGAACACAAATACTAGGCTGGAGTTATGGACGTTGGAGCGCGATCCGCGTCCAAGCACTCCAGATGCAAGCTGCGGTACAATGCAACCACCTCGCGTCGCCTTCTGGGGTTGCCCGCGCTGCGGATCAGAACGACGCAGTTAAGGACAGGTCCGATGAACGTCCTCTTGCTTTCTATGCCCGATTCCTTCGAGCATATGCCCCCAGTCGCGATTCGAATGCCCAACGGCGCGCTTACATCACTGGCGGGAAATGTCGATCCCCATCACCGCGTGGCCGTGGCTGACTTGATCCTGGTTCATCGCCGGGTTCGCGAAACGGTTACCAAACTTGTGCGCGAGATTGAGCCCGAAGTCGTCGGACTCTCGATCATGACGTTTCAGCGCCGAACGGCCGGACGAATTATCGATCTGATCCGCTCCCTTCGGCCTGGGGTGAAAGTCGTCGTAGGCGGATACGATCCCAGTCTCGCGCCCGAAGCTTATGAGGATATGAGCGTCGACTATCTGGTCCGCAGCGAGGGCGAAGTCACATTTCGAGAATTGCTGCGGGCAATTGAAGCCGGCTCCGGTTTCGATCGCATCGGCGGACTTTCCTACCATGACGGCGAGGGCTGGGTGCATAATCCCGCGCGTCCGCCTCACCGGCTCGAAGATAAAGAAATCCGTCTGCCGAACCGCGATGCGCGCGTGTTGAATGGATACACACTGCTCGGCCGTCAGGTAGATGTGATCGAGACTTCGCGCGGCTGCACTTTTGATTGCAGCTTCTGCTCTATCATCGAAATGCGCGGCCGCAATTTCCACACCTACTCTTTCGACCGTGTCCTGGATGACCTTCGTGACGCGCGGGATCACGGCGCGCGAACTATATTTCTGGTCGATGACAACATCACTCTGAATGTGAAGCGCTTCGAAGCTCTTTGCGAAGCGATCATCGCCGCTGGCCTGCACAAGATCGACTACTTTGTGCAGGCTATGACCTCAGCCATTGCGAATCACGGGGAGACTCTCGCTCCGCTTATGCGGCGCGCCGGATTCCGTTACGTTTTTCTCGGCATTGAAAACATTCTGGAAGGAGATTTGGCATTTCTGAAAGCCTCGGCGAAGAATACCGAGCGCACCAACGGGCACAATACCGGCAACGCCACCCTCAAAGCTATCGATTACCTGCACCGCAACCAGATGTTTGTGGTCGGTGGATTGATCGTTGGTAGTCCGGGCGACACTCGCGAGTCCATCGAAGCCAACCTTGAATTCGCGCGCCGTTACGTGGACTGGCCCTACATTCAACATCCCACCCCCTACCCGCGCACGCCGATGACAAAAGAATTCCGCGATCAAGGGCTAATCATGAATGAGCACCTCGAAGAATATGACGGCACCACCGCCGTGGTCCGAACGGAACACTTGCCAGCCGAGGAAATCGAGTTCATGCGCTGGAAAGCGGAGCGGTGGATGAAGGTTCATCACGTTCCCGCAGCCTTGCGGCACGATCCGGGGTTCGTACTTCTGCGCGGCTGGAAGATGCTGCTCCATACGTTTCGGGGAAGTTCGATTCGCTCTGCGCTGGGACTGGAGAGCGACAAGAAAGTTTTTGAGCGATATCGAGAGATCCGAAGAGCGGAACGGGAGTACGTGTGAAGCGGCCGCAGCTTTGCCTTTTTCCGAATTCCTTACTATAATGTAAGGAGTTCTAGATTCGGAAAGGACACGATGGCTGCAGCCACTTTAACTTCGAAAGGGCAAATCACCATTCCCGTGCAGGTACGAACGGCCTTAGGGGTCGATGCGGGAGACCGTATCGAGTTTGTTGAGATAGAACATGGGCAATTTGCAATTATGGCTGCGACCCGCTCGGTGCGAGAGTTGAACGGCCTGCTTTATCGCAAGGAACGAAAGCCAGTATCGATTGAGGAGATGAACGCTGCCATAGCAAAGGGCGCATCCCGCTCCCGATAGTTGGCGATGCCATGATCGGCCTCGGAATGATTGTCCGCGCCATGATCGGCCCCGCAATGATCGGCCTCGACACAAATATTCTGGTTCGCTACCTTACCCATGACGAACCTACCCAAACTGCTGCCGCGATGAGAGTGATGAACTCCCTGTCTTCCGATTCACCCGGATTCCTTTCACTGATTGTCATCACGGAACTGGTTTGGGTGCTGGCGATCTCCTACCGCTTTCGGAAAGGAGAAATTGAACCGATTCTGGAAACGCTCCTGCGCAGCAAGGAACTCGTGATCGAGCGGGCGGAAATCGTCTCGCAGGCATTGCGGGCTTTCAGCGCCGGCAGCGCGGACTTCGCGGACTGCTTAATCGAGAGAAGCGCCCACGCTGCCGAATGCCAATACACGGTCACATTCGATCACAAAGCGGCAACCCTGGCAGGTATGCGGCTCTTGCGCTGAAGATCGATTCAGGACGCCCCTCCAAAGAACTCCTCCACCACGCGCAAGTCCGTAGTCTTCTTATAATTCGGCAGGCTCTCGATGAAGACTCGTCCGTACTGTTTTTTCAGAATACGGTTATCGAGCAGCACCAGCAGGCCGCGGTCGTGCAGCGAACGGATTAGCCGTCCGAAGCCTTGTTTCAGCGTGATCACCGCTGACGGAACTTGATATTGAAAAAAAGCGTTGCCGCCATCGGCATCGATTGCTTTCACGCGCGCGGCTACTATCGGATCGCTGGGCACGGCGAACGGCAACCGGTCGATGATCACGCAACTCAACTGTTCGCCCTGTACGTCCACGCCCTGCCAGAACGAAGAAGTGGCAAACAGCACGGCATTCGGCGTGAGCCGGAACTCCTCGAGCAGTGCGCTTTTTGGCGCATCTCCCTGGCGAAGTATGGGGAACTCCAGTTCGCCCAGAAGGCGTTGGTAAATGTCATTCATCTGCGCGTAACTGGTAAAAAGCACGAAAGCTCGCCCACGCGTAATTTCCAGCAGCTTGCGAATACGTTCCGCGGCTTTCGCCGTGAATTGTGGAGTACGCGTATCGGGCAGATCTGGCGGTACATAAAACAGCGCCTGACTTTCATAATCGAAATGCGAAGGCAGGACTGACTCACGCGCGTGTTCGAGCCCCAACCGCTGACGAATATATTCGAAACCTCCGCCGACGGCGAGCGTCGCGGACGTTAGCACCGCGCAATCCAATTTCGACCAAAGGCATTCGCGCAGGATGGGGCCGACGTCGATTGGGGTGGCCTGTAGAAAAACATTTTGGCGATTCGGGAGACTTTCTTTCGTGTCTTTGTGTCTCTGAGCTGAGTTCGTTCGCCCGCGTCCGCCGCGGCGCTCGATCCAGAACACGGTATTGCGATCATCCGATTCCAGCGCAAACCCAAGTTGCACATGAAGTTCCTGTATGCGCCGGACAAAGTTGAAAATTTCCTCCGGCTTCTGCGGCAGCGCCTCCAATTCTCCGGCCAGCCGCGTCAGCGACTGATTCAGCGCCAGAAACTCGTCGCCGTTTTCTTCCAGAAATTCTCGGCGGGTTTCGAAGGCGAATCGTCCGTCGCCCGGCGGCAATAGGGAAAAGAAAAATTGAGACTTCTCTCGTAAGCTTCCCAGCGCTCCAGAAAGAGACGCGGACAGCATCCGGTTATGTTGCATCGACGCTTCCACGTCGCGCGCCAGGTCTTCCACGCGTAAATTGCTCACGGAAATTCCGAAGTAATTTCCTGCCACGTCTTCCAATTCATGCGCTTCGTCGAAGATCACCGCCGCGGCTTCCGGCAGAATCCCCGCATCAGGCGCGCCCTCGGCCTGCAGCTTGATGGCAAGATCGGCAAAGAAAAGATGATGGTTGACAATGATAATGTCGCTCTCCATCCCGCGCCGCCGCATTTCGGTAACGAAGCAGCGCTCCCACTCACTGCATTTCTGCCCAATGCAGGCATCGGCGCGCGCATCCAGCTTGTGCCAAAAAGCGCTGGCCTCGGGCAATTCGGCAAGTTCCGCGCGGTCGCCGGTCGAGCTTGTTTTCTCCCACGCGGAGATTGCGCGGTATTGCTCGATCTCTTCCAGCCCGCTGAGCACAGGTTGATCCGTAAGGTCGTAGAGCTTCTTGCGGCACAGATAATTGTTGCGGCCTTTCATGTAACAAACCGAAAGCCGCGAGCCGGAAGACGATTCGCCGAACAGCGCCTGCTCCAGGAAGGGGATGTCTTTATAGAAAAGCTGTTCCTGCAGATTCTTTGTGCCGGTCGAAATGATTACTCGCTTGCCGGAACGAATCACCGGCAAAAGATAGGCGAGCGTTTTTCCCGTGCCGGTGCCAGCTTCCACAATCAAGTGCCGCTTCTCTTCCAGGGCCTGCTCGACGGCCTGCGCCATCTGCAATTGTCCGCGGCGGAATTCGTAGGCCGGATGTGTGCCAGCCAGCACTCCGCCTGGCGCGAAGAATTGGTAAAGGGTTGAATGAGGAACGCTCGAAGCGTCCTTTCCGCCGCCGGCGGAGCGTGGGGGAGTTGCGGAAGAGGCGGGCTGGGAACTTAAAGTCACAGGAGTCTCTATAATAAACATTCCCGGTCACCAGCATTGTTGCCCGTTCATTTTGAGCCAACCCACTTACAACTCGACCAGCACTCTCGCCACCACCGCAGCCGGCGTTCCCACGCTCGCCATCGTCGGCCGGCCCAATGTGGGCAAGTCCACGCTGTTCAACCGCATCGTGGGCTCGCGCCGCGCCATCGTTGGCGACGAGCCTGGCATTACCCGCGACCGTCTTTACGGCGACGCCGAGTGGCGCGGTCGCCGCATCCGCATCATCGACACTGGCGGAATTCTTCCCGAAGAAAAGGATCTCATCCCATCGGAGATTTTTCGCCAGGCGCGAGTCGCCTTCGACGAGGCTGCTGCCATCATCATGGTCGTTGATGGGCGTGCCGAACTTGCTGGGCCCGATCTTGAATTGGTGCGATTGCTGCGGAAGGCGGGACGTCCGCTGTTTCTCGCGGTCAACAAAGCCGATTCAGAAAAGCAGGCGAACATCGTTGATGAGTTTCATCGGCTCGGGATCAAACAGATGTTTCCTATCTCCGCTGAACATGGGCGTGGGATCGACGACCTGCTCGATGCAATTCTGGACGTGGTGCCGGCGAGCAAAGATCTCACCACGGAGAAAACTGGCGACACCGAGGAAGCACAGGAAGAATCATCTCAGGCAGAAGATGGGTCAACCACCGATGTTCAGCCAGTTTACGAGACTAAGGTTGCCATCATCGGCCATCCGAACGTGGGCAAGTCCACTCTGCTGAATCGCCTGACAGCTTCCGACCGTGCGATCGTTTCGCCAATCCCAGGCACTACGCGTGACGCGGTCGACGAAATTGTCGAACACAATGGCCGGCGCTTTCGATTCATCGACACGGCCGGCATTCGCCGCAAAGGCAAGACTCATCTGATGGCGGAAAAACTTTCCGTCGTGATGGCGCGCAAACATCTCGAGGCCGCCGACATTGCGCTGCTGGTCATCGATGCTACCGAAGGTGTCAGCCAACTCGACGCCGCAATCGCCGGGTATGCCCATGAGAGCGGGCGTTCGATGATCATCGTGGTCAACAAATGGGATCTGGTCAGCAGCGGAGCGATAAAACCTGGCAGGCCATCGAAGGCGATGCGCATGCGCGAAAGCAAACGCCCCGGCGACCGCGCCGCGTACGAAGAGCGCCTGCGCTACGATCTCAAATTTCTCAATTACGCACCTATCGTTTTTATATCGGCCCACACTGGCAAGGGCACGGAGAAAATCTTCCCCTTGCTCGAGCAGGTCGCCACCGAACGCCGCAAGCGCATCTCCACATCCGCCATGAACCGCTTCATCGAAACCGTGGACTTTGAGCGCGCCTCAGTTCCCATGCGCTCGCGCGTGAAGATTCTCTACATGACGCAAGCGTCGGTCGCCCCACCAACGTTTGTGCTATTCACCAATCGCGCGGTGAAACTTCACTTTTCTTATCAGCGATTCCTGGAGAATCAGATCCGCGAAGCTTTCGGATTTCTGGGGACGCCCATCTGGATTAAGAATCGGGCGAGAAATTAGAATTGCAGAGGTTCTACTCTCCCGTCACTCCTCGATCCATCGTCAGCAGCCCTACTCTATCGATGCCCGCCTGATGCGCCGCGTCGATCACATCTGCCACATACTGAAAGTCAACATCGGCATCTCCGTGCACGAAGACTACTTTCTCCGCGCGGGTTAAATAAATCTTCGCGAGCCGCGGTTCCAAGTCT
>JBAWBG010000232.1:0-4863 GCA_049589695.1 Candidatus Sulfotelmatobacter sp. | reverse complement strand
CTCGTTACCATCGTCCATATAATCGTCTGCTTGTTTTTGATCGTTGTTGTGCTGCTCCAAAGCGGTAAAGCCGGAGACATCTCAGCCGCTTTCGGCGGCCAGGGCAGCCAGGCAGCATTTGGCCCGCGCGGCGCAGCTACAGCTCTCTCCAAGGCCACCACAATTTCTGCCGTTATCTTCATGTTGACCTCGGTAACCCTTTCTATCAACGCCATCAAACATGAAGGCCCTCGCTCCGTTCTACAGGGAGAAAAATCAGCCCCGGTCAAGACTCAGCCGGTCACGCCAACACCGGCCAATCCTACTCAGAAATAAATCCACTTCCCGAGCAGCGAATTCCCGATGGCGTGCGGTCTCGCGGATGCGCTCTTAGGGGTTCTGCCGTAATTGTATTTCCAGTATGTGGGTGCTACCATCCCATTAGTAATGCGGCACTTATCGAGGAGGTTTTCTATGTCTGATCACGATGGCAGCAGCTTCGTGTGGTTTTTGGCGGGTCTAGCTGTGGGCGGTTTGGTCGGAGTACTTTATGCCCCGCGAGCGGGAAGCGAAACCCGCGAAGAGATAAAAGCCCGCGCAGAAGAGGGACGCGAATACGTTCGTACCAGAGCGCGCGAGGCTCGTGAGCAAGCTTCCGGTTGGGTCGACAAAGGTCGCGATGTGGTGAGCCAGCAGAAGGATCAGTTCAAAGCCGCATACGAAGCGGGTCGACAAGCCTATCAGGAGGCGACGACAGAAACAGCGCCTCCGAAGGGTGTGTAAAAGACGGTTTTACTTTGGGCTCTCTCCTAGGAGCTTTCTATGATGGAAAATCTCGTTCCGATCTTCATTGCCGTGACTGCGGCTGCTGTGGTTTTGCAAGCGGGGATACTCGTAGGTTTGTATGTGGCAGTCCGAAAGACTACTACCAAGCTCGAGAGTGAAGTGGCCGAGTTGAAAGTTAAGGCTCTGCCGATTGTAAATTCCACGGATGCAATGCTGGTTGAGTTGCGCCCCAAGGTCGATAAGATCGTTGACAACCTGGTGCAGCTGCATCCGAAGATTCTGCAGATTGTCGACGCGCTCGTGGAATTGCGGCCCAAAGTAAACGTCGTGGCTGATAATTTAGCGGAGACGTCGGCGACTGTCCGCTCTGAAATTCAACGAGTCGATGCGACCGTCAGCGACGTTATGGATCGTGCCCGCTTACAGGTGATTCGCGCCGATGAAATGCTGACCCGTACCTTCGATCGCGTGGAGCATACCTCAGACGTGGTGGCCAAGACTGTGGTGTCACCAGTGCGGCAGGTTTCCGGTATCGTCCGCGGCGTGACTGCAGGTGTCGAGTTTTTTTTGGGAAATAAGGGTCGCAAGAACGGCGACAGTCGGAGCCCGCGGCGAGCGGTACCTCAGGACGAAATGTTTATCTAGCGATTCTTCCGGGCGCGGCGGCTTGGTTTGCCGAGTCCACAGTTCTTGCTTCCTTGTGTCATTGCGATGCGATATCTGGTTCACGCCCGTATGAAATCCGGTTGCGCAACGAATCTCCTCCATGCAATCGAAAGTGAAAAGCTTGGCGAAGGTTCGGTGGCCGAAGGCGAATACCTCCGTAATATGTGCGAAGCCCGTGTCGGCGAGGATGGAACCGTTCGCTGGGTGGAAGTCTGCTATTGTCCTACGCCCCTGCAGGAAGAACGCCCTTACTGGGAAGAATATTTCCATCTCACCAAGGTGCAGGACGCTCACGACCGGCGCAAATGCCGCGACCAGAATGGTACCGAGCTTTGGGCCTGCAGTGGCTGTGATTGCACTGCGCGTCTGGAGCAGAAACTGAAAGATCGCGGCCAGCCCTTCCTCGAATCCCTGGCCTCGAAGAAACAGTAAAGCATCTTGGTTTAGCGAATATCTACTTCGCGAAAGCCAAATCCCTGCAACATTCCAGAGATCGTCGCTCGCGCGTTATCAGAAGCCGTTTTGAGAATTCCGTCCTGCAATGCGGCCTGCTGAAGCTGACGCTCCGCTTCTTCGCGGACTTCGCTTTCGAGATTAGGGTCCGGAGACGAGAACAAGCCAGTGTCCCGAGAATATACTCTCGTTCTGGCGTTATCGATTCTTGTGCTGAACACTTCCGCTGCCGGCAAGTGGATCGAAACTGTTTGCCCTCTAACTTCCACATCGGACGGTCCCAGGGCCGCCAGGTTGATGCCAGCCACGGCCTCTCCGTGAACCACCAGCAGCAGCCGATCACCCGCCAGAAACTTCGGCAAATAGGCGTTCGGGTGCTCTCCCGAAATAATTTTATCCATCGTATAGCTCACGGTTTCGAGACGCTGGAGCTTTTGAATCTGACGAACCACTGTTGGCTGATCCACGTTCAGCCGAGTCGGCCCACCGCGAAAAAATCCCATTAAGTGCGCTAGGCCAAGCCCGCTCGACAACCACAGCACGCCTACCAAGATCAGCGCAAGAACTGCACCGATAAAAATGCCCAGCATCCAGGAAGACGCGTTCTTCCTGGTGCCCGGAGTTCGGCCAACCGTGGATTTTTCAGCAGAGGGCGGGTTGCTACTTGTCATTTAACTTGTCCGTAGAAGCAGGCATTCGAGCAGTCTTAGACGATCCAAGCCCCGCCCACCACGACGTCGCCATCATAGAAAACTGCCGCCTGGCCTGGCGTGATAGCACGCTGAGGCTCATCGAAGGACACCAACACCTCGCCGCAACCGGCCTTCTCCAGTATGGCTGGGGCTGGTTCGTGCCGATGGCGAATTTTGACGGACACACGCATGGGTTCGCCCAGGTCATCGACCGCAATCAAATTGGCTCGCCGCGCGCGCAGCGTCCGCGAATAAAGATGCTCGCTGCCGCCGACCACCACTTGCTTATCGGCTCCGTTGATCTGGATCACGTAGAGCGGCGAACCCGTAGCCACGCCCAATCCTTTGCGCTGGCCCACGGTGAAGTTGTGCACGCCGCCATGTTCGCCGATCACTTCCCCGCTTGCCGTAACCAGCTCACCCGCAGTATCCGGCAAGCTCTCGCCACTCTCGGCGAGATAAGCATCGATGAAGCGCTTATAATCGCCGCCCGGCACAAAACAAATCTCCTGCGAATCGGGTTTCTCCGCCAGCGCGAGGCCATGCTTTCGTGCAAGTTGGCGCACCTCAGGCTTAGTCAACCCGCCCAAAGGAAAACGCGTTCGACTCAATTGCTCTTGCGTCAATCCAAAGAGAAAATACGTCTGATCCTTGCTGCGATCCGCCGGACGCTTGAGCAGCCAGCGTCCGCAGGCATCGTCATATTCAACCCGCGCATAGTGACCGGTAGCCACACAATCGGCGCCGATCTGCCGCGCGACAACGAGCAACTGATCAAACTTCAAGTGATTATTGCAGAGGCTGCACGGAATCGGCGTGCGTCCTGACAAATACTCCGCGACAAAAGGACGCACCACATCGCGCTCAAATCGCTCTTCGTGATTCACCACATAATAAGGAATGCCAATGTGCTCAGCCACGCGTCGAGCATCATAAACATCATCGAGCGAGCAACAGCGCCCGCTAACGTGCTCCGGCATGCCCTCATGTCCAGCCATTCGCCGCTGGTTCCAGAGCTGCATCGTCAAGCCGATTATGTTATGCCCCTCTGCGCGAAGCATCGCCGCAACGGTGGACGAATCCACACCGCCCGACATGGCTACGGCTATCGTTTGAGAATTTGGCATCTTACGAATGAACCGCCTGTCTCTTATATGCGGGCGACAACTCGCGCAACCGCGCCACCGCCTCCGGCACCAGCGCGAGCGCGAAGTCGACATCTTCCTCCGAATTTTGTTTGCCCAGACTGAAGCGGATACTGGCGCGAGCGTGATCGCTACGCAAGCCCATTGCCGTAAGCACATGCGACGGTTCAATCGCTCCCGAGGAACACGCAGCGCCGGTAGAAACAGCCAGTCCCTTCAGGTCGAGGGAAATGACCATCGCTTCCCCATCGATATGGTCGAAATAAATGTTCGTCGTATTCGGAACCCGCGGCGCGCCCTCACCGTTTACGCCAGCCTCTTCCACTTGAGCAATAATTCCCTCCTGCAGGCGATCACGCAATGCTGACATTTTCTTATCGTCGCCGCGTTCGAAGCCTTGCGCAGCCAGATCCGCGGCCTTGCCCAGCGCGACAATGCCAGGCACATTCTCCGTCCCAGCGCGGCGCGAACGCTCGTGCCGTCCGCCGTAAAACAGGGGCTGCAGTTGCGTTCCTTTGCGCACGTAAAGAGCGCCCACTCCCTGCGGTGCATGCATCTTGTGACCAGAGATCGAAAGCGCGTCGCAGCCGATTCTCTTCACATCAATGGCAATTTTTCCTGCCGCCTGCACCGCATCAGTATGAAAAAAGACGTCTGCCTCCGCGGCAATTTTCCCAATTTTCTCCACCGGTTGCACAACTCCAGTCTCGTTGTTCGCCAGCATGATCGAAATTAGCTTTGTATTAGGCCGCAAAGCGCGACGCACATCATCGGGATCAATCACGCTGCGACGATCCACGGGAAGAAAAGTAACCTCGCATCCCATTTCCTCCAGATGCCTGCAGGCATGCAGCACGGCATGGTGCTCAATACTCGAAGTAATAATGTGATCGCCTTCGCTGGTCAATCCTGAAATCGCCAGATTATCCGCTTCAGTTCCGCCGCAGGTGAACACAATCTCCTGGGGCCCGCAACCCAGCAGCGCCGACACCGCATCGCGTGCCCGCTCAACCGCTGCGCGAGTCTCCTGCCCATGATGATGAATCGACGACGCGTTGCCAAAGTGCTCGCCAAAATACGGACGCATGGCCTCTAACACATCCGGCAGAACCGGAGTGGTGGCGTTGTTGTCGAGATAAATG
>JBAWBG010000231.1:0-13668 GCA_049589695.1 Candidatus Sulfotelmatobacter sp. | reverse complement strand
CCCTGTTGGCCCGGTCTCAATCGCATCCCCCAGCACCGTAAAAAATGGGTACGCATCGAATTTCTCGAGCGCCGCACGGGTACCGAGTCCGCTTTCCTGCCCTCGAGTCACCGTGCTTCCATCCGCTACTGCTCCCGCCGCCGGACTGTTCCCATCAATTCCATCCGTTCCCGCGCTGAGCACGGTGATGTTCTCTCCAACGATCTTGGCCGCACATTCCAACGCGAATTGCTGATTACGCCCGCCAACGCCGCCGTTCATAACCTTCACCGTGACTTCTCCACCAGAAATCAGGCAGACGCGCTCGCAGTTCTTCTTCAGCTCGCGAAGTCGCTCCAACAAATATTCGGCGGCACGCGCGTAGTCCCAGTCATCGCAGGAATTGTCCACATGCACCCTGAAACCGGCGCGCTCGGCCGCTGCGCTCGCCTCCTGCACAGCCGTCTGGTTCGAAAGCATCACCCACCAACGCGAACGATGAAATGCCGGATCGTCGGACTTGGGCGTTTCTTCGAGCGCTCGGCGCTCAAAAAGCTCGCGAGTGGATCGCGGAAGTTGCGCCAGGAAGCTGTGCTTTTCCGCGAGTCCGTAACAATCCTCGACGCTGGTCGAGTCCGGCATGGTTGGACCAGAGGCCAGCGCATCCAGAGTATTGTCCGGAACATCAGAAACCAGCAGCGAAACCTGCTGCGCTGGAAACGCCGCTTGCGCCATCCGTCCACCTTTCACTGCAGAAAGATGTTTACGAATCGCGTTCATCTCGGCAATGGGTGCGCCGGAATGCACCAGCACCCAGTAAGTTGCGATCAGGTCGTCCAGGGAAATTTCATCATCGATAGGCGTCTCAACCAGCGACGACCCGCCGCCACTCAGCAGAAAAATAACCAGCGAAGCCGCAGTTTGTGTCTGCAGCATTTTTAGAATGGCCTTTGCGGCTTGCACGGATTCGGCATTCGGCGTTGGATGGGCTCCGCGAAAATAACGAAAGCCACGCACCTGCGCCGAAGGATCGACAGAACTTGCCACGATCCCTTCCAGCGCAGACTCGCCCACTTGCTGCGCCAGCGCTTCCGCCATCGTATGTCCGGCCTTGCCAATGGAGACTACGACAACGCGCGAATAGGAATGAAGATCGTAAAGATCCTCGCAAATTCGCAACACCCCCCGCTCACAGTGAACCTGCCGGGAAAATCCCTTGCCAATCGAAGCCTCCGTCACCGCTTTGAGAAAAATCTGGCGCGCGCTCTCGCGCATCTCTCGAAACACCGAACCCCGGCTTTCATCGATTGCATCGGACATGGGCAAGAATTAAGTCGACGGCTCCTTAACGATTGTTTCCCGCACCCAGGCTTCAATTGCCTCGCGCAGTTCGCGTAGTCTTCCTTCAAAAAAATGATCTGCGCCTTCGATTACAACCAATTTCTTTGGCTCTGGCACCGACGCAACTAATTCCTCCAACTTCGCGCGTGGACCAAACTGGTCCCGCCCTCCGCTCACAAACAATTTGGGCTTTACGCAATCGCGCAGAAAATCAAACGAATATACGCGCGCCTCTTCCGTGCTTGCGGCCACCGGAATTGCTGGAACGCCCACACCAATCAATGCCTTCACCCGCTCATCCGAAGATGCCGCCCGTAGCCCAACTGCCGCACCGAAAGAGAATCCAGCAAAGATCAGAGGCAGATGGAATTCAGCATCGAGCCAGTCGAGAGCAGTGCGAACATCTTCCACCTCGCCTTTGCCCTCGTCATGCTCGCCATGGCTCAGTCCGGTACCGCGAAAATTGAAGCGCAGCACGGGAAAGCCAAAACTATTCAGAGCCTTCATCGTGTGAAAAACTACCTTGTTGTGTAGCGTGCCGCCAAACACTGGGTGGGGATGACAAACAACGGCCGCGTGCGTCGCGTTCTCGGCGCCCGCATTCAGCAGCGCCTCCAGCCGTCCAACTGGACCGTCGAGAAAGAGCGACCGTATGGTTGAATTCTGCCCGATCACAACGTTCAGATTACATGATGCACTCAACTCGCCGCCTCTGCGACGGTCGTAGTTTATCCTTCTGGCATGGACGCCATCACGCTCACTCGCCAACTCGTCGACATCGAATCCATCTCGGGCAACGAAGCCGCGGTTGGAAATTATCTTTACGGAGAGCTTTGCCGCATCGGCTACCAGACGCGGAAAATCCAGGTGGAAGACGATCGCTTTGATGTCTACGCCACATCGTCCGAGCAGCCGAATCCCCAGATTGTTTTCTCCACGCACATGGATACGGTTCCTCCGTTCTTCCCTTCTTCAGAGGACGCAGCGCGTATTTATGGCCGCGGCTCGTGCGATGCGAAAGGTATCATCGCCACGCAGATCGCCGCTTCAGAGCGCTTAAGAAGAGAAGGAATCTACGTCGGCCTGCTGTTCCTGGTAGGAGAAGAGCGCGATAGCCTGGGCGCGAAAGTCGCCAATGCCTACGCCGCAAATCAGCCCGCGCGCGCGTGCAAGTATCTAATCAACGGCGAGCCCACCGAGAATCGCATCGCACTCGCTTCTAAAGGAACGCTGCGCGCGGAAGTCACCGCTTCCGGACGCATGGCGCATTCCGCGTATCCTGAACTTGGAGACTCAGCCATCGACAAGCTAATCGCGGCTCTCACGCGGCTGCGAGCGATGCCATTACCGACCGACGCGCAGGTTGGTCCCTGTACACTAAACATCGGATTGATCGAAGGCGGTCGCGCGCCCAATGTGATTCCGGATCACGCGCACGCAGACTTGCTCTATCGTCTCATCGGTCCGTCGCAGGAGTTGCGGAGCCAAATTCTCGCGACTGCCGGCGATCAGGTGAAAGTTGACTTTCCGCTCGAAATCCCTTTCCTGCGCTTGCGCACGGTCGATAGTTTGCCCACGATGATTGCCGCATTCACCACCGATATTCCCGCGCTAACAAATTGGGGCGAACCTCTGCTGATCGGTCCAGGATCGATTCACGTTGCACACACTGATGGCGAGTTCATCGACAAACAGCAACTTGCCGAGGCGATCGATTTGTACTGCACGATCGCGAAACGGCTGCCTTCAAGTTAGAAGCCGGGGAAGGGTTCACTTCAATCGCCCGAAGCGTTTAGACTGTAGAGAATGACCACCGCCACCCTAAACTCCCTAGCCCGCGCCTCTTCCGCCTACCTGCGCTCCGCCATGCATCAACCAATTCAATGGCACGAGTGGGGCGACGAAGCATTCGCTGCCGCAAAACGCGAGAACAAGCCGATGCTGCTCGACATTGGCGCAGTGTGGTGCCACTGGTGCCATGTGATGGACCGCGAATCGTACGACGATCCCGAAGTCGCCGCCATTGTGAACGAGCATTTCATCGCGGTGAAGGTGGATCGAGACGAGCGTCCCGATATCGACAGCCGCTACCAGGCTGCGATCAGCGCGGTCAGCGGGCAAGGCGGATGGCCGCTCACGGCGTTTCTCACTCCCGATGGCAAGCCTTTTTATGGCGGAACCTATTTCCCCCCGAATGATGGCTACGGGCGTCCGAGTTTCCGGCGCGTGCTTCTCAGCATCGCCAACGCATACAAAGAGAAGAATGGCGATGTGATGGAACAGGCCAAGATGGTCGAGAGCACCATCGCGCAGGCCGAATCTTTTGCCGGCCGCAGCGGCCGGATTTCAGCCAGCATCATTGCCACAATTCAGGAATCGGCATTCAAAATGTTTGATCCGCAGCACGGTGGATTCGGGCAGGCGCCGAAGTTTCCGCATCCTTCCGCGCTGGATCTGTTGATTGAGCGATATGCCCGGGATGCAGACGACAACCTACGCAATTTGATCGTGACCACTCTGGAACACATGGCCCATGGCGGTGTCTACGACCAGTTGGCCGGAGGATTTCATCGTTACTCGGTCGACGAGCGCTGGGTTGTCCCGCACTTCGAAAAGATGTGCTACGACAATTCCGAACTGCTTAAGAACTACGTGCACGCATTTCAAGCCACAGGCTCGGAATTCTTTGCCAGCATAGCAAAGGACATTATCCGTTGGATGGACGAATGGCTGAGCGATCGTGAGCGCGGCGGTTTTTACGCTTCGCAAGACGCCGACATCTCCATGGACGACGACGGCGACTACTTTACCTGGACGCTGGAAGAAACCCGCGCTGTCCTGAACGAAGAGGAAGCGCAGGTTGCAGCGCTGCACTATGACATCAACGAAGTCGGCGAAATGCATCACAACCCAGCAAAGAACGTGCTCTACGTTCGCGCTCCACTGGACGAGATTGCACGGCGCATGAATCTAAGCAGCGAGCGTGTTCAGGAGCTTCTGCATTCCGCGAAGAAAAAAATGTACGCCGCACGCCTGCAGCGGAAAACCCCTTATGTCGACAAGACAGTTTATGTGGGTTGGAACAGCATGTGCGTCTCCGCCTATCTGGAAGTGGCAAAGATACTCAATCTGGCTGACGCGCGACGTTTTGCTCTGCGATCGCTGGACCGGATTCTAGCCAAGGCTTGGCAGCATTCGGCAAACCGCGGCGCCGGGAGTACACCCGTAGACTCGCGCCTCTTGCACGTAATCGCTTATTCTGATCCGAACGCTCCTCACCGGGAAGTCACAGGGCTGATCGAGGACTATGCCGCAACCGCCCTGGCTTGCCTCGACGCCTACGAAGCAACAGCCGACCTAAGCTATTTCAAATTCGCGCACGCCATCGCCGACGCGATGATTGTCAAATTCTTTGATCCAACATCGGGAGGGTTCTTTGACGCGGAACCAGCCAACGACGGCCACGGAGTGCTGTCAACGCGCCGCAAGCCGCTGCAAGATTCGCCGACTCCCGCAGGCAATCCCATGGCTGCGATCGCCTTGATGCGAATGCATGATTACACCGGCGACGCCGCCTACCGTGATAAAGCGGAGCAGACGCTCGAAACTTTCGCCGGAATCGTCGGTCAATTTGGAATTTTTGCCGCAACCTATGGAATCGCTGTGGCTCGCTTCCTCGAGAGTCCGGTGCAGGTCGTCGTGATTTCTGAAAATAAGGCGGACGATGCGGGGGACGCTCTGGCCGCATCTGCCAATACGGCTTTCGCTTTCAATAAGGCTGTTATCAGGCTGACCGCGAATCAGGCTGTCGCGGCAAATCTTCCTCCCGCGCTGGCCGCCACTATTCCACATCTTCCTGAGTTGAAATCCGGGAAAGCATTTGCGGTGCTGTGTTCGGGATTTGCCTGCCAGCCACCCATCCGGGACGCGGTGGAGTTGCGCCGTGCGGTGGATTCTGCAATTAACAAACAATCTTCCTAGAGGATTGGTCTGAAATGACAAAAAAACGGGGCTGACGGTTTGTATGAGTTTCCGTCAGCCCAAAAATTGCGAGCCCTAGGTTCGGCCCAAGTTACTACAGGTTACTTTAGTGATCTTGCAGTTAAATGCTGTCCTGCGTTTAACTACCTCATCATCGGTGGATACTGAGGAGCGCATCTACCCTGCAGTTGTTGTTGAGGTGGGCATACTAGAATCGGGCCTCCGTCCGGGGCGGGAACCTGCGGAACGGTGCCTGATACATAGGTGCCCACTAGTCCACATATCAGGATCGAGATCCTGAATGCTTGTTTCATGGGTTTCTCCTACCACGCCTAGTATTCCAAGTCGTGCTTCCTCGACGCGGTGACGCATTATAAAGCACAAGTCAAGCGTTTCTACGGAAATTCCCCTACATTAACTTCTGTAGTTATGGCAGCAACTCGCTCGCCACATGTCTTGGCGCAATAACTGATATTTTGTCAGTAGTTTAACTACGAAAATATAACCTAAAGGCCGAAAGCTTGAGCGTGCCCTCTAGATAGCAGCGGGTGGATGCGAAATTTACGAAATCCGGAATCGCGCCGCAGCGCACAAACGAAATCAAAATAATATCGAATTTGGAACTCTTCCCGATGCCACTTACTTCCTCGGCGCGGCTCTGTCGCCTGGGATTGCGGGAAAACCGAGACCACTCGTAGGACTGCCTCCGGCATGGGCCGCCGCAGCTTTTGGGTTGGTTGCAACCTCCTGCGTTGTGCCAGAAGGTGGCCCTTGAGTTCGCGACAGCGCGCGATCCACCATCCCTTCGAACATTGGAATCAACGAATCGGAGGGGAACGGATGATGAATGTCCGTCAGGCTTTGTTCCCAGCGTTGCGGCCTAAGTAAAGTTCCCGGAGCTTCTCGCGCCGTAACTTTCGCCAGAGCATAGCCGAGCCAGATGAGCAGCGTGCAGTTGTACGCCGCCATATTGACCAGTTCCATGGACCGTGGGGAGACATGTTCCCCCACCCATGAGGCCACCAGCGACAGTTCCACCATGGCGAAAAAGCCAAAACCCAGGGCAATACCAAAGCTATGCTGGCGCCGGCTTACGCCCAGGTATTGGGCAAAAAACAACAGGAAGAGAACCATCCCAACCTGAATAATACGCACGCACCGTTCGGCAGTCAGAATCGCCTGCACCCAAGGAACGGTATCGGAGGAGTTTGTGGAGACCGACACCACTCCCGCAACTAGAAGCATTACCAGTCCGGCCCATTTGAACAGCACTGTGCCCAAGTCTCGTAAGGTGTGGAATGGTCGGAATGCGTCGAGGAAGGCTTCATGAATCACCTTGAAACCTAGCCCCACGCTAATCGCGGTGCTGATCCAGTTGGCATAGAAAAAAGCGGAGTAGTTGTGGCGAATCGGAAAAATTATGCTGAAGCTGAGAAGCTGCGCGATGATGTAGGCGAAGAAATACTTGAAGTGCCGATGCTGTGCCCGGCGGAACATAGCCACGGCGATACCCGTTACGAAGACCGGCTGCGCAATCCACAGCGCGTAATAGATCGTCTTGAACTGGTCGCTCATGGCAACAAAAACACTCCAGATCTTTGCAACAAACGAATGAAAAGAAACGAGCTCCGCGATAGAGGCACTCTGACTAGACTAAAAGAAAATAAACCGTTTAACGCAGGTGTTCAATGTACTCAGGTAACCTAAAGTAACGTTACCTTTGTGCCATTCGCCGAGCGGGCAAAAGATGCGAGGGATAGAGCGGGAGGCTGAACGGGTCCTTCTCATCTTATCGAGAGGGATTATATCTCGAATCCGTTCCGGGAAGAATTTTTCAGACCCAGGGTGCGCATACACGTTGAGTTAAGCCTTCGCCATTCGGCTCATGAGGTGTTCTAGGCGTCCGGGACCGAGTGGATGTAAGCGCGCATCATGCGCACCTCATCGTCTTTCTCGTTCAAGTCGTGCAGCAGGATGTCGCGTAGCGATACTATTCCCACCAGTTGTCCCTCATGGCAAACGGGCAAATGACGGAAGTTGTGCCGCCGCATCAAAGCCATGCAGCTTTCCAGTTCCTCGTGCATGTTGACGGTTAAGGGATCGTCGGTCATGGCCTCGGCCAGGCAGGTGGAGCGAGGATCCAAGCCCTCCGCCACGACCCGCTTCATCAGGTCGCGCTCGGAAAAGATTCCCACAAGTTTGCCATTATGCAGAACCGGAACGGCTCCGATGTTTCGTTCCACCATGGCACGCACAGTTTCCAGAACGGTTTGGCCGAGCTCTCCTTCGTAGACTTCCTGGTTCTTGATCAGATCACAGATACGCATTGGATCCTCCCGGGCCGTTCCCCTCTAAGCACCCCCAAAAGCTATACCGGGGGCCGAGTATATGCCCAAATCAGATGCATGGGAAGAGCTAAACAGTTGGGGAAAAAAGAAAAAATCTGGCTATCGCGTCATTCCGGAAAGAAAAAACAGATGGTAGGCGTTACTTTATCTTGACAATACACCGACGCGCTTTGTCTCCTTGACCGCAGCGCCGTCTGCCCCAAGAAAAACGAAACACGCGGAGTTATGCCACTCCGAGGCCAAACTCTCAGGCGTCCGCGCCGTGAGCACGATGTTGTATTCACCCGTGCCAGCCAAACTCATTTCTCGAAGAATATCAGCGCGAAGAGGTTGTCCCTCGCGCGGGCCGGCATAGGGCTCGATGACGGCCAAGCGCCCTAGGAATTCGTGAACTTCCTGCTCGCGTTCCTGCCCTGCCACCAGGAATGAAACCTCTGCGTCCTGCAAGGAGAAATGCCAGGCCAGCGACGCAGCCAGATTCACTGCGCATTCGTAAGCCGCCTCGGAAATTACTCCAACAGCCGGATTGTCAAACACGATACAAAGCTTGCGTTCGTCCTCGCGGCTGAATTCACGCACTTTCAGCGAGCCGGATTTCGCCGTAGCCTTCCAGTCTACGTGGCGCGCCGAATCTTCCGGCAAATACTCCCGTATGCAATACAGATCGGAACCGCGCCCGCGCACAAAACTTTCCCACTCTCCACGCACCCGGGGCAGGATTTCAAACAGCTCGCTGGGCGCATCAATCTGCGGATAGACCAGAATCTCGCGCTGCAGCGCCACATGCCTCGTCTTGGTGAGGAAGGCGAACGGAAACCGCGTGGCCACGCCAAAACTCGATTCGCAATAACGCCCCCGCCGCTCGAAGCACAACTCCAGATCGGCCGTTAACTCAGCTTTCGGAGGCAGGTACGGGAAGTAGACCATGCCTTCGAAAATGCCCGGCGGATCGGCTGCTATCTGCACCCGCCGCACGCTCCAGTCGCGGAGCCGCACCCATTGATTCTGTGGAGACCGATTCAGCGGAAACACGAACGTTGTCGGCTCCCATCGCCACTCTTTTCGTACTTTTGTCTGCTTGCGCGCCGGCACTACGCGGATCGAAAACGAGGGTAGAGCGCGCCCCGCATTGCGCAGCGCAATGCGCCCCACCACCGGACGCCCGGCAAAAACGTGCTCGGGTAGCCGCACGTCCAGTTGCAGCCCGCGGAGCACCAGCGCCGATACCACGCCGGAAACCAGAATCGCCGCCAGCATCGCGGCCACCACAATGTACAGCAAATTATTTCCCGTGTTTAGCGCCGCAATGCCGATCACAAGCGTAACCAGCACATAAACCACCCCGGCCTTCGTCACCTCATAGTGGAATGTCTGCCGCAGCCGCTCAAGCGCCACACGCCGTGCCAGATACGGCACTGTCACCAGTCCCACAAAAGCCGCCATCAAAAGAGCCACCGACGCCAGAATCACCGACGCCCAAAGATGTCCCGCCTCGCCCGAAGCCGTCGAAAACAACGCCGCCCCGAAGGCTAGCCCTAATCCCACCAGAGCCAGAAAAAACTTGGCCCACACCTCCGCCGTCGCTGAGTGCAGCCACGCCCGCGCGCCGGCAGCCTCAGCCGCGTTCACAGAATTGAAGTAAGGAGTTCCCACCTCTTCCGAGCCTAGCATTGTGGAAAGGAACGATCAACGAGAAGCGCCTTGCTGGAAAAGCCTTCGTAACCTTGGGGAAGGGTCTCACTGGTTTTACTGACAAACGTTCACTTGACGGATAAGGCGGGTTAGAGGCGTATCGAGTGAACAGGGGATACTCATCTCAATAACTTTTTACAATATCCTGGAGCGGTATGACAGCTAAAGGGAAAGCGGAGAATAGAAAAAAATGGCGGCGGCAATGTCGGTTGCCCACTCTTGACCCAGATGGGCTCTACTCGAAAGAGTCTCGCTACGTTTATGGAACTTTTTGGAATGAGAGGAAACCCGGCACAGCGGCAAACCACTCGATCTGGGGAGAACGGCACAAACATTATCGGGAATCCGCTGAGGAATCGTTTGTCGTGTGGAATTGCGGCAGAACCCGTTCCGGCAGCGGCGCGCTGGATTGTGGAACCAAGTTCCAGAGACTCAAACCAAATGCCGATATTGGTAAATTGTGCCGCTCTTACAGAGCCAATAACCCGTAACTCCCGCTTTTCGCAAACTATCGAATCAACGTAAGCAGCCGATTAGTGACATTTTCTAACTGCATTCGCGGTTGGGCCGCTCGGTGGACATAAAAACCCAGCGAACCACAGCGCTCGAACGACACTTCTGACGGCTGCACGAACTCGACGAATATTATGCCGATGTTAGGGTTCAGGGTGTCATGCTCGGGAAACTCAACGATTTTCCGCAGTGTCCCTGTCTCGCCATAATCAGGAGAGCGAGTGGAGGATATGCCGCGACACGGTATGTTCGTCTCGTCCTGACGAGACGCATCTACAGCGGTCATAATCATTAAATAGGTCTGAAAGAAGGCGAATTTGTCATATAGCCGATTGGCTTGCCTGACCCCCTGGGTGACATCCTCCAGCTTGTTGACATTGTCGCTGTTCGAGTCAAGGGTCTTCACCTTTACGCGCTTGCATTCGACCGCAACAGCTTCCTGTGGTGCGTCTCCTTCCCACAACACCAAATCCAAGTCTCCTTCCGTGTGGCTATAGAAAGGTTCCAACACCTCACACCGATACAGCGCGGAGTGTGACATCCCAAGTTCGCTGAAAACCTTTGCTCTAGCCTGCTTCACCATCCACTGAACCAACGCCGATTCACTCAATTCTGTAATGTGCGTGGAACCGTCAGGCTGACGTGGCATAGCATCGAAGAGCACAGTAGGTTGCGCGTAGCTGAGAGGCCCGGAATCCCAACTTGTCCATTTGTGACGAATGACTAGCACATCACGCGCTCCTTGTGACTACTACCATTGTAGACACGATTCACCGCATCATTTCCCGAAGTAGAGTCGAATTCTGGATCAAAGGACCCCCATGATGCGGAAAGCTGACAATGTCTTTGTAAAATTGAACAACACCGCATCCATGAAGCATGGTGGAGAAGTAACATGACCTTGGACGATTTTCGTAAATCACTCGCCGCATCCGAGCCACCAGACGGACTCACGCACGCGCTCGCCGGGCTATGGTGGGATGCCAAGGGCGATTGGCCGCGAGCGCACGAATCTGCCCAACAGGACGAAGGCAAGGATGGCTCGTGGGTCCATGCCTACTTGCATCGGAAGGAAGGCGACCAAGGCAACGCAGGCTATTGGTATCGTCAGGCAGGCAAGCCTGTTTGCCGCGACTCGCTCGATTGGGAGTGGCTCAATATCACTACAGCTATGCTGGAATAGACCCGACGGGAGAACAACCGTGTCCCAAAAGACATTCAATGCTAGACAGTTTGAAGAAAAAGCGGAGGAAGTCAGGATTTGCCTGTATGTCGCGCGAGAGATGAACCGAAGAAACGCCACTGATTATTACGCCAAAGACCCCGTCTACTACCTTGAAAACAGAAATGAACCGATAGATGTCGAACTCTTCAGCAAGTCTGATGCCTACCCACCGTATCGGATTCAGGTTGTCACGGCTCCATCGAACAAACACCTTGAGTTGAGAAGTCACATTAAGAACGTCGAGTCTCTCCGAAACCGCTTGGCAACTGCTTTCGCGGAACGCGGACTACAGCATTGCACAGTAGGTATCAGTCTTGGCAAGGAAGGTCTTCTGCGCAAGATTCCGAAGGCCGCTGCGACTCAATGTGCAAATTTAATGGTTCAAAACAAATTGAAAGAACATTGGTCGCTGGGATGGAGAGAGATTGCCGAGTTCTCGCCTACTCTTCACAAATTTGTGCGCCGTGTGAGCGTCCATCCAGCGAAAGGTTTGACCGTCCATGTACACCGTACGGCGTGGACTCCCTCAGACGAACGGCTGATTGAGGAATCCATCCGCCTCAAAGAGCAAGACAAATATCCCCTGGCACTGAAAGCTCAAACTGCTCTTGTCATAGGTGGATCTTCGTTTATTGATGATGAGCAGGTACAGAGCTACATGCGAGCGGAAAAGCGGCTGCTATCACTTTCTCAGAGGTTTGGATTGTGTTCGACGAACGTGCTGTTCTCCTCAAACAAGCGCAACCACGCCCTCCCGTCGTGACTCTGCGGCGATTTTAGTTGCCCAGAGTGGGTGCGTACCTACCTTCATCGTCCATCGACTTAGGGCGAGTATTCGATCACCAAGTCGACATTCCGGTCGGCATACCGATTCAGCTTTGGCTGCTCTTCGACCAACTCATCGCGGAACCAGCGAAGACGAATCTACAATCGTGCCTCAACTTTAGCGCTCGTCGCCAGTCAATAACCATTCCAACGATTTTCCTCCAACGCGACCGATCCGAAGCAGAACGGCAGCGCCGACTTCCGCCTTACCGTGCTCAATCACTGACAGATAGTTCTGACTGACCCCGACGCTTTTTGCGAAGTCCTTTTGCTTGGTGTACAGACCTCGCAGTTCGCGGACGCGCCGACCCACAGCCTTCCAGTCCACTTTGCCGTCAGCCACGAGATGTCTTATAGTGATACGGTATCATTATCGTTGTAGTAGTGGCCCTATCGAGCAAATTGTATAGGACAGCCCACCCGCAGGAATAGCAACTCCGATGGTTCCATGCCCGCCGCACGTCCGGTACGAGTAAGCGATTTTTTCCGTTTACTTTCACAGGCCGCCACGATACCATCTCACTCACCACAGATGACTTCACGCCCGACGAGCAAAGAACGCCCACAGAAAATTCTGGTCGCCATGTTCAAGTTGAGCGGCGGACCGAAGCTGCTCAAGTACGAAGACATCGTGGTTAAAGCGTTCGAGATGTTCCCAGAAGAATTTGCGCTGCGCGGTTATCCGAAATATCCAGACTCATCCGACATCCATAAGCCACTGTACGGACCGCTGAAGCGGCATGTGAAGCGCTTACAGAATTGCTCCGCCGAATCACCAAACGGCCTCAGACGACATGGGACAACTGTGCACCCGTTACCACAATTCTTGCCGCCCTCTTCGACCGGGGTTTCTTTCTGATTACGATCTCTACGTCACGGTCAAGCGCATTGAGAAAATGCATCAGCCGTTCCACGGAAAAACCCTCCAACCGATAATTCACCAAAGCAGAAATCTTGGGCTGATTGATGTCGAGTAGGCGCGCCGACGCGGTCTGCGATAGGTGACGTGCCTCAATGATCTGATTGATAGCGACCGCCAAGCGCACTCGTGTTTGCTTTTCCTCGGCACCGGGTAGGCCAAGATCTGCAAATACATTTCCTGTACTTGCAACCACTGCATCACTGCTTTTTCCGTTTGCCATATCTCGCCTCATAATCCTCGCTCGCCGACTTGAGCCTTCGCGAAACCAATTCCGTGTCCGTTTGGGCCGTCTTTATTCCTTTCGGCGATTTCTTCTGAAAAGCGTGAAGAACATAGAGAGCCTGATCAAACTTCACGGTGTACACCGCACGATAGGTGTCGCCTCTGTGGTCCTTTACTATTTCAAGAACTCCCGGACCCTCTCCTTTCCACGGCTTCGCCTTTGAATGCTTTCCACCAAACTGTGCCACACTTAAGGCGATGCCAATGTCGTCCTGTACCGCCTCGGGAAACTCCAGCAGATCGTCCTTTGCCGACCCGACCCAAAACAAAGGCTTTTCGCCAGGGACCCTCGTCCATCGCGCCATTCGATTATCCCAGTTCTAGGATATAAAGTCCACAACTCAGTTTCTTTGCGGAATCAACAGTCTACAGAAGAACCAACTCCTGATGCATGGGAGGCTTCGCGTCTTCTTCCCACTGCGCCCTCTTCCGGGTGCACGCCCGCTTGGCCGCGGCTCGGACGGGCGTTTCGGACTGCGCCGGTTTCGCGCCAAACTAACCCCAATCGCGGTCGAGTAGCCGGGCGGGATTGCTCCCGCCCAGCCCTCTAAGAACCGTGC
>JBAWBG010000230.1:0-6928 GCA_049589695.1 Candidatus Sulfotelmatobacter sp. | reverse complement strand
ATGGGGTAAAGGAAAAAAAGAAGCCGCACGGGGCTGAGTCCCTATGCGGCTTCGGTATCGGTCTACGGGTTTGTTTTACCCGCGCTGCGGCTTGCGTGGCGAGACCTGGCGGTGCGCGTTAGATATCACAGCCTTGGCCAGTTGGTCGATACGCTTGCCTTTAGCGCGCGGGAAGTTTTGCCGCACGATCGCGGCTACAGTTTCCGAGCTGAGATCGTTAACGGCAGCATGCAGTTTTCTACGTCCTGATTTTCTGGTCATTACTTCACCCACGGATCTACCGGCACTTCGTTACGATCCGGTACCGGCGCTCGCAGGCTGGTCTTGGCATCACTGTCCGCCTCTGCTAGAAGCGCAGCCCGCTCGGCCTTTGTATCTCCACACTGGCCGCCGTCGCGATTTTCGATTACGAAGTCACTGGCCTTAGCGGCTCCTGGATTGATCTGGTTGGGAGTTGGGGCGACGCGAGCATTTTGCTCGCGATTGTTTGCGCTATTCGACATAATTATACTTCCTCTCGTTTTGTTTGTTGTTGGTTGCGATGAGCTTCGGACACACGACACCCAAAGGCAGGCAGATATACAGCCAGCAGACTACTCATCATGACAGGGATGCCTTCTCTTGAAGGCTCATAGTTACCACTCTCTAAGAGGGTTCTTAGCTGGAGACGTTGGCCGCTACGGGTCGTCTCCTTCGGCGCTTGGTGTCGGGGAAGCGTCGGCACTGTGAGGTTATCGCCCATCCTTGCTGGGCGTCGCTGAATGAGACCTAAAGATTGCGGGTCCGTGTTTGCGATGTCCATCGCGTGGCCTTTTTTATCTGCCTTGTCACGCAACGTTTGTTTGCCCGTCGTCATTTACCCAGCGTCGTTTAGCGTCAGCGTGGGATGAGCCGATTGATGTTGTCGGCAGGAATAACGATGTCGAAGACCTGGTGGTGCTTCTCCGCTGGCTTTGATCGGGCGAGCCCGGTGGGCTGTGGTGTGCCAGCAGAGCGTATGGCTAGTTAAAAGTTGGTTGGTCGCGAAGTCATCTCAAGTTCTTCAAGAATCGTCCAAACCTGCAGCGCTGTCCACGCCTCGGGGCTGTCATCGCCGTGAGTGTGCGCCGAGTGCCACAACATTTCGCGCGCAGCGCTCCAACAGGCGCAACGCGGAGGACGGTGAGTCCGGCATTTTGCAATAGCTTCAACATTCGAGTGGAGCAGATTCTCAAACCATTCTCGCTCTATCAAACCGTATGGTGTGCTGAGTAGCTTCAACGTCTGGCTAATAAATCTCGTGTTCGGGTCCTCACGTCGTCCATTACCGGCACGCACGCGCTGCGCCGAAAGGATGGACAGATCCAAGCCAAGTTGATTTCTTGCGCCTTCAGACAGTTGGAATTCTTTTGCTCGTACGATGATGTCTTGTAATTCTTCCGCCGTGGCGGTTCGGCGGCGAGCTACGATCGCCGTCACGTCGTCGCGGGTGAGCGATTCAACTACAGCGACATTCGCAGGCTTCGGATCTTGTGGCTCCGGCTGCGAAAATGCTCGATAGATAAGTTCAACTGCGGGAACGTAAGGCATAAATCGTCACACCATCCATCCAAGACCATCCGGCACGTAGCCTACATCCCGCTTGGGCGCGCTCCGCGTCGGCTGAGTCATTGCTTCCCAGCGCATCTCGCAGAGGCGCTGGGTGTCCAGTGGAATCATTTGCTTCATCGGAAGTGCCGGAGCCAACAGCAATGATTCGTGGCCACGGACTAGGTCTTCCAGCTTGCTGGGGTCTTTCGTTCTTAGTTGGGCTGCTAGATCTTGAAAGAGCTGCAGATAGCGGTTAGCCTCGATTGCGCAATCTGCCGACAAGCTAACCGCGAACATCGCTCTCAGCCGCCAGATGCGTTCCCTGATAGTGGCAAGGCGCTCGACTAGGGCGGGCACTGAATCATCCGCAGTAGGAGCGGGCGCTGGCTCGGGTTTCGCAGGTTCATTGATTTCGATGCCGACAGCCACATCAACAGGTAAGTCCGCTAGACCGTCCGTCGCGGCAGCAGTTCGCGCGACCTTCTTCGCGATCCTAGCTGCTCTCCGCCTAGCTAATCGCTCTGCGGCGCGCGCTGCGTCCGCTCTCTGTTTCGCTGCTAGTCTTCGGAGATTTGCCATGTTAAATAAACCTAGATCCCGAGCGCGTTAGCACTGGCGGCGGGTTCTTTGCGCTTGCGTGGTTGATGCCTTCGGAGCTGCAACTCACGGGCGTACTTGAGTGTTGCGAGTGCCTTTAATCTCGTCGGAACGGGCGTGGTGCGGTTAGCAGTATCGACCAGGAGCCGTCTCAGTAAAGTAAGCGGAACTCGGTCAAGCTGGCGTAGTGCGAGAACTCGCGACCCGACTGGCGCAGCATCATCCTCGATTAACCTGGCAAGTGCGACGGACGCCGACATAAATTTTCCCAACCGGTTACTTCCCCCGTTTCTGTGAAGTAATCCTGGTGTTGTAATCGCGGACGGAGGCGATTGGTTTCTTCGGCGGGAGATTGGCCCATCGCTGACCGGTCACGACCTGGCTCAATGTCGATGTGGCGATTCCATACTCCGCAGCCAGGTCCATCTGTTTGACTCCACCCGCTGCGTATCTCGCTCGTATTTTATCGACCTTAGCTTGGGTTAACTTCATATTGCGTTTGTGGTGACTCTGTTCCCAGACACTCGCCCAAACGCAGTTTGCGGCGTAGTATCCTCGACTGTTACGTAGTCTATGTATGCTGTGAGAAGGACTCGGACGCTTCCCCATATCGGCAAAGAAATCCTGAAAAGACCTGCGCCATCGACGACACACTCTAATCCCACGCGCACCGTAGTTTCGATACCCTGAGTCGTTAGGATTAGTGCAGCGCTGAATCATGCAGCGCCAGGTTGCATATTCCGGAGTCTCGTACCCACTCCTGGCTTGTCCATGCGTTCTGCTGGCCCTGCCAAGCTGGGCAGAGAAGTCCCGACGAAAACAACCGCAACTCTTCGTGACACCGCTCCGGAGAAGCGCGCCTTCAACCGCGACGCTCCTACCGCAAGAACACGCGCATTGCCACATTGCTCTACCATATTTATTAAGGCCAACGCAGTGCATGACGTGCAATCGACCGAAAGTCTGGTCAGTTAAATCTTTAAAATTACGACCGTACATATTTCCTCCATGAACGGTTGCGCGGAAGGTCCGAGTCATGGCTCGAACCTCCAGCGACTAGCTCAGGTTTGCAAAGCCTGAGATTTGTTGTTTATGAACTTGTGTCGGGTTTCTTTTTAATCGCGTGTGACGGCTTGCCTGCGGAGGCGAGTTAACCGCGCGGGTCGGTATTCGTCAATCATGTGATGGAGAGCAACGAGAGCCTTACGTTTCTGGTCATCACTGCGATTGTTCCAAGCATCAGAGTGCATTACCTTGCTCACTCGCTTGTAGAATTCAGCTCCCTCTTCATGGCTAAACTGTTCTCGTTCCTGTGGCGTCAGCTCCACTTCGCGTCCACGCCACTTCAATTTCTGAGGCGGCTGTGGTGTGCTGATGCCCAGCGCTGCCAACGCATCCAGTACAGCATCGTCCTTCCTTGTACTCACTGGGAACGGATTCGCGCCGCCCAGATTGTTGAAGGGCCGCTGGACGTCATTTCCACGAAGATCAACGATCGGCGGAGCTGAGCTGGTCATGCCGGGGATGCGCGCTTCAATAGCTTGCAGCGCGGTTTTGGGTCTGCGCACAGTCGGGTCCAGCGTCTCCGCAATGTTTGCGAGCCCCGCCGGGATCAGCGAGCCTGCTTCGCGGCTAATAAAGGACCTGGCAATTCCCGAGCTAGGGTCATGTACTGCCTGGATGAGATTAGACATCGTTCCAAAATAGGGGAGATCATCGAAATTGCGCATGATATGGCGAACGGCACTATCGACTTTACTTTGCGTTACTACCTCCGAGTCACCGGTCGTCATGCCATGCACAGTATCGGCGATCATGCCCGCAACTAACCCGATGGGTTCGAACCGATGATAGGAAACATAGCGGTCGCCTATCTTCAAGCTGTAGGGCTGCCAGCCCGTCGCACGTAGAGTTTCCTCTTTTTTGAAGTCGATAGGACCACCGCCCGTGATGTGACCACTCAATGCCAAGTACCCGAGCGCGGCGGAGATAGAACTGCCTAAGACGCCGCGCGCCATCGCATCGGTATCGCCCTTCGCGATGCCGTTCAACAGCTCATAGGGCGTAGCGTGCGTCAGTGAAGCTTTGACGAGGTTGACCGGAGTACGGAAGAATGGAAACAACCAACGGCCAGGTGCAACGCTCTTCATCGATTCTGGCAACCATGCGGCATTCAGCTTCGTCCCAATCATCTGCCCAGCCTTTTGCGCAAAGCCAGTTAGCTCGTTTTGGAATGTGTTAGTCGTTGCAAGCTTGTGCGCAGCCTCCGACATCTCCTCTGTGGGATGGTGAGCAAGATACTCTTGCCGTGCATGGAACTCATCGCCCTCAAGACCTTCTGTGAGCGCACGGCGGGCCGCAAGTGCATTGATCTCTCCGAAGTAGTTGCCCGCGTATATCAGATTAGTCATCCGGGACATGGCTTCAGATGGCGCGCGAACAACACTCCCGAGCTTTCCCTTGATGGCTTGCTGTCCAGCCCGTTCGAAGCCGGGACTGCCTTCAAGTTGAAATTCGCCCGTCAGGATTGTCTTCGAATGTTCAGCGAGTGCCTGCGCCATCCCTTTACTGTAGTAGTAACTCTCAGATGCGAATCGATCAGGCGAATCTTTGAACTTCGCGAGACCACCGGCGACCGCTTTCTTCATCCCTTCCATAGCAACCATCGCCGCCTCGGATGCGCTCTTGACAATGAGGGTATGAGGAGAAGAGAGTAACGAGTTTCTGTAATATTCGAAGAGCTTGTCAAGCGTCGTGCTGGGTTTGATTTTCTCCGTGAACTGGTTCAGATTTCTCACGGTCGATGGGTCGGTCGGGTCTAGCTTCGACACGAGGCGCATAGCCTCCGCCTGCGCGTCTTTTGGCAGCTTCGAGAGTACGTTGCTGATCGTGACTTCAGGGAGATCTGCCGCACTGATGCGGAATCCCCCCAGCGCGCGCCCCGCTTCTGCCGTAACGCCTGCGACTTTCTCCTGGATCGCCTGATGCTGAGCTAGCGCAATGCTCGCATCCCTGAGTGCCGCGTCATCGCCAGTCTGTGCCGCGATCTTGGACAGTTCGACAACATGCGACGCTGAGTCTTTGAGGATGGAGCGAGCTGCAATCGCTTCTTCCGTATTGAAGGCTTGGCCGCCTCTACGCGACAGCAGATCCTCAACCGTCATCCCCAGGTCGCTAGCTAGTTGCCGCTGCGCTTCAAAGCCGATCGTGGTCGAGGCACGGAGATCGAGATTACTCTTGATGTGATCGCTGGCACGCTGGAGAACGGCGTCCACGTCGGCCGTGCTCTGGATGGTAGATGGATCAACACCAGCGCGGCGCAGCTCGCCTGAGTTATCGATGACGTTTTGAATGGACTGAGAGAGGATCTCATCGCGCGACACCGTGGGAATGTAGCTATCGTCCACGACGCGCGCGGAGTTGCGGTTGATGAACGCGGCAATATCACGCGGATCCTCGACCCTGGCTTGTAATCTGTCCGGTCCTGCCTTCTGAATCTTCGCCGCTTCCTGCAATACGTCACTCAGCGATGCCGTGGGGCCGAGCTGGTCTTTCGCCATCTGCAACGCTTGGTTGTGCCAGTCGGTCGAGGTTTGTGTATTCACCTTGGTTTGTGCGCGCGGAGTTTCCAGTCCTTTCGCTTCCAGATCGCGGTTCATTGTGTCGCGCGCGCCTTCGGTTTCATCGAATGGCGTCGTGACCGGTTTGCGACTCTTGATTGCCTGGTCAAGGTCGCTCGCATTCATCGGAGCTGTGCGCGGAGTCACGCGACGTTCTTCTTGAACTGGCCGGATGGTTGTCTCAGCTTCGGTGACGTGGCGCGCCAGGGCTGCGTTATCAGCCACGCGCACGGATGGCGCATGCTCGGATAAAACTTCACCGGCAGGAGATGTCGGCTCGATCGCACGAGCTTCTACGCCCGGTATCGACGTGTCTTTGACTTTGCCGCTTACAGCGCCCGAGCCGCTCGCGGCATGTTGAGTAGCTGCAGCTCCCATCGCGAGGTTGAGAACGCTGTGGGTGAGAAGATGTTCGACTTCGCTTACGTCACCACGATTCCAAGCGTCACGAATCGCAGGGACGTTCTTGTATGCGCTGTAGATCGCTTGGCCGCCGAAACCCGCAGACATGAGCCTGGGCAACATCGCGGCAGCACCAGGTAGCTCGCCAAGACCGCCAGTGCCAGCCAACAGCGCGACGGATGAAGGCGAAGTCAGACCGCCAGCGATCTCGCCGACGCCAGTCGCGATCGGATGGGCACGTTGTTCGGATGGAGTTAGAGCTTCTTCGGGCGAGAGCAACTGCATGTCGCCGTACTTGGGATTGTTGACGGTCCGTGAAGAGTAGCGTGGGATGCCCGCCGTGACCGCAGACTTGATACGGTCCCAGACCGAAGGCGTATAGGCCCGCGCCTCGCCGACGCCGCTGCTCCCGAAGCGATCGGTGGGATCGTGCGCTGATGGTGAAAAGAAATTGGCAGGTAAGGTAGCGGGCGCAGTTTGCTGCTTGAAGAAGTCCGCAGGAAGCGTGGACGGTGCCGCTGCCTGCGAGAAGAAATTCGCGGGCAGCGTGTCCGGAGCGCTGGGGCCGCCTGATGCAAAGAAGCCAGCCGGTAATGTGTCAGGTGCTGCTGTTTGTGGAGTGGCCATGAGTTATTGCGCGGGTGCGGGCTGGCCCTTGATCCACTGGCGGCCGTTGAATGTGTAGGTGAAGCCTGCGTGGACCTGTGTGTCGCCCTTCGTCGGCGATGGAGATGGAGAGT
>JBAWBG010000229.1:0-5036 GCA_049589695.1 Candidatus Sulfotelmatobacter sp. | reverse complement strand
GCCCGCCTGATGCGCCGCGTCGATCACATCTGCCACATACTGAAAGTCAACATCGGCATCTCCGTGCACGAAGACTACTTTCTCCGCGCGGGTTAAATAAATCTTCGCGAGCCGCGGTTCCAAGTCTTCCCAGCGCACGTCTTCCCGGTTGATCTTCACCGTCGGCGGCTGATTTTCCTTTGTCCATACCACCTGAATCACCACGGTGCGCGACTGCTGCTCCTCTGCTGTCTGTTTCTGATCGGGTTGTGGAATCTGCGCGGTCTCCCCCTGCTCTTTATCCATCGAGACCACGACCATGAAAACAATAATCAAAGTCAGCAACACATCGATCAGCGGAGTAACGTTGATTTCTGGACCACGCGCACCACCGCCCGCCATTGAGAACGACATAGAAAGCTCCTCGGCTTCTCTTTCGCACGCGCGTGTCTGCAACATCAGACACCCGAAGCGGCGTGAGAGTTCCCGAGCGGGCTGTTTTCGGCTATCCCGCGGGTTCGGGTGCGGGCGGCAGAGGCGGAGGTTCGTACGGGGGCGCAACGATCGGCGGAAAATGCGGCTGCGCCGGCGGCGCGGGGTAAAGCACCGCGCTTAACGGAGGATAACGAGCCGCAAAGAAATAAATCGAATACGCAGGGAAGAACACCACGACGGGCACGGAAATCAGCGCGACCAGATATAGAAAAATCGCCAGCAGAATGCATCCAATCACGACCGCCAGAGTGATCGTATAAACGTTCCAGGTGAACCCTGCGCTCTTTCCGGTCAACACCGCTAGGATGCTCAGCCCGACCGTCGGTATGGCGATGAACAAGCCCAGGATCAAAGTCGCGATGCCGATCACGATGCCCGCGCCGATGGCCATTACGATCTTCATGCCGATGTAGCCGGCGTATCCGCCCATTTCGGCCTGGATCATCGGCCATAGCCTCCGCCATCCTTCCAGTGCGCCGATTTCCTCCAGAGCCATTTGCGGCACAACAAAATCCTTGGTCAGCACAAAAATTACTGCCATAGCCACGACAAAAACCAACACCACAAAGAAAAGGATGACGCCGCCCAGCACCAAGGGAAGCAAATGTTGCTTCGGTTCACTCAGCCAGCCCATACCAAATGCAAATGCCGCTGGGATACCGATCAATACGGCGAACCCGCAAAACGTGGCCAGAAGGTAAAGCAGTTTCCAGAGAAAGTAGCGCCATCCCTCAATCTGCCGGCGGCCCCATCCCTGCTGAATGCGACACTCTTTCGCAATGATGCTGTCGAACAAAATAAAGCGCATCACGCTGCTGACATACATCAGAATGAGACCGAATACGAACGCACTTACGACCAGAACGGCGATCAAGCCAGCCAGCAGAGCAGGATCAATTCCTCCCAGTGCCGAAGGAAGAAAATGCCGGGAGGCGCCAGGGTGCGCAGGAAGCCGGAAATTGCTGCCATTGAATCCGCCGCCGGAGCCAAGTTCGCCGGCCAGCAGTCCCACGAACGCGAGCCTGGTCCATTGGCCGAAGCGAAGGGGCTTGAACAGTTGTTGCTTCGTGTGCTCGATGGCAAGCGAGATGGTGTCGACGGCGGAGATCGGCAAAGGGCACCTCAGTCTGCGAAAGACTTAGCAGAAAGGTACTAAGAATCGGGCTGGCGATCAAATTAATTCGAAGCGGTCATTCATAACGCAGCGCTTCCACCGGATCCAGCTTCGATGCGCGCAGGGCCGGAACCAGCCCACTGACCACGCCCACCAGCAACAACACGGCGGTCGAGAGCAGGACCGTCATCATGGAAATCCGGAGGTGAATATCGCCCTGCCCGGAATCGTCTTCGAACAGTGGCCCCATCATAGGCAGCGTGCCCACCGCCCACGCGATTAGATAAGAAAGCAACACCCCGATCGCGCCGCCCAATATCATGATCAACAAAGTCTCCGCCAAAAACTGCAGCTTGATGTGGCGCTTGCGTGCGCCCAACGCGCGGCGCAGACCGATCTCCCGAATGCGCTCATCCACCGAAACCAGCATGATATTCATCACGCCCACCCCGCCGATGCCGAGAGTCAGCGTTCCAACGAATGCGAGGAGCACCTGCAGCCCGATCGTCAGCGCGTCGATCACCGGACGGAATTCATCCCGCCCGAACATCTGGAGCGCTTTGGGATCAGTCGGCGAAAAATTCTGCCGCGTCGCCAATGCCGCCAACACTTGTGCCATCGCTTTCTTTTCAAATTGTGGCGCTATCGGTTCGAAGACCAGCACCCGCGCGTAACGCGTGTTCCATAAATCCCCGGCTGTGGAGTAAGGGATCCACGCAGAATCGTCGTCACTGCTGAAATAATTGCTCAGCTGAATTTTTCGCGCCATCACTCCAATCACGGTGAAGCGCACTCCGCCTACTTCCACGGTTTCCCCTATCGCGGGTCGTCCACTGAAAAGTTGTTCCTTGATTCGTCCGCCGAGAAAGATCACGCGCCGGCGCTCGAGTTCGTCTCCCGCATCGATCCATCGCCCCTCCGACGGCACTTCGTTGCGCATCTCGCCATACTCAGGACAAACCCCGCGAATCGCCGCCGTTCCCACCATCCGGTCGTCGTAAGAAATTCCCGGGCGATTTACGGTTTCACGGCACACGTGTTTCACCAGCGGCGCTGTTGCCTTCACCATATCGACATCGGCCTGTTCGATTAGAACTTTTTTCCCGGCGCGCTGTCCGCCCGGCTGCTCGCTGGTTTGCTGCGGCCAACAGATCACCACACTCTTACCGAATGCGTCGAATCCATGCACCAGAATGCTGCGGAAACTGCTGCCATAAGCGATCAACAGCGTAACTGTGGCAATCCCCCACACAATGCCCAGCATGGTGAGAAAGCTGCGGGTAAGGTTGCGCTTGAGTGCGATCCAGGCCTCGAGAACAATTTCGATGAGCATCCTTTACCCGCCAGCCTCATAGCGCAGCGCTTCGATAGGATCGATCGACGCCGCTCTGCGCGCGGGGTACAGTGCGGCACCAATGGCGATGGCGCCGAGCAATCCGGTGGCGACAAGGCCCGACGTCCAATCTGGAATCAGTCCAGCAAAAAAGTCTGGCATCGGCAACAAGTTCACCAGCGCGCAGAATCCGAATGCCACTGCCAGGCCAATCGCTCCACTCAATAATGCGATAATCAGCGCCTCTACAAAGAACTGCCGCAGAATCGTTCCCGCCGGAGCCCCAATCGCTTTTCGGACGCCGATTTCACGAGTGCGTTCACGCACCGCAACCAGCATCACATTCATTACGCCAATGCCGCCCAGCACCAGCGTCACAATGCCGACTGCGCCGAGAAAATATTTCATACCATCCGTCATCTGCCGGAATGCTTTGGCCTCCTGCACCGTATCCCAGATAGGACATGCTTCCTTATCGTTAGGATCGTAGCGGTGCATGCGCGCCAGCGCGACCCGCACTTCATGCTTGCACGCTTCGTGCTGCTCTACCGATTTCGGAGTCACCAACAGTTGATCGAAAGTGGTAGGCGTTCCGGGAGGCTTGTCGGGAAAATCGCGGCGCATGGCGGAGAACGGAATAAAGACTTTATTTACATCCCAGCCGTCATAACTGGAATCCTGTTTCTTTTTTGCCATTACGCCAATCACGACAAAAGGAAAATCATTTAAATAAACATTTTCGCCGACGGGATTGCGGCCGGGAAATAATTGCTTGGCCGCGTCCGATCCGAGGAAGGCCACGCGCCGGGCCTCGCGCATGTCACTCCAATCATAAAAGCGTCCCAGACCAACCGTCAGACTGCGAATCTCACTGAACTGCGGATACGATCCGGTCACCTCGAGCGACGCGTTGTTGAAGTTGCTGTGCGTGAGGACGGTCTCCTGCTCCAGTTCGGGGATGGCATACTCGCAATCCACCCCTTCAGCCTGCACTACCGGAACATCTGGATCTTCCCAGTGAACCAATCGTCCTGCGTGCGTTCCGCCGGCTTGCAGGCTGGTGCGACCATGGAAGACGATCATGACGTCCTTACCCAGGGTTTGGGTTTGTTCTTCCTGGCCTTTGCGCAAGCCTTCGCCGGCCGCCACCATGAGCACGATCGATACAATTCCCCACGCAATCCCAAACATCGTCAGAAATGCGCGCAGTTTGTGTGCCCACAGGGTGCGCACCACATCGACGATAAGATCTCGCAACGTCATCGCACTTCTTGATTGGACGCAATTGGGCAGGGAACGTGAGCCTGCTGTGTCGTACTTGGTCCCTTATCAGATACGAATCCGGAAGGAGCTTTGTTGCATAAAAGTTGGGATTGTGTTGGATCGGCAATTCTTTTTCCGTCGCACAATGCGGCGACGATTCATGCAGCAGATTCGCAATTGCAGGCACATCTTCTCGGCACGGCGGATCTCGGATAGCTGAGACGGTCGCATTCTGAAACTCGCCCCGGCGCTTACCCGACTTTGCGCCTTAGGCTTGGACCGCAGTCCTCCCGATCCGTTCCGTCCATCCGTCGAACGCTTTCAGCGCTAGTTCGCACTGCAAGCGATGCCGCTCCTTGCGATCGCGAACCTTTTTCTCGAGCGCCGGCAACAGGTCAAAAGTGATGTTTGCAGGCTGGAAATTCTTGGCCTCGGCGTGGGTTACATAATGCGTCAGCGATCCGAATGCCGAAGCCCGTGGTGGCGGTACCGGCTCAATTCCGCTGGCTAAGGCCGCGGCGTTCACCCCCGCCATCAGCCCAGTTGCAATTGACTCCACGTAGCCCTCCACGCCGCATATTTGTCCAGCGAATAAAACTCGCGGATGTGCCTTCATCTGAAGTGTCTCGCGGAGAAGCGCCGGACTGTTGATGTACGTATTGCGGTGAATCTGCCCATAGCGCAGAAAACGCGCGCATTCCAGCCCTGGGATCGTACGCAGCACTCGCGCCTGCTCTCCGAATTTCAAATGGTTTTGAAATCCGACCAGATTGTAAGAATCGGCTCGGAGATTTTCTTGCCGCAATTGCACCACGGCGTACGGCATTCGTCCCGTGCGCGGATCTTTCAGGC
>JBAWBG010000228.1:0-15102 GCA_049589695.1 Candidatus Sulfotelmatobacter sp. | reverse complement strand
GGAAATTGTTGTCGTATTGATTTTCAGGGAAAATTGGCACAAGTCCAGGAACATGAGAAAATCCGTAATATCCAATGCCAAAAAGCGTGAGCTTGTGCTCGCCGACTCGAAATAATCGCTCGCCATTGAATTTGTATTGTTGGCGATGCTCCAGGCGATCGAGGAATCCGTTTCCGTAAGAGCCTTCGAAGGCGATCCAGGAATCGGGCGAAGGGCTCAGGCCCGTGACTAGGTCAATGTCCCGATAGTCCCCCGTGAACGTGATGAAGGGATCAAGACGGGAGCGGTATCCATAAGTCGCCGCGAGATTGACGGAATGATTTCCTTCGCGAACGTTAAATGCCCCACCATCGACCTGAACACTTTCCAGAACTTCCGGGATAAATATATTTGGGTCGGAGTAGCCGTTGCCGTGGGCATTGGCCGAGAGACTATTCGGCAGCAGGTAGCTGCCGACCGCAACGTACTGGGCAATGGGCTCGCCATGATCTCCGGCAACGCCCGGGGCAAAATATTGCGGAGCTTTGATGCCGCTGGAAGCGGTTTCGATTGGGTAACCGGGAATGGACACGGGAGCACCAGGGCGTCCGGGATTCGCGTCAAGAAGCTCCTGACGGACGAACACTTTCTCCCCGGGATCGGGAGAGAGCACATCAGTTTCGTTCACGTCGGCGGTCACGGTGACATTTTCGATTCGAGACGAAAGTTGGCCCATCCGAATCTCGATGGCTGAGTTGCCACTTGCCCGGACCGAAATTGGCTGGACCACGGAACGAAAGCCTGCAGCCTCGGCTTTCAGGACGAGTTGCCCAGATGATTTAAGCTTGGCGACGAATTGTCCATCCGGCCCTGAGATCGCTTCAGCAACGATTTGGTCCTGGCTAACAATTTGAATCGAGACACCGGGCAGTGCTTTTCCTTGGGGGTCGATGGCGCGACCGCTCAAGACAATCTCCTGCGCGTGCAAGACGTGCGGCGTGAGCAGCAGAAACAACAGGAAGGAGATTCCGGCCAGCCGCCTTTGCGGGGAGGCGAAGCGATAGAAATAAGGTGGGGAGAGTTGGATTTTTATCGCGGCGTCCATTGCGGGTGGCCGGAAAAAAGTCCATTCGCAAACCCGATTTGATAGGCGAGGAAAAGGCCAAAAGCCAGGCTTAACAGGCCGGAAGAGAATCCCAGCCAGTGGGAAAAGTTCGCGTGCTTCTTGCCGAAGAAATTGAATGCGGAAGCGATGCTCATCGTTATCAGCATCATTCCGCCAACCGTGCCCGCGCCGAAGACCAGCAGGTATACCATCGCCCAGTGCGGATTGCGAATCGTCGTGAGAATGAGGAGCGCGACTGCGGCCGAGCCCGCGAGCCCGTGAACGATTCCAACAACCAATGGACGTAACTGTTGATAAAGACCGATTCTGCCAAATATCCGGTCCAGCCAAGTCAGCGGGGTCTGATGGCTGTGGGAATGCGTTTCCGCCCCATGTCCATGAGCGTGGTTGTGGATGTAATCGCCGTGAACATGGGGATGAGAATGAATTACTTCAGATTCCTCGCTAGCGGGAGCCATCGCCTGCGTCGTACGCATGAAGCTGGTAATATTCATGCCACCTAAGATGATCAGCATGAGTCCCACGGAAAGCTCCATGGAAAGGCCGATGCGCGCGGGGATTACGATGTCAAAAAGAATGATCGCGCTACCTACAATGAAGATTGTCAAAGTATGGCCAACGCCCCAAAACATTCCGGTGAGAGCAGCTTTCAGCAGATTGCGTTGGCGGCTTACGATGGTAGTCACCGCAATCACGTGGTCAGGATCGGTGGCGTGGCGCATCCCGAGAAAAAACCCCACCGCGATAATCGAGAGAAAACTGATCATGGATTTTTTGATTCGTCCAGCTAGATTACTTGGGCCATGCGTGATTCGCTCAAACGCTTTTTGAGGAAATCAAAATATTCGTCCATTCCTTCACCGGTCTTCGCGGAAAGCTTAAACACGAGCATTCCCGGGCGCACGGCCTGGATATTACTGTAGGCGGCTTGCCAGTCGAATTCGACTGCCGACGCCAGGTCCAGCTTGGTGACCATGGCCACGTCGGCACTATTAAAAATTGTCGGATACTTAAGCGGCTTATCCTCGCCTTCCGTCACCGAGATGAGCACAAGGCGAAGATTCTCGCCTAGATCATACGATGAAGGACAAACCAGATTTCCCACATTCTCGATAAACAGGAAATCGAGCTGATTGAGGTCCCACTCCTGCAGCGCGTTCTCGACCATCGCAGCTTCCAGATGGCAGAGCGTGCCGGTGGTGATTTGCTTGACAGGAGCCTGACTGCGCGCCAGGCGGTTGGCATCATTTTCAGTGGCGAGATCTCCGACTAGCGCTGCGACACGATAATTTTGACGAAGTAGAGTAAGTGTTTTCTCCAAAAACATGGTCTTGCCTGAGCCAGGGCTAGACACAAGGCTCACGACAAATACGCCAGCGGCGTGGAATTGCTCGCGCAGCGAGTGCGCGATTACATCGTTCTGCTTCAGGACGTTTTTTCGGACTTCGATTAAACGGGGCTGTGATCCCATGCTTCAATCTCCAATGCAACCACTTCGAGTTCCTTGCCCTGCACCACCTCGGCTGACGGAGTGCCGCATTCCGCACAGCAAAATAATTGCACGGAGCTGATGGAACGCCGGGCGTGGCAGTTTCTGCAATGAATCAGCACCGGCAACTCCTCGATCACCAGCCGGGCTCCTCTCAAGGGAGTGTCTTCACAGGCCATTTCAAAAGATCCCTGCAGAGCTTCTTTGACTACGCCAGACAGCACGCCCAACTTGAGATGCACGGCACTCACCTGAACGCCGCGGCTCTCGGATTCTTCCTGCGCTAGTTCGATGATGCTCATCGCGATGGAAAGTTCGTGCATAATCTCTTGTTGCTCGGTTACTGATTTCAATCCAATCCCGCGAACGCCGCCAGGGCTGCCTGCCCTAAGCTGATGCCGCCATCGTTAGGCGGGACTGCATGATTCGTCAAAATCTCGAGATGTTCATCCCGCAACAGCGACTTCAGATCTTTCAAGAGTAACTCATTCTGGAAAACGCCTCCGGACAGAGCAATGTGATCTAGGTCGTAGCTTTTGCAAACACTAAGAACTGCATCGCGAAGACCGCAGGCCAGGCCGAGTTGAAAGGCTCGTGCAATCTCCGCCAGGGACCGGCCACGGATTCTGTCGCGAATTATGGATTCCAGCAACGGCCGGAAATCCAGTTCGTGCTCAACATAGGGAAATGGATACAGCTCTGTCCCTGGCAGGGAGCAAGCGAGTTGTTCCAGCCACATCGCGGCTTGGCCTTCAAAGGTGACCTCGCGAGTAAAGCCTAACAGCGCAGCCGCTGCATCGAAGAGTCGCCCGACCGAGGTGGTAGGAAATGCCCGAATATTTTTCTGCACTAAATTCACCGCTTGCAGATAGCGTGCGGGGAAATTGAAAGGCGGCGCGGTAAGATCGGGCAAGTCCTTGAGTTGCGCCAGAAACCCTGCGGCAGCCTGCACTGGATATTCCGCTGCCGCGTCACCACCGGGAAGCGCAGCCGCGCGCAAATGAGCAACGCGATCAAAACCATCTTTAATGCTTCCGACGAAAATCTCGCCGCCCCAGATGCCGCCGTCATCGCCGTATCCTGTGCCATCGAAACTGACGCCGACTACGCGCTTCTCCCATTCGCCGCGCTCCGCTAGCACGGAAGCGATGTGGGCGCGGTGATGCTGGATCGCAAGTCTTTGGGTTACGTCGAGTGTTAAGGCGTGAGATGTAGAGAAGTACTGTGGATGCGAATCATGCACCACAAGCAATTCGTCTGGCTGGACCTCGTACATTGAGATCAAATTCTGAATCGTCTCTTGAAAGGCGCGCAGCGACTCGTAATGCCCCAAGTCCCCAATGTGCTGACTCATAAAGGCCTGGCCGTCGACAACCAGTGTGATTGAATTTTTCAAGTCGGCGCCCACAGCCAAAATCGGATGCGTAGTAGGCAAAGAAGCAACGGCGCCCGGAGCGTAGCCGCGCGCGCGGCGAATGATGACGGGGCCGAATACTCCATCGCGCGCAACCGAGTCGTCGACTCGTCGCGCAATTGGACGCTCTCCGATCAGGAATGCATCGGCAATTCCAACGAGCCGATCCAGCGCGTCTTCGTCTTGGTAGGCGATCGGTTCACTCGATCGGTTTGCGCTGGTCATCACTAACACTTCCGGCGCATCTGCCGCGAACAGTAGGTGATGCAGAGGCGTGTAAGGCAACATTACGCCGAGTTCGCCATTCTCGGGGGCGACTCCCGGCGCCACGCGGTTCAGATTTGTTTTCGAGGGCGCGAGCACGATGGGCCGCGCAGCGGATGTAAGCAGCTTTTCAGCTTCGGCTGAGAGATCCACAAAACCGCGCGCAATGTTTATGTCTCTTGCCATAATCGCAAAAGGTTTTTCTTTGCGGAATTTGCGTTCGCGCAAGGCGGTGACAGCCGCGGCATTCGAAGCATCGCACGCCAGATGATAGCCGCCCAGCCCTTTCACGGCGAGGATGCTACCGCTCCCGAGAAGCTCTGCAGCGAGGCGGATACTCTCGTCGCTTCCTCGCACGGCTTTAGTATTATTTTTATCTTTATCGCCTTGGCGCAGAAAGTAGCTTGGTCCACAGGCCGGACAGGCAACAGGCTGAGCGTCGAAACGGCGGTTCTCCGGGTCGTTATATTGCGCGGCACAGTAATCGTCAAGCTGCCAATCTCGCATCGTCGTATTGACCCGGTCGTAAGGAAGGTGAAGAACAACCGTGTAGCGAGGACCGCAATTTGTACAGTTGATATAGGGATACTTATAACGCCTATCCTCTGGGTCGAACAATTCCTGCAAACATGCATCGCAAACTGGAAGGTCTGGAGTAATGCGGACAGTAAGACGATCGCTGCGCTGACTCTCGCGAATCGTGAATCCGATCAGGCCAACGGGATTCGCGCGATGGATTTCAATTTCCGTGATACTTGAGGCCGGGGGAGGCTCGGATTTCAAATTTTGCACAAACGCGAGCAAACTTTTTTCAGCGCCTTCGAGAAAGATTTCGACACCTTGCTCGCCATTCAAAACCCATCCGGCGAGTGTGTTGGCGCGAGCCAGGCGATATACAAATGGCCGAAAGCCAACGCCTTGCACGACACCGCGAACGCGAATGGAGCAGGCGCTGGGCATGCTTACTCCACATCCACGAAGCAGCTACGGCCCTGCCAGCCGATTTTAATTACCTTGCCATCCTCTACCAGCACGGGCACGGCGCGTTGTCCGGCGGCTAGTTCGCGCATGCGCTGGCGCGCGTCGGCGTCGGCATCGACGTCGTACTCAATGAAGTCGCTGCGCTTCCATTCCAGCCATTCGCGCATTTCCTGGGTGTGGGGGCACCGCGCTGTGCCGAAGAGTTCAAGCTTGGCCACGAGTGAGCCCCTCCAAGGTTTCGCGGATGATGTGGTAGATGGAAGCTTGCACTTCCTGAATCCGCGGAATGTAGTCGCACTGGACAACCAGGGGAAAGTCGGCCAACTTTCGGCGGCGAATCTCGCCACCGTCGTAACCGAGAAGCGCGACCGTCAGTAATTTTCGCTTGCGAGCTTCTTCCAACGCCATAATGATGTTGCGGGAGCCGCCGCTGGTGGAGATTCCTACGGCAATATCCTCCGGGCGCGCCTGTGCGATGAGTTGCCGCAGGAAAATCACTTCGGTTCCTACATCATTGGCGACAGCCGTAATGTTCGCTGGTTCCACGGAAAGCGATATGGCTGGAACTGGACGATAGCCAGCCGGTGGCAACACACAATCGATTGCGAAATCATTGGCGTCGGTTGCCGATCCGCCGTTTCCGAAAAGAATGAGCTTGCCACCCTTTAAGAGGCGCTCTTGAATCGCGAGTGCAGCGCCGCTGATCTGTTCGGCTTGCTCACCCGCCACCTGCACCCGCAACTTTGAATCATCCTGAACTTTCATGCCGATGGAGGTTGCAACTTGTTTGAGCAGGTCTGGCGTCTCTTGCTTTTCCTGGCCGAGGAATGGATAGAGAAAGCCGGCATCTCCGACATCATGACCGAGTTCGCGATGCTCCAGAAATACGTGTACGCTCTCCCACAAGGTGTGGTAGAGAATTTCGATCATCTCCTGATGGATGAAGGGATCACGAGTAAATGCTTCGACCGCGTAGGAACCTTCTGCGCCGGGAAGGGCGAAGGTTAGTGCATTTCGAGAGTGGGCAAAATTGAGTGCGGCGCGGATCTCATCGTCTCCTTGAGGAGGACTGAATCCCATCACGATATCCTCGGGATGAAGAATCGCTTCCAGCCAGGGACGGAAGAGCATGGAAAGATCCAGCGCGGGAAGCGCGCGCTTGCCGACGATTACGGGATGAACGAATTCGACGGAAACGTGTTGCGCGTCGGTGGCGTAGGGACCGCGCCCGAATGCGAGCAAGCGGCCGCCCTTGAGAAAGCGCTCGGACATCAATTGGCAGGCTTCCGCCAGCCGGGGCGCTTCCCGGGAAAAGAATTCCTCGACAATCCGGTTCCGCACGAGCAGCCGCTCTTCAACTTGAGCGGCCAGCCCGCATATCGTCGTCATCGGCAATACCTTAATCAAACTCAACAAATGCGCGGGAGCGGATCGCCAACCAGCATATCCACAATCCTGCTGCCACCGTAACGCGTGGTGACTAGAACCGCGCCCGACGGCTGTGCGCGGACTTCGCCAATCATCCGGGCATCCTCACCGCCGGGAGCGAGGCTCAAAGCGTTGAGGGCGGCGTCCGCATATTCCGGCGCAACCACGGCGAGGAACTGACCTTCATTCGCGATGTGCAACGGATCCAATCCGAGCAACTCGCAGGCGCCACGCACCGCATCGCGCACGGGAATCGTTTCTTCCATGAGAACAATGCCCAGCCCACAATCGCGGGCAAGTTCGTTGAGCGAAGTGGCCACGCCGCCGCGGGTGGGATCGCGCATCCAACGGACGCCGGGCCCGGCCTCGCGCGCCAGAGCTTCCACCATCGGCAGAACGCTGCGTGTATCCGAACGTAAGTCGGCTTCGAGATCAAGTTCTCCACGCGCGAGAAGAATCGTGATGCCGTGATCGCCGATGGCGCCGGAGAGAAGAATCTTATCGCCCGCGCGGACTGACCTTGGATCGATCTTCAAGCCGTGAATCGGACGTCCGATTCCAGTGGTTGTGATGTACATGGAATCGGCTTTTCCGTGCTCGACTACCTTCGTGTCTCCGCCCGCGATGGTGACGCCGGCTTTGCAAGCCGCATTTCCCATGGCGCGCACTTCGGCCTCAAGTACGGGCGTGCGCAATCCGGCTTCAAGGACGTAGGTAACGACCATGGCTTCTGCTTTGGCTCCGGAGACGGCGAGGTCGTTTACCGTTCCATTAACGGCAAGCTCTCCGATGGAGCCGCCGGGAAAGCTCAAAGGCTTGACGACGAAACTGTCGGTCGTGATGGCGATCTTCGTGCCGTTGAGATCAAGGTGAGCGGCGTCGCCTAACGGCTCTGTCGAGGATACAAAGAGCAACGGAGCGAAGAGACCTTCTACGAGCCTGCGGCTGGCTTTGCCTCCGGCTCCATGAGCCATCTCGATCTGCGGCTCGCGGAAGCGGATCTTCGGCGCGACCTCGGGAGACATCTCCTCGGCAACGTTTAGGCCACGGACGCTATGCTGCTCACCATTGCCGTTTTGCGGTGTTCGTAGTTGAAGTACGCTGCGCATGATCCCTCGGATGAAACCATGAGTGCCCCAATCGGATGTTCGGGCGTACACTCTTTGCCAAAGAGCTTGCACTGATGCGGCTTCAGCACGCCCTTGAGCACTTCGCCACACTGCGCCGCTTTTGGATCCGTAACTCGAACTCCGGGAACTTCGAAACGGCGTTCCGAGTCCCACTCCGAGTAGCTTTCCCGCAGTCGCAACGCCGACTGAGAAATAAAACCGAGTCCTCGCCACTCGAAATAAGGGCGCAACTCGAAAACTTCTGCCATGGCGCGGAGCGCGGCACGATTCCCTTCCCATGGCACCACGCGTTTGTATTGATTCTCGATCGTCGCTTCGTCAGCTTTCAACTGCCGCAGCACCATCACGATGGATTGCAGAATATCCAGCGGCTCGAATCCGGAGACAGCGACCGGCTTGTTCTCATTCTTCGCGATCCATTCGTAAGGCCGGCAACCGATCACAGTCGATACGTGTCCGGGGCCGATGAAGGCGTCGATGCGCATGTCGGGAGAATCGAGGATGGCGCGAATGGCAGGAATGATGGTTACGTGGTTGCAAAACACGGAAAAATTGTGGACGCCCCGCGCTTTCGCACGCATGAGCGTGAGCGCTGTCGAGGGAGCGGTGGTCTCGAATCCGATGGCAAAGAACATCACGTGCTTGTCGGGATTCTTTTCAGCCAGCTTCAGAGCGTCGGCGGGAGAGTAAACAATCCGCACGTCCACGCCGCGAGCTTTGTGTTCCAGTGGACTGCCCGCAGTTCCGGGCACGCGCATCATGTCACCGAAGGCGGTGAAGATTACGTCGGGATTTTGGGCAATGGCTAGGCCATCATCGATTCTGCCCATAGGAAGGACGCAGACCGGGCAACCTGGACCGTGAATGAGTTCGATATTCGACGGAAGCAAATCTTTGAGGCCGAAGCGGTAGATGGCGTGAGTGTGTCCGCCGCACACTTCCATGATGCGGTAATGGCGATCAGGATCGGCGAGGCGGCGGATCTCCGCGGAAGTTCTGGTGATAACCTCGGGCTCGCGAAATTCGTCGACAAATTTCATGCCCAATCCTTTTTTGCGCCTAGCATTGAGATGCCTCGCGGGGGTTGCGGGTTCTCGGCGTTTTCCGTTGCGTGGCCGTTTTCGATTCCGTAGCCTTGAACTTCCTGCATGGCTGCTTCGGCCTCGCCTAGCGCCCGGAGCGTGCGCATCTGGTCGATCGCATCTGCCTCGCTGATTTTGCTCATGGCGAAGCCAACATGGATGAGGACCCAGTCGCCTTGCACCGGCAAATTATCCTGCAACAGACCCAGGTCAACCTTGCGGCGAACGCCGACCACGTCGATCACCGCGGTATTCGGCTGATCAGGAAAGAGTTCAACGACTTGTCCGGGGATGGCTAGACACATAAGTTACTCTTTCTTCCGCGCGACGATATTGAACGAAAACTTCAATTCGTCTTTGACCTTCAGCGCACCACCAACAATCGTGACCAGTTTCAAATCGTAGTCCGTCTGCAGCAGCGAAAAGTTTCCGAATGCGCGCAAGGAATCACCGGTCACGGCCACTCGCGCGGCCACCGGCTGCGCGCGAGTGATGCCGTGCATGATTAAATCGCCGTTGAGTGTAACGGAATATTGGCCTTCGCCTGCTTTATTGGCTGTGATTTTCGAGCATTCATAGACGATTTCGGGATATACGTCCGTCTCGAGAATTTCCATTTTCATAGCGCGCTCGATCTCGCGCTGGTCTTTGTCTGACATGTCGTCCCTTACCGCTAAAGAATCCGCCTTGATTGTGACTCTGAGAGAAGAATGCGAAATGTCTTCCAGATCGACTTCCGCGGCGCCCGAAAAATCGCGTATCGCGATCGTGGGACTGTGTCCGAAAGCCGACAGCAATCCCCCGGAGAAAACTTGTACCGTGAACTGGCTGGCTCTGGCGTCAGCCACGTAGTGAACGCGAGTTTGGGTTGCGGATACCATTCAATGTTCTCGTCCCCTCACATATTCCGAAGCTTTAGATACCTGTCAACATCGGGTAGCGCGGCGGCTAGAAGGCTTCCAACTCCGATTTGCCCAAGGTAACGTCGAACCGTTGGATTGGAAAGAATCAATCCAGTCCCGAACAGAATCAGGGCAGCCCCGCTCAGCATGTATAACGTTTCCTTGTCGGTTCCAAAGTGATTGGTATCCTCAGAGAATCGCATCGCCATGGCAGTCTCCTCTCAGTTCGCGGTCGTTAGGGTTTATATTCTTGGCAACAGAATTACTCTCAGACAAAATCTTTTCAATCAGCGACTCGACCATTTTCACGGCATCATCCAACACAGCTTCGATCGGTTCGCTCAGGCCCATCTGGCCTTCCTCGGGGCCCAAGGTTTGCGGCTCGCAGCCCACGAGCAGCACGCGCTTCAGCGGGCCCATGGAACTAGCGAGCCGCAGCACATTCAAGGGATTCATGCTGTGAGCTTCAACCGCGTCCTGCTGCTCTTCTGCACTGCCGAGATCGTTCAAGTCAGGTTCCATCTCGTACAGAGTGCCCGCCGCATCGCCGAGCGGACAGGCATCCACCAGGATGGTTGTGTCGTAGCCATCGAGTAAAGCGTAGGCGAGATCGTAGCCTCGTATGCCGAAGTCAGTCACTCGCACCACATCGGGCTGCGGGCGCGACGCGAGGCGGCGAACCACTTCGACTCCGAAAGCATCATCGCCAAGAAAAATATTGCCGATTCCGGCGACGAGAATACTTGGCCTTTTAGTCACGCGAGTTTTGTCGTCATCGCCCGGAGGCAGCGGTTCCACTTCTTCCGCTGTAAAGAAGAACCGGTGGCCAGGTTGGCGCATCAGGCCGATGTCTCTGCCGGGATCCTCGTCGACGACGACGCCGAGATGAATTTTTCCTTCGTAATCCTGTTCAATCGAGTCGATGATTGCTTCTTTGCCGGCCAGCGCGATGTCCATGATGTCGCCGCCGGACCGGGGACGAAGCCGGACGTGGCTGCCGGGACGGACTTCGATACCAGAAATGCGCAGATCGTCGACTTGTTTCTTGGCTTCCAGGAGTTGCCATTCCCATTCATTCATGGCGTGTCCTCCTTCATCGGACGTAACTCTCGGAGTGTTCCGTGAAGTTTCGCGAGATGCTCCACCCGGAGGGCTTCAGTTCTTTCGAGAATCTTGCGGGCGCGGTCGTCGGTTTCTCGCATCTCGCGCTTCTCGTCGTCCGTCATGGTCATAATGCGCAGCGCGAGGATCTCGTCGATCTCAGTTCCGTCGAATAAGTCGCCGGGGCTTTCCGGCGCGATCTGCGGATAGTCGTAGAGAATGATAGGTGAGGCAAGCATGGTGTCACGCTCGCCTTCCGCTCCGACCAGAACCGGCCATGCTCCGAGGTTCTCGCAGCTTGTTGCCAGATTTTTCAGGTCGTCCGGCGGTTCGAGCAACGATACAAATTGACCATTCACCACGCCCAGTAGTGTGTGCGCGGAGACTAGCGACTGCATCAGGGCTGAGTCCCGGCTGGACTGGTCGGGATCACATTCAAGTGGGGTCAGGTTCTTCACTTGTATTTGCAGTTTGAACAGGTCGGGAGTGAGGCGGGTTGCGCCGACCAGAACTGCGCCTTGGACGGATTGCTGGCTTCGATCGATTCTTCCGGCGATTTCGCCGTTTTCATCACGCAGGTCTTCGCTTTCCTCTTTCGCGGGGAAAACAAAATCCCACTGCAGCGGGTTGATAACCAGTGCGATCAAACTCTGTGGCGGCACGATTACTTCGCATTCAATGGCTTCTTGCCAGGGCGCCGACGGTGTTGTGGCTATATCGCGCGAGGTGCGGGACACCAGCTTCAGGAACCGCACTCTTATTTCGATGGCCGGAGTTTCGATTGAGGAAGAGGCACCTTCCACGAGGCATTCCGTCTGCATACTCCAGGCATCGGAACCAGTTTGCGCCTCGCCGTAAAGTTTGGGGTAGAGCACGCCAAAGTTGAAGCGCTGCCGATTCTTGACCGAGGACGGCCGGTAGGGGTAGAGCATGTACCCCTCGTAGAGCACGGCTTTCGCGATGGCGTCGATGAGATTAATGTTCATCGCTTCACCGCCTCTAATTCAGGAAGGAGGCTCTCCAGCGCCTTTTCCCAGGTGGGGATTCCGCGCTCGACCTTGTATCGATAGATGCGCTCGAAAACATCGCGGCGCAAACATAGCCAGGCGGTGTTGGGGTAATAAATCTCCATCATTTCTCGCCAGGCTTTTACCGGAAGCCGGAAACGAGCTTCTTTATCCCAGGGAATGGGAGCTACCTGCAGCGATCCGCTTTCGTCGGCGTAGAAAACGGTTCCGCTGAAAAGAAAGTTTAAAGGAACGTCGCCGTCGGCCAAACCGTGGAAATATTTTGTCGCGGCCACGTTGAAATCGAATGTGCACGGGACGGGAAGGTCGACGACGGTAGTATCCTGAAAAGCAGGGGCGACCACGCTGGCGTGGGTCCAAAGCATCGTTTTGAGTGTCTGACTCCAGCGATCCGCTTCGCCGAAGAGGTCTTTCATGTGACTTTGATCCTCTGGAGTGTATTGGCGGCGAGTTACCTCAAGCTGAATCTGACAGCGCAGGGCTACCGAATGCACGGTTTCATTGGCCGCGGCATTGGTGATGCGGAGTTTGAACTGCAGCGTTGGCGCTACGGTGAAGCGCTGCGGCTCTGCTTTCTCGATTTGGAAGCTCAGGTCAGGCATTTGCTTCTTCTTTCACCACGGTGGCACGTCGTTTTAATCCATCGAAGAACTGACCAATCTCCTGCCAGACCTCGGTTCCACCCGACAGGCCACGCCAGTTGGCGCGAATCAGGCCAACCAGTTTGTAGCATTCGTCGATAGGAAGCACGTAATACTCAGCGGCGGTAAATCCTCGCGCGTGTCCAACACGATTGACCAGGAGAGCTTCCACGTCAGATTCCACGTCAAGGAGGATCGGATTCGCGTCTTTAATATCCTTCCAGGTTTCGAGCGGCAACAGCGATTCCGTGGCACCCGCGGGGCTGGGATAAAAAGCGACTACCCGCGCGTCTGGCGTGCTGCGAAAAAAGAACGCCATGCTGATGGGCACCATCAGACTTTCCCACTGTCCGTCGGAGAGGTGAAAATTTTGCAACGCGAGTACGCGGCGAGGCACGCGCTTGTATTTCGTTCCCATGCCGCTGAATAAAATTGCACAGGCGTCGCAGGTGCAAAACAGTTTTCTGGTGCCGGGCTCGATCAGGTGCGGATGACCGGAGGAAACTTCGGCGCTGCACAGTTCGCAGCGCTCCATGTCGCGCTTACGCGGGCGGATAAACTGCCTTAGGGCTCCGAAAGCGTTTTCGTATCCTGTTTGGACTGCCATTGTGTCTTCAATTCTTGCCCGTGATCAGACTCGCTCAGCAAACTGTTTTTTATCCGAGCTGTTTGTTCAGCGAATCCGAAAGTCCTGCAATTAAGACGGGTCGCTTATAAGAGAAGCGGATGCGATCACACCGCCTAACTTGCCGACCGGCACAAAACCGGCTGAACCTGATTCTTCGTCGAGCCCCTCGATTCGCAAGGAGTTCATGTCCGGAGCGGCCTCGTACAATGCCTCCTCGACCATCGACTTCAGAGTCTTGGCTGTGGATCCGCAGGAATGCCCAGTGACTCGAAGATGCAGGCGAACTGCGGCATTTTCAAAGCCAAGCAACTCCAGCTCTCCGCCGCTTTTGCGCAAGCGAGGCTGAACCTTCTCAATTGCTTGAATGACGCGGGTTTCCAGGTCCAGGGGATGAAGACCGTATAGAACCAACAGACTGCCGACCAGCGGATCGCGGCCCAGATCGTCGATCGTGTATTGGCCGGCATCTCCGCTGCTGGAGACGATTTCCATGACGCGTTCTAACCCGGTAGCATGCAAATCCAGCAACAGTTGCACCAGAGATTTTGCGCTAATGCGAGACTCGGGGTCCGCTATGTTCTCCAAGTCGCGGACGAGTTCTCCGATCCTCTGAACCTTTAGTTGGAAGTCCTTCTCGTTGCCATTGTTATTGTTATTGGTCATAGCCTTCAGAAATCTTTGTCACTGAATTCGAAGGAGTGAAGGCCGAACGGCCCTCACTCCTGTCGTTTCCCGCCCAACCCATGATTAACGCGGAACACCGAACATTGGCGAATGTTGGGTCTTCAGAACCTTTCCGCCACCTAAATACATGTGCACGCCGCAAGGCAAGCAGGGATCGAAGCTGCGCACCGCGCGCATGATATCGATGCCTTTGAATTTGTCGGGGCCATTCTCCTCGAAGATTGGCGTATTCTGCACCGCATCTTCATACGGACCCGGCGTTCCATAGATATCACGCGGGTTGGCATTCCAAGGCGTAGGAGGATACGGATGGTAGTTGGCGATCTTCCCTTTGCGGATTACAACATGATGCGAAAGGACGCCTCTCACCGCCTCGTGGAAGCCGCATCCAATGGCCTCTTCCGGCACTTTGAAATCAGACCAGGTCTTGGTCTTGCCGGCGTGCAGCTCCGCCATTGCCTTCTCTGCAAAGTGAAGTGCGCAGGCTGCGGCGTAGGCCTGGAAGTATGTGCGAGCGCGATCGCGTTCGATGGCATTGCTCCACTTCGGAACCTTCCATTCGAATTCGACTTCAGGCTTTGACATTGTTTTCGGCAGGTAAATCTTGACGCTGTGGCCAGTGGCTTTGATGTAGCCAATATCTACGAGACCTGCGAGCGCGGTAGACCACAAACGCGCAATCGGGCCACCGCCGGTGTCCAGCGCGAGATGATCGCCGGTCCGTTTATCGAGCCAGCGGGGCGACATGACCCAGGTATATTTGCCGTTGAAATCTCGTTTCTGCGGACGAGGAATCGTAGTTTGGTTCCAGGGATGGTTCTTGTCGACTGGATTTCCAAGGGGATCGGTTTTGACGAAAGTTTCGGCGTTTTTCCAATCGTCGTAATACGAACTGCCGAGGAGAATCCGGATATTCAGATTGATATCCACCAGATCGGTGGTGACCAATTTGCCGTCGACCACGATGCCCGGAGTAACGAACATTTTCCGTCCCCACTCCGTCATGTTCTTGTAGGTATAGTCGCAATACTCGGGATCGTTGAATGATCCCCAACAGCCGAGGAGAATGCGGCGCCGGCCAACCTCTTCGTATCCCGGCAATGCATCGTAGAAGAAGTCGAACAAGTCGTCGTGCAGGGGGAGGACTTTCTTCATGAACTCGACATACTTCATCAGGCGAACGATGTAGTCGGTGAAGAGTTGAACCGTGGGAACGGTTCCGACG
>JBAWBG010000227.1:0-7636 GCA_049589695.1 Candidatus Sulfotelmatobacter sp. | reverse complement strand
TATTTCAACAGCACGGTGCAGGAAATCGGAGTCGATCATGTGGTGATCAAAACTCCCGGCGGCCCACTCCGGCTCAAGAATGACTTCGTTCTGGCGCTTATCGGCTACCACCCTGACTACGATTTCTTACGCAGCATGGGAATCGAACTGTCGGAGGATCAGCATCGCCCGGTCTGCGATCCAGTCTCGCTCGAAAGTAATGTGCCAGGCATCTACGTTGCCGGTGTGATCGTTGCCGGGTCGCGCACCAACGAAATCTTCATCGAGAACGGCCGCTTCCACGGCAAACAGATTGCCGAAGACCTCAAGATCAAACTACGGCCGGAATCCTAAAACTCACCGAAATTACTTTTTACGCTAAACCTTCGCATGGAACCACAACCCGAACGTGCGGCTCCGTCGATCTCCCTCGCATCGTATTTGCAATTAGTCCGCGGCAACCGGAATTTTCGTCGCCTTTGGCTAGCGCAGATCGTCAGCGAGATTGGCGACTGGTTCTATACGCTATCCATCTATACCTTGCTGCTGCAGTTGACCGGTCACGCCAGCTCGGTGGCTCTGGCTTTGATTCTTCAGGTTCTGCCCCAGACATTCGTAGGTCCGACTGCGGGTGTGGTGAACGACCGCCTGCGCCGCAAGCATGTGATGATCGCCGCCGATGTGGTGCGGATCTTTGTGGTCCTGGCCATGGTGTTCGTGCGTTCGCGCTCGGTGGTCTGGCTGGTCTATCCCTTGCTGCTGGCCGAGACCATCATGGCTGCATTCTTCGAGCCGGCCCGAAGCGCAGTGATCCCGAACATTGCGGCGAAGAGCGAAGTTCTCATCGCCAACACGCTGTCGTCGGCAACCTGGTCAGTGAATCTGTTGATCGGCGCTTCGGTCGGGGGAGTGGTTGCAGCTTTCTTCGGACGCGACGCCGTATTCATCCTGAACGCTCTTTCATTCCTAGCTTCAGCTCTCCTTATCGCCGGTATGCGGTTTGCCGAGCCCCACGCGGAGTCCGCGGCTCCGTTGCGTCCGCGCGATCTCGTCGACTTTACTCCCGTGCTGGAAGGAATCCGCTACGTCCGGAATCACCGCACACTGTTGCCCACAGTTTTTGCCAAAGCCGGAGAACTCATGATTGGCCCGAGCTGGGTGATCTTCACGGTGATGGGCGCGCACGAATTTGCCGTTCACTGGCACAATGTGAATGCCGAGCGCGGGGCAATGCTCGGCATGAGCATTCTGCTCGGCGGACGCGGCCTGGGAGCGCTTGTCGGTCCGCTCATCTCGGCGCGCTGGGCGGGACGCAGTGATCGCCGCCTGCAACTCGGCATTCTCTTTGGTTATCTGATTGTTGCCTTGGGATACGGAACTCTGGGGATTTGTCGCACAGTGTGGATGGCGAGCGCCTGCGCGATGCTCGCGCACATGGGAGGGTCGACCGTCTGGGTATTCTCAACCACGTTGCTGCAACTGCACACCGACGACCGATTCCGCGGCCGCGTCTTTTCCGCTGACCTGGGCTTTTCGATGCTGACCATCGCCGCTGGCGCTTACCTGTGTGGTCGCTTGCTGGATGCCGGAGCGTCGGCTCGCACGCTCGCCACCTATACAGGACTCATCATGTTCATTCCTGCTGGCCTATGGGCGCTAGCCACGCGCGCGAGAAAGGAAGCCTAAGTGCGGCGAGTCGCCGCTGCAATATCCAGACGCGAATGCCGGCGCCGTATGCTGCCCTCTACGCGATCATAAGCCGGTCAATCTTAGCTGCCATGATGAAGTCGCTCTCGGTGAGCCCATCGACTTTGTGCGTCCAAAGCGTAATTCCGACTTTGCCCCACGCCAGCAGAATGTCAGGATGATGTCCTTGTTCCTCGGCAACCGCTCCCACTCGATTTACGAACTCCAGTGCCTGGGCGAAGTCGGGAAATTTATACTCGCGTGTGATGTGGTGCTCTTCTATCACATTCCACTGCGGAACGATCTTGTGCAAATCCCTGAGCTCTTTTCCTTTGAGGGGCGGCGTACCACCGCGGCATGGAACGCATTTCTTGTCGGCGAGTTGTTCGGACATGAAAGTCTCCAGCAGTGATGATATCCGAAAGCGGATGTCGCCACGCGTCTCTTAAACAAACGCCTTGGAATCGAAACGCGTTGAAACCCCGGGGCTTGCCAGCGCATCATTAAATGCTCATTCCTGACCAGAAGGCATTGGGGCAGATAGATAAATGACAGCACAACCGGCACGAAGCGATTCCGCCCCAGGCGGAGGCAATCCCTGGCTGGTCGCGATCGCTGTCATGCTGGCGACGTTCATGGAGGTTCTGGATACTTCCATCGCCGCTGTCGCGTTGCCTTACATTGCCGGCAGTCTATCCGCTACCAACGACGAAGCGACCTGGGTGCTGACCAGCTATCTGGTGGCGAATGCCATTATCCTGCCGGCAAGTTCCTGGTTCTCGCTGCGCTTCGGGCGGAAAAGATTTCTCATCACCTGCATTATCATCTTCACGATTTCATCCTTTGCCTGCGGATCCGCAACCAGCCTGGCGATGATCCTGATTGCACGAGCGGTGCAAGGCGCTGGAGGCGGAGCGCTGCAGCCGCTATCGCAATCGATTCTGCTGGAAACTTTTCCTCCGCAAAAACGCGGGTTCGCGATGGCCGTGTTCGCTCTCGGCGTGGTAGTCGCTCCGGTTCTGGGGCCGACTCTTGGAGGATGGCTGACCGACACGTATACGTGGCGATGGGCGTTCTACATCAATATTCCGGTTGGAGCATTTGCCATATTCATGATCTCCCGCTACGTGGTGGATCCTCCCTATATCAAGGACGCGCATCCCGGAAAATTCGACGGCATCGGGTTGGGACTGTTGGCGGTCTGGCTTGGCGCCTTGCAAATTATCCTCGACAAAGGGCAGGAAGACGATTGGTTTGGCGCCACCTGGATTCGCTGGGCCGCGGGAATTCTTATCATAAGTCTCATCGCATTTCTGATTCGCGAGTTTCGTCATGACAAGCCTTTAGTGGATCTGCGCGTGTTTCGTCATCGCAACTTCGCCATAGGGTGCCTGCTGATCGGGCTGTTTGGCGCCGGCATTTACGGCCTGGTTACTCTGTTGCCTCTTTTCTATCAGGAACTGATGGGTTACACGGCGCTGGCCGCGGGCTGGGCGGTAAGTCCGCGCGGTGTTGGAGCGATTGTCGCCATGCCCATCATCGGATACTTGACTGCGAAAATGGACAACCGCTGGCTGATCGCGTTCGGCTTCGCGATGTTCGGCGCGGCCAGCCTGTGGTTCGGAGAGGTGAATCTTTCGATCGGGCAGTGGACATTCCTGTGGGCAATTCTGATCAGCGGCTTCGGCTCAGGCTGCGTCTTCGTTCCGTTATCGACTACAACAATGGCGTTTCTGAAGAATGAAGAAATTGGCAATGCCAGCGGCCTCTACAATCTCTTGCGAAATATTGGGGGCAGCATCGGCATCTCCGTCGTGAATACCATCGTTTCGCGGCACGAGCAGCTGCATCGCAACGAACTGGCGGGTTCGCTCGATCCCGGACGGGTTACGGTGTATGGAAATCTCCAGGGAATACAAGCATTTTTGGCCTCCCGCGGAGCTTCTTCCGCCGACGCTCTGCGCCAAGCCTATGGATTGCTCAACCTCGACCTCAACCAACAGGCGCGGTTGTGGTCGTACGTGGATGACTTCCGCTACATGGCAATTGCCTGCTTCGGCTGCGTGCCGATCGTGTTCGCGCTGAAAAAGGCAGTAGCCAGGAAAGGCGCGGCACCCGCGGCGCATTAATATCGAGTGAGTCGCTGCGAGCCGGTCCGCCCGCAGCCTTTTCGATCTCTAGAACGGAATATCTTCATCCGTGATCGGCCCTGAAGGTGCGCCCGCATGCTCCGGTTCCGGTGTGCGCTGGTCGAAGTTGTTGCCGCCACCGGCTGATGCACCGCGCGAGCTTCCGCTGAACTCTCCGCCGCCTCCACCTTCGCCGCGTCCGCCGAGCAGGATCAGGTCACTTCCCACTACTTCGGTCATATACTTTTTCTGGCCGCTGGTTTTGTCATCCCAGGAGCGGGTCTGCAGCCGGCCTTCGATATAAACCTTGCCGCCCTTCTTCAAATATTCTCCGGCGATCTCTGCCAGCCGCTGCCACAGCACAACATTGTGCCACTCGGTGCGATCCTGCCATTCGCCGGCTTTGTCTTTGAATCGCTCGTTGGTAGCGATCGTGAGCTTGGCCACCGGCGTGCCTTGCGGCGTGTATTTAATTTCGGGATCTTTGCCCAGATTGCCGATCAGTTGAACCCGGTTGAGACTTTTCCCTGCCATCAGAAACTCCTTTGCAGGGGTTCACTATAGCAGAATTGGGGAGGTGGAAATGATTATTGACCGCCACAATCCGCGAACCTAGTGTCATTTCGGGCGACGTGGCAAGCCACAAAACGGCAGACGCCGATGCCGCAAATCCGTAAATTCGGGTTATAATGCCGCCATGCCTCCTGCACCTGGAGCGACCAAAGCTGTCGGCATGGTTCCCGACGAAATGAAGTGGGAACCTAAGTCTAAAGGTTTGACCACGCCGCGCAAGAAAAAACCGAAAGAACTCGCGGTGATCACCGAATGCTGCACCGGATGCGCCGGCTCGCCCGCTTGCGTGGAATATTGTCCGGTGGAAGACTGCATGTTCTGGGTTCCCGACGAAGACAGCACGCCTTTTGGCCGCATCGCCATCGATCCGATTCTTTGTATCGGTTGCAAGAAATGCCTGAGCAAGGGTCCCGATGGCTGCTTCCTCGACGGCTGCCCCTGGGACGCCATTGCGATGGTCGACATCGTGGAAGTGGAAAAAGAAGTCGGGCCGATGGCAATCTAGCTTTGACCTCTCATCCTTCGGCTTTCAGCCGCTAGTTCCGCTCGGCCACCGCGCTGTCATCCTGAGCGAAGTTGCGGAATTCATGAAGTGAATTCCGTAACGCAGTCGAAGGATCCCTTTTGCCGTCCCGCACAGATCGGGAGTTTTTACGATCTTCTCTTCAGCCGCCAGCACTCTTCAGTTGGAGCAAGTCCCACTTGTTGCCATAGAGATCCTCGAACACCACGACTGTTCCGTACGTCTCTTCCCGCGGCGCCTTGCGAAACTTCACACCACGAGCAGTCATCGCGCGATAGTCCCGCCACAAGTCGTCAGTGTGTAGGAAAAGAAAGACACGCCCGCCAGTCTGATTCCCGATGCGACTCTTTTCCTCGGGCGTCGACGCTCGGGCTAGAAGTAACCTCGTACCTTGGGAATGCGGTGGCCCCACGAGTACCCAGCGTTTCTCCTTCCCCAGTCGATCCATCGCCAGCGAATCTTCGACCAACTCGAAGCCCAGCTTTTGCGTGAAGAACGCGATGGCCTCGTCATACTCGCGAACCACCAGAGCGACGTAGCCTATCGTCTGCGCCATGATTTGTCCTGTTTAAAGTTAGGAGCTTTCTCTGCCGCGTATCGCCTTTTCCGTCTCTACCGCCTGCCGCTGCACATCATTGGAAATATCAGGAAGATTGCGCTCGTAGGGAACAATGGCGGGAAGATCGTCCGGTTGTCCGATGAGATACAGCGCCCGCAACGCTTCCCAAACTTGTTCGGTGGAAGGATCGATCACGGCTATTTCCGCTCCTGCAGCGATGTTCGCACCGGTTCCGGCCACGGAACGAATGCGTCCTGGAATTGGCGAACGGATTTCCGCCGTCGTACTCCCGTATCGCAGCTTCGCAATCAGTCCCCCTTGATGGATCGCCGTGCCGGGACGATCGGCATCGACGATGCTGCCGGATTGCGGAGAAGTAATTCGCGCGGGCTGAAGCAGTGCCACAATTTGCGGATGTCCTGTAGCGTCACCGAACCTCACCAGCGAGAGTGCCGCATTTCCACGCACCATGGGCGACGGATCATTCAACATCTTCAGCAATGCCTCGTGAAATCCCGCGCCGGTCGTATCTTGCCCCATGACCCACGCGTCGGTATTGCGCACTTCCTCGACTGGATCGGCCGCCAGGCGCACTAACTCGGAATACCATTGTTGGGCGGTTGCATCGTGTCGCGTAATGCGTTCCCCCACCTGCACCAGCGCCTGCTGAATGTGCCGCGGCTTCTTCGCGTCATGCAAATATTCGTTCAACTGCTGGTCCGAAAGTTTTCGCCCGAACCACGTATTCCACCAGAACAGAAACGGCATCAGGCAGATCAGCCACGCAGTGACGAAGAAGAGAATCTTCTGGTTGCGCGACATGCCGGGCTTGCGGGTCTTGTCGATTTCAATCGATTGGTCGGGGACCGGATTAGCAGACATGTTTTATCGCCATCTACTCCGCCACATCCGCATCGAGTACGCGCTCCTGCTCCAGGTAATGCGCAACGGCGTACTGAGCCAAAAGCGACGTCTGCAGCCGAATCTCGGCGCCTATCCATTCGCCCTTGGCGTGAGGTTTATCTGGAGCGTGATTGCAGCGCCCGCCGCTGCCGAACTGCGGGCCGAAGTCCGCGCCTTGAATCTGGTCGAATTGCTTGATCTCGCGCCAAGCTTGGTCACCGACCGTTCCGGATACATCGATTTTCAATCGTACGATCGCCATACGAAACTCAATTGTTGACTGATGATTGTTGATTGTAGATTGAAAACCGTCCCGAATCGGATCCTGATTTTCAATCAACAATCATCAATCATCAATGCCTCAGCTATGCGGAAACCAGCGGTACAGCATGAAATATACGAGCACTCCGGTGACGCTGACATACATCCACAACGGCCAAGTCCAGCGCGCGATGGCGCGATGCCGGTCATAACGGCCACGCAACCCGCGGCTCAGCGTAATGATGACCATGGGAACAATCACGATGGCAAGTGTGACGTGAGGAATCAGCACGATCAGATAAACGATGTGCCAGAAATGGCTGCCCAGGAAACGGATGTCGCCCACGTGCGCGTGAAAATACAGGTAGCAAGCCAAAAACAAAGCCGAGGACACAACGGCGGCAATCATACAGGCGCGATGCGCAGCGATTTTTCCCCGCATAATCAGGCTGCGGCCAGTGAAGAGAAGCACCGCGCTGCCTCCGTTCAGGCCGGCGATCAGACCGGGAAAGTAGGCGTATCGCTCGGCGATCACGCGGCCGGCCTCGTGCTGCGGCGGTTGGCCATTAGAAATGCGAGTCCAAACATTACCAGTGAAAATAGAAGCAATGTCGCCATCGCCGAAGACAGAGGAAACGTTGCTTCCATTCCGGGATAAAGTAGAGCGCGCAGCGCCTCGACCCCGTAAGTGAGCGGGTTCATATACATCAAGGCGCGAATCCATTTCGAAGCACCCGCCATGGGAAACAAGGCGCCCGATAAGAGCCACAGGGGAATCAGGAATAAATTGATGATGCCGTGAAATGCTTGCGTGGAATCCATGGGCCAAGCGATGGCGAAGCCCAGCGCGGTGAGCGCGAACGAAATCAAGAAGACGACCACCGCCACCAATAACGCCTGCACCACATTCAGATGTATGCCGGCGAAGGGCGCAAAAATCAGGAAGATCATCCCTTGAATCGCCGACAGCGTAGTACCGCCGAGAACTTTGCCGAGCACAATCGCGGAGCGCGGCACTGGCGC
>JBAWBG010000226.1:0-8009 GCA_049589695.1 Candidatus Sulfotelmatobacter sp. | reverse complement strand
GCCGTGCACCGAGAAATCCTCCACATTCACGCGCGGCACACGGCTTTCGCGCACGACGATTTTGCGGAAAATGTCGCGGTCCACGGGGACCGTCCCGCTCGACAAGCGGTATTCTCCCTTATCCGATGCCATCGAAGGTGGCAATTTCACCGCGAGAGGCGCCAGCGAAATTTCCTGTTCCAGCTTGCGGAATGCAGCCTGATTCATGCGGATTCCACCCAGGTTGTAGCTGATCACCAGGTCCTCAGGATTCGCATCTTCGGACGGAGGCGCGGCTTCTTCGGATTGAAATACATACACATGGAATGGTCCGGCTTGCGATTCCATTATCTTGCGGGCTTTCTTGTTGCACGAAGAAAGCCGGTCGCTCTCATTGAGCGCCTCAGAAATCATGATCTGATGCTCACCATCCATCAGATAGAGCGGAGCGGATTCCTGCAGAGTAATACCGATCCCCAAGGAGAGTTCCGGCATTCCCGACCGCTTCATCAACTGGTTGTAGCCGCGCACGATCTCTATGATCTCCCGCGCCAGCACGCATGTGCGGCTGACGGCGAGCCCGGGATCGCCGTCGCGTTCGAGTATGGCGAGAATAATGGCGTCGCCTTCCAGAAAAACCTTTTGCGCTCCGTACTTGCCCAGCAACTTGTTCACCGGATCATAAAAATTCAGGCTGAAATAGGACGCTGGATTCAGTCCTTGTTCCATCAACGTTCGCGTCAGCCGCGTGGAGTCGCGGACATCCGCCTTGAGTACGACGTGCCGCAGAACTCGTTCCTCCTCGGGCTGCTGCAGTTGCTCATCGGGCAGAAGGAATTCATAGAGCGTCCCGTTCATGCGCGATAGTTCGCGCAACTTGTCGGTGGAAACCAGGTTTACCGAATCCATTGCCGCGTTCAGCGTTTCCAACCGCCGCAGATCGCGGTGGTAGTGAGAAAAATCCTGCAGAAATCGCGACGCTACTTTAGAGCGCTCTGCTCCGCGACAACCGGCTACCTTGCCCACCGCCGCGTAAAGACTGGCCGGCGAAAGCTTACCGTGTTCCTGAATCATGCGCTCCACGCGGTCGCACTCAGGCCGCGAGATGAGCGCGTTCTTCAGTTGCTGCGGATTGATGCGCGGCGCGTACTCACCAAGCAGCGGCACCGTGTGATACGAGGCAATCACGCACTCCATGACCTGCTCGTCTTCGAGCAGGCGTACCCATTTGGCCAGCCGCTCCTCTTGCGCGACGCCTTCCGCCGTGGACTCATCGGGCGTTCCCGTGCCTACGAGCGCACGAGCATTTTCTGGAGCGCAGAGCCAGGAATCGATGGTCTCGGTAGTAATTTCTAGGCCGTAGAGCGAGCGCAGAAAACCCCATACGACGTCCTGCAGGCGAGGATAGCGATCGGGATCGCGATCCCAGTTGCCAAGCATCACGTAGTGCTCGGCGCAAAGATAATCGTCGCGGCCGTCTTCGGAAAAAGCCAGCCGATTTACAAACAGGCCATAACTGCTGAGTGCCGCATTTCCAGGTTCTGAGGCCTTTGCCTCTCCAAAGAATGACCGGCGAGTGCGCGCCAGCGTCTCCTTTTCGATTGCCCGCAGGGTCTCGAACAGCTCCTGGCCAGTCTTGCGAAGAATGATTTTCTTGCGCACCTGGAACGCGGCAACACGTTCGCGGTATTCAACTGCTTTCCCCTGGCGGATGCCCTCATAGCTCTTCAGCAGAACGCGGCAGCGTTCCAGCACCTGCGAAAACTGTACAGACATCTCTGTCCGTAGAAATTTGGTCACAGCCAACCGCGCCAGTAGATCGATAGAAAGTTTTTCTTCTTTCTTGGCGCGATTCAAGGCCGCCAGGTGAAGCTCGGCAAGCAATGGTTTCCAGTCGGAGGGATCGGCGGCCATGCGGCCTTTTTCGTGAGCAGCGCCAGCGGCAGCGGTCCGCATCCACGAAGGCGCCTGCGTTTTCTGCGGAGCCTCGGCCGCCAGCAGACCTTCCAACTCGCCGTGGCGCACAATCAAACGCATGATTTGGGCGCGCGCCGCATCTGCAAATCGCGGGCTGAGCGCCACATCGTGGCGAAGATTGTCGACGCCGACCGCCAGTCCTTCGAGACTTATCGCCGGGACGGTCGCAACCAGCTGCGGCAAAGCCGCTTTTTCAGGCTCCTTGCCGAGGCGGAAGATAGGGAAGCGAGGCATTCTAAGGGACGTCAACTTTCCGGAACTTACTGATTACACATGTACATATCGAGGCTAGCATGGGTGGGACGAGGGCTAAAGTTACCGAGGTTATGGAAATTGCAACGGAAAGGGTAGCCGTGCAAATAATCAACTAATATTAAAGCAAAGGCCGGAACATCGATCTATTTGTGTCTTATCTCGACGGGTGCCCTGGTCCTATCCAGTGGATAGATTTGTAGTTGCCACTTAACGGGAACGGACAGCGGCATATAACACTTGGTCGTGTCGCAAGCCTGATAGTCCAGCTTTCCAGTAATCGCAAATATTTTCCCGTCGTTCCCAAGCGATCCCCAGAACGCCGCGCTGGTACTAACTTGTACCTCCTGACTTATCCGGAACGTTCCCTCGAATACAGGCACACGTTCGTTGATCACTGGCAAGAACAAGGTCTTCGCCTCAGGATAAGTCGCGGCGGGGAACTGCATCTCGGCCATCGGATCCAGAGTCAGCCGGATAGGTTTGTAGCCCTGAGCGCCAGGCGCGTATACGTGCACATCCGGAGGCAGCCGCAGCGCAATCGCCAGCGTGACGCGAGTACCGGGAACGCCACTGGCGTCCGACTGTTCCAGGGCAAGTTGCAGATGTGGGGCTTCGACTGTCTGGCTGACTTCCTCACCGAGTTCCGGAAACAGCTTGGCAATAACACTGTTGCCGGTCAGCCTTTCCCGGTACTTCGCGTCGAAAAACTTTTCCCGAATGATTCCCTTCGCATCGATGAAAAAGTATCCGGGACGCGCAAAGCCCTTCTGCATTCCCGTGGCTTCCTGATTGAGAACGCCGTAAGCCTTGATCGTTTTCGAATCGGGGTCTCCCAGCATGGGATATTCAATCTTGTGCCGATCAGCGAAGAACTTCAGAATTCCATCCGAGTCATAGCTGATGGCCGCAAGCTTGATACCTTGCTTTTCAAATCGCGGAATCGCACTTTGCAACTGGACCAGTTGCCCTTTGCAGAATGGTCACCAATCGGCGGAACGGAAAAACAGAAGAACGGTCCCGTTCGTTCCTTTCAGCGTTTCCAAAGTTTGTACGCGACTGAATTGATCGCGAATCGAAAAAGCGGGAGCCTTCTGTCCGACGGCGAGCCCAATCGACATCGGCGCAATCGAGGTCACCCGGATCATGTCACCACCGAGCATTCCCCGTACGGTTACGGCATCGCCGAGGTGTGCCGGTATCGATTTCTGCGGCTCAAGTCCGTACATGACACGGTTTGTATCGTCATAAAGGTCGACCTTGGCGTCTGGGATGTCCTTAGTACAGTCCGGAGATTCACTAAATGCTTCGTCGGCATTGCATGCGCTCGATACTAGGATGCCTGACCATGAACCGGAACCGGACTCGCCTTTCTGCGCCGCCATCAAAGGAAGGGCTACAGACAAATAAGCCAGCTGGAATAGAAGGAAAATTGGAGGCTTGAACCTCGCTCTAACTGACACTTTTATCCGTCCTCGATGATTCTCGAAGCCGCTTTTACTTTACCCTTCGCAACCTCGGATGCGCAACCAGCAGTCCGTAGGCGGCGTCGCTACTGGCTCTTTACCCGCGCCGCTTCAAACTCATCGCCCTTCTGCCAGCCGATGAGTCTCGAAGAGCTTGCCGCTTCCCAGCCCAAAGCGAACCCGAAGCGCGCCATCGCCGCATCACCGACAAAGTTCATCTCCGGACGGTACTCATCGCTCGGCTGGTGGTAATGCTTTTCGGTGTATTCCTTGTTCTGTGCCATTCCCCAGGCTTCATCGTGGCCTTTGAACTTGATGCCTTCATTGATCGAGAAGGATGGAATGCCGACGCGGGCCAGACTGAAGTGATCGGAGCGATAGTAGTGTCCTGCCTCAGGACGCGCATCCGGACGGATGGCCAGCCGGAATTCTTTTGCCGTGGCCTGCACCCAGGGATAAAACGTCGTGCGCTCCGCTCCGGTGACTTCGACTTCTTCTGGTGCTCCGATCGGCTGCACGTCATCGTAATTCAAATCTAGCGCAATTTTGCCGGCGGGAACCGGCGGATGCTTGCCGAGATATTCTGACCCAAGCAGTCCCTGCTCTTCGGCCGTGACCGATGCGAAGATTATCGAACGTCCCGGACGATCCCTGCCCATGCTGAAAGCGCGCGCCAACTCGAGCAAAATTCCACACCCCGTGGCGTTGTCTGCGGCCCCGTTATAAATGTTGTCGCCCGGCATATCGGGGCGAATGCCGAGGTGATCATAGTGCGCGGTGAACATCACGGCTTGGTCCTTCAGGTTGCGGTTCGAACCCGGCAGCATCGCCAGCACGTTGTTCGATTCGAAATCTCGCACCTTGCTGACCATGTGCGCCCTAAGTTTTGCGCCAAGATCGACGGGATGGAACTCGGGCGATCGGGCGTCGGCCATCATCTTGTCCAGATCCATTCCCGAGCCGGCGACCAATTTTTTCGCTATTTCAAGCTGCACCCAGGAGGCAACCTTGAGCGCCGGACCCTCCAACTTCAAAAACGACTTCTCGCCCGAATTCGAATTCCGAACCACCTCCCACGGATAGCTGGCCATGTCTTCTTTGTGGATAAGAATCACGCCGACGGCTCCCTTGCGCGCTGCTTCTTCATACTTATAGGTCCAGCGGCCATAGTAAGTTAGCGCTTTGCCTTTAAAGAATTTGGGATCATCCGAAGGCGGCTCGTTCACCAGCATCAGTAGAACTTTGCCGCGCACGTCCACGCCCTTGTAGTCGTCCCAGTTATATTCCGGAGCTTCGATGCCGTAGCCCACGTAGACAATTTCGGCATCAACATTGGACTGCGTCTGTTGGGTTTGATCGTAGGCGACATATTCATCGAGCGGCTTCAAATCCATCGACGAACCCTGCTTGGGCAGTATGACAAACTGCGTCTGCGGCAGCGTTGTGATCCCTACCAGCGGAACTTTCTGTAAGTACGATCCGTTGTCTCCGGCCGGCTTCAATCCGTATTCGGCAAATTGCGTAGCCATGTATTCGGCTGCGATATCGCCGCCGCGCTGGCCGGTACCGCGGCCCTCAAGCAGATCATGCGCCAGGAAGCGGACGTGCCAGCGAATATGTTCGGGATCGATCGTCTCCATCGCTGCAAACGCGGCGGAGGGCAGGCGCACCGAGACCCCATCGCGACTGGGCAACGCCGGCGTGGGGACTGGACCAGCGCCTCCTTCCGCGGACGCTATCAGGCTCAGAGCGGCTATCGCGATTAGGACCACACTTCTTCTTGCGACTGCTTGCATAGATCAGTTTTCTCCCCCGACGAAATGGCGTACGGCGGCGGAAAATATAAGGGTCAGGAATGCTTTTGTGACGACTGAGAGAATTGTAACGGAGAGCAGGCTTTTAGCTAGTAAGAGAGTGGCTGGCGTGCCCGCACCATAGGCCATTCACCTACACGGACCATAAGATCAATGGGGCATTGGTACTTGAGGGAGTTCCCTTCGTATTTCAGAATCATTTCGAATTTTATGCGTCCCGCGACCGCGGGATCAGTTTTTCGAGCCTCAACCGGCCCGGAAGTCGCGTACATCTTCGCCCGGCTGAAAGATTGCGGCGGGAGCGGCACTCGCTTGGGTTGCCATCTTTCGGCTTATCGCCTCGAAGTCGGACTTGACCCAACCCACGCTGGAAATCTCGATATTGCCATCCTCCGCGATCCAAAAAATTGTGGGGACATTAGTTAGGCCGTAGGCATTCGAAACCGGATATGCGTGAGTATCGTCGAGCAATACTGGAAACGTCACCCCAAATTCTTTGGTAAATCCCGCGGTTTCCCGTGGATCGTTTTGTGAGACGCCGATGATCCTGATCCCTTTATGTCCATAAGCCTGCTCCAGTCGCTGCAGGAAGGGAAACGCATACTGACATGTCGGACACGAGACTTTGAAAAACGCCAGCACGACCGGCCCGTGCGCCAGTTCGTCGTGCAGCACGAAGCGTTTACCGTCCATCGCTCTCAATTCAAAATCGGGCGCCTTCTTGCCCGCAATTAGTGCCGCCATCGGTTATCCCCCGGTTCGTTTCAGAATGCTCCGCAGCCCATACGCGCTGCTCTGATTACTCTTATTTTAGATGACGAGAATGACAACTAACCATCAAATGCCCGTTACTAGCGGTCAGCGCCTATATTGTTAATGTTATAACCTTATGATCAAATTGCCTCCGCCGTGCGCAGAATTTTCCGCGCAAGCCCAGTAAGCGCGAACTGCTCCAACCGGCCTACGGGAACCCATTTCCCTTTTACGTTGCGCGAGGCAGACTCACGCCACACATGTACTGCGTAGTTCGTCACGGTGATTGAGTGGCGCAAAGTGAGAAATGGATTGGCGACTCGATTCTTCCCGTCCAGTTCCGGCAACTCCCACATGCCTGCCATCAGTGATGCGTCTTGCGGACGCTGAACGAGAAACACTTCCCGGCTGCCGGCCTTGCGACAATGCAGCGCGTAGTGAATCTCGCGCTTCTTCTGCGGCGCTGATTTCGCTCTCGCCGCCAACTCTCCGCGTGTCGTGCACAGCTCAAGAACCGGACACTTCAAGCACGCAGGCAGGCGCGGAGTGCATACGACAGCACCCAATTCCATCATCGCTTGGTTGAACTCGCCGGGGCGGTTTTTATCCAGGAGATCGTTAGCCGCTCTCCACAATTCATCCACTGCCAACCGCCTTCCGCTCAGGCGCTGCAGCACGCGTTCCACATTTCCGTCGACCACAGCGGCCGCCTGATCGAATGCAATGCTCGCGATCGCCGCCGAGGTGTACCGGCCAATCCCCGGCAGAGCCCGCAATGCTTCCGCAGTTTCCGGAAATCTTCCGCCATGCTCGCGCACGATCAGCTTGGCCGCGGCGTGCAGCATACGGGCCCGGCGGTAATATCCCAGACCACTCCAAGCCGCGAGCACACTCGCTTCCCGCGCCGCCGCCAGTTTCTCGATTGTGGGAAAGCGCCGCAGGAATTTGTCATAGTGATCGATCACGGCTGCGACGCGCGTCTGCTGCAGCATGATTTCGGAAAGCCACACACGATAGGGGTCACGGTTCTCTCGCCAAGGTAAGTCGCGCCGATGCGCGTCGTACCACGCGAACAAGCATCGTTGGAGTTTCTTGCGCCCCAACTGGATCGACAGATCGATCGCGCTACCCAATTTCATATTTCTATTAGATCAAGAGAGAATGCGATCCCCAGTTAATCAGAAAATGTGCGCCCCGTTACTTAAGGATGGCGCGCCATTGACCTCGCACTCCGCTGCACGAAATAATAGCGGAGCCTGGCACCCCAGATTCTAGTGAGATTTTTAGAACCTAGCAGGATCGAGGACCACCATGAACGACTTCAACCGCAAGGTGGAAGATGCCTCGGCCCGCGTCAGCAAGACCGTCGCCGACGCCGCCGAACGTATCGAGAAAGAGATACCCGAATTCATCAAATATCTCAACGACGAAGTTGTCCCCGCAGTTCGACAGCACTCGACGAAAGCCCTGCGCGTGGCCTCGGAGAAGCTTTCCGAGTTCGCCGACTACATGGAGAGGAATCAGCATCCTCCGAAGTAGTGTCCGTGGACGCAATCAAAGATGTTAGCAGCGAGCGAAGGTGGGTTGAGGTTGCCTCACACACCGCAATTCCAATTCTGCTGCTGGTACTTCTCTTCCTCGGCGGTTGTGGCCATCCCAAGCAGGCACGCTCGAATGTGCCACCGCCTCCGCTACCGGAGCCTTCCCCTACCGAATCGACGAACCGCCCGGAGGGGGCGGCGAAGAATGACCGTCTTCCAAGCAATGC
>JBAWBG010000225.1:0-2782 GCA_049589695.1 Candidatus Sulfotelmatobacter sp. | reverse complement strand
ACAAGAGGCTAGGGAGGCCTGGGCCGCTGCATATTGCCAACCACGAAAGGCGTAGCCTGGCGTGTGTGTAAGTTTTGCTGTAGACTCGATTAATGGCAAGTCCGCAGGACTAGCGGTGTATGCTTCTACTTGGCTAGAATCGTTCTCCGAATGATCGCGGATATGAGCGTGTAGCTTGTTGTGGGAGGAAAAATCCGAGTGACATATGTTAGAAATGTACGCTGATGCCATCGTATCGAAGGATTCGTGATCATCTAATTCCTCATTGAAGCTTTCTGGTTCAACATCTGGTTCGGTTGAATCATAAGTTTGTGCCCATTGCGCTCCTTGGTTGAAACCTTCGGCAAACGACTCTTTGGGGACTTCTTGGATTCTTTCCAGAGAAATCTCGGTGGCCGCGGAGGCATCTTCCGTAGCCGCGTAGGCTGTGAAGGATCTAGGAGCAAGTTGCGGAAAATCCTTGTGCCAACGACTACTCGGGTCCGGCCGCGGCTTGCCAGGCTCATACTGTTGCTGAGTCAATAGTAAAGGTGTCGGAAGTTGTATTGGTTCGGGGCTCTTGGTGGGTTCTTGAAGAGGATTTTGCCCTGGTGCAGGATGATTTCGAACGAAAGTGCCATGGTCGAAGGGGGTTTTAAAACGCTTTTGAAGAATTTCAGACCATTCGTTCATGTTATCTGCGTAGAGTAGGCCACGCCTTGTGAGTGCGTCTAACTCATCGTTCCACCAATGCAGCGCCTCACCGCGGAAGCAGGTTTCCATGTTCTGACTCAAATTCTTCACGAAGTTCACGTTTCTGGACTGAGTTGCCATCTTAAGTCTGTCGGTAAACCCGTAGACGCCTCTGCAGTAGACCTTGTCTTCTCTGTCTATGACATTTCCAGTACCCCATGACATAGGCATGTTAGGGTAGAAGTAACCAATGTCTGTGGAGGGTGCAGGTTGTCGCTGGTGTTGCAGATTAGTTATTTGTTGACCCATATTTGCAACTTGTTGAGTAAGCTGGTTGACGCTGTTGAGAAGTGCCCGGATATCGCCATTATTTATTGCAGTGGCCATAATGTAGGCGATGACTTCGTATTGACAGGCAAGGAATTCAATGACAGTGCAGTAGATGTTTCTCGCTTGAATGAAATGAAGGTAAATTACTTAGGATGTTGCGGGACTCGTTTGATGCTTATAATCGAAGCAAGAGTACCTTGCTGTGAATAGAGCAGTCAAGTAGAGGTGCAACTGATTGGATACAGGCCGACAGCGGCCAGCGCTAGGTAGGGATGTTGCAGGTCTCAGGATGCTAAATCGATGCAAGAGTTCCTTGCATTGGATGAAGCGGCTGAGATGCAGCAAGCTAGTCAATTGAAATAAATGATTGGATGCCGGGTTGCCCAGCTGTAGGAGTTCCCTATTGATTTTCTGGAGTTCCCAGATGGTGCCTGGAGTTCCCAGATGGTGCCTAGAGTTCCTAGACGATGAAGCTCAACGAGGTTGACCCGTGGCTTGATGAACTGGACATGCTACCAGATTGTAATATATGAAGGTGATGATAAAGATGATCCATTGTGGGATGCGCTAAGCTACCCTAATATACCTGCTAGGCGGTATCGATGGCGGTGACATACTGCCATATCTATCTATATACATGAATGGAGCAAGTTCATGACAATTGCCGCCGCTTTTTTAAGTCAGCGACCTCGGTGACTTGAAGGAGTGCAGTCCTGCCTGACTAGTGTATTTCCTCCATGGACCATGATACTCTTCATATCACATCGTGGCCTTTGACCTTGCGGAGACGTACTGTGGTCTCTGGATCGCCATACACGGAGATGCCATTAGGGAGCTTGGTTTCCTTGCTCTTATCGTCGCATTCTCGGAGTCGTGGGAGTATCCGTGGGCTCATATTTGTCTGGTCATGGCGTGCAAAGTCAAGTGCAGCATCTGAGTCAACCATATACGTTCCGTAGTCTTCATAGTCACTCAGTACCCCTAGGCGGGTCTTTCTTGGGACAGTCACCGGTCTATCCGACTGGTTAATGACTTGAATAAACGAAAAATTGGCATCAGCTATGTGATTGAACATCGTAAGATGGGGGTATTTTGGTTCGAAAACGAAATCTCTGTCCTGTGGTAGACTTTTATTCACATGAATGGGGAGCTTGGCTTGGGAACCAGGTGGTATGGTATGACTGTGTGTTCGTTCGTATAGACGGGACGAGGGAGAACGTGATGCGGTTTAATTTTCACCTTTTTGGCTATAAGATGTAGTGCGACCGTGACGTATTCCGACACTCGGTATCTGGAAGAGCCAAAGCCACGTACTGCTGTTCCAGTCTGTCTCTTGCATATATCGACATCAGGTTCTTGGCGCAGCAGGAATTCCTTGTCGATGAGTGTGATTGTGCAGCCAGTATCAAGGCAAATTGTCTCAGTTATCCCATGAACGGTTAGGGAGGTTTGGGCTGCGGCGTATGTGTGTGTAGGGCTCGCGGTGAACTCGATTAAAGGTAGGTTCGTAGGAGTGGCGATGTATGCTTCTGTTTGAACGGAATCATCTTCAGAATGGGCGCGAATATGGATGTGCAGCTTATCATTGGAACCAAAATCTGAATGACAGATGCTGCAGGTATATTCTGACGCCGTTGAATTGAAAGATTCATCTTCGAATTCATCGTCAAAGTTCTCTGGCTCGACATCTGGTTTAGTTGTGTTATAAGTCTGTGCCCATTGAGCTCCTTGATAGCCTTTAGAGCTTTCTTGGTCGGGTCCTTCCGATGAAGGAATCTCG
>JBAWBG010000224.1:0-2261 GCA_049589695.1 Candidatus Sulfotelmatobacter sp. | reverse complement strand
GATTATGACACGCCCATGATTTTGACGCAAGTAGACGATTCTTTGACGAACGTTTACCAAAGGTTACAAATCTATGCTTCTCGCCTGCCAACTTGGGAGATATACTCAGCCGAATGCTGATCCTGCGTCGTGTAACTGGCCGCGTAGGCAGGATCAGCCTGGATGTAGGGCCCTGACCTCGGACTGCCAGTCGGAGGGTTTTATGCGCTTAGCCTCTTCGTCTCCCCGCCAGACATTTCCCATTCCTTTCGCATTGATCGTCGCGGCAGTCATCTTCAGCACGGGTTGCGGCGGCGGAAGCAAGTCTGGCCCAACCCTCAGCGGCAACACAGCTGTGACGATCGTGGTAACGAGTACAGCCAACGACCAACTGGCAGAATTCGATCTTGGCTTTCAGAGCATTGCGTTGACGAACCAGTCGGGCAAGACGGTTACTGCACTGTCATTGCCTGCATCTGGAGCGCCGCTGAACGCCGAATTCATGCATCTGAATGGCACCGCTCAACCACTGCTGACTGCGACGATCCCGCAGGACTCCTATACTAGCGCAACCGTGACGCTCGTCAGCGGAGCTTTTGTTTGCATCGCCCTAGGTCAATACGAGGGAGAACAGACCCTGAGCTCAGCCACTTACAGCCTCTTCCCTCCCTCGGCAACAGTAAACTTCCCATCGCCTCTTACCGTCACTGGCACAAGCATGGCCCTCTCGCTCGATCTGCTGGTATCGCAGTCGGCAACAATAGGAGACTGCGTGAACGTCGACGGATTCTCCGGCTTTTCGGCCGCACCGACCTTCAATCTTACGCCGCTCACTCTGGCCGCATCACCTACGAATTCAGCCAATGGCAAAGTGATGGGGATCGACGGAGAAGTCACAGCTGTCAGCTCGGGCAGCAACAACGTTACTTTGTCGATACCCAACTACGTTCCAGCGCTCACAGGGCTGCCAGTTTCTGTTCAGTGCGACAGCAACACCATGTATCAGGGGATTAGCGGCCTTTCCGCCCTGACGGTGGGCGCGTTCGTGAATATGGATGGTGCGATCCAATCCGATGGTTCTCTGCTGGCGACGCGGATTGCGGTGGAGGATCCCTCTGCCGTATATGTCTTTCGCGGTCCGCTCATGCAAGTGGCCCCTTCGGTGTCTGCATTTTTCATGCGTGCTCGCGAAATGCAGGGCCTTGGCCTGCCCGGTTTTCCAACCGGCGAGAGTGCGCCGTTTAACTACGGCAGTGCAACCTTTCAGATCTCCCGCCAGCTTACGAACCTGGGAAGCTTGCCCTTCGTGCCCAGCTTCAATGGCTCAAATATGGTTCCAGGCCAAGAGGTGTATATTTCAACGGCCACGTTGCCCTTTAATGGGCCCTACCCGGCCGTCGCCACGATGACCCTCATGCCGCAGACAATCAACGGTACAGTCACGGCTTCGTCACAAAGCGGTAGCTTCACTGTTTATACGATCTCGCTCGCGTCCTATGATCTGTTTCCGGCGCTCGCCGTACAGCCCGACCAGACAAACGTGGAAAGTAATCCGAGCCAGGTCGAAATCTACGTCGACAGCAACACGCAGAAGCTCAACACGCAGGCTCTGGCTGCCGGCAACACGCTGCGCTTCTACGGCTTGGTGTTCAACGACAACGGTACTCTGCGCATGGACTGCGCTCAGGTAAATGACGGCGTGCCCTTTTCGATGCCGCCATCTTCATCTCAACAAGCTCACATGGAAAAAGGTGCGGTCGAGCAGGTTCGTCGCGAGAACTTCGGCTCGCAGGAAGAGATCACCGTGATCACGAACCAGAAGTAGTCAGGAAAGAATCCGCTTAGTGGGCCGGGCTGGCCGCGGTCGAACCGGAGGAGTCTCCCAGAATGGAAGTTGTTTCTCCACCGCGCAAGAACAGCCGCACACGGTCGAGATAAACATAAACAACGGGCGTGGTAAACAAGGTGAGCGCCTGGCTGACGATCAGCCCGCCAACAATCGTAATGCCGAGAGGCCGATGCAGTTCCGATCCGGTTCCGTTCCCAAGGGCTAAGGGCAACCCGCCCAGTAGCGCCGCCATCGTCGTCATCATGATGGGGCGGAAGCGCAGCAGGCAGGCTTCATAAATTGCGTCAACCGGTTTTTTCCCTTGCGTCCGCTCTACTTCGAGCGCCACATCGATCATCATGATGGCATTTTTCTTCACCAGCCCGATCAGCAGGATGATGCCAATCATTCCAATCACATTGAGTTCATTGTGGGTCAGGAGTAAAGCGAGGAG
>JBAWBG010000223.1:0-4644 GCA_049589695.1 Candidatus Sulfotelmatobacter sp. | reverse complement strand
TAGGAATTTCCGCCGCCGCCGGCATTGCTGGGGGCTTAAGAATCGCCGAACAGCTCCAACTGAGAAGAGAGCAACATGCGGTCATCGTTACAATTCTCTGCGACTCCGGCGACAAGTATTTGAGTGAAAGATTCTGGACGGAGGAATGAAATTGCTGATTGCTGATTGCTGATTAAAACCTTCACTTCAAGTCTGTCCCATCGGGTGTCTTCAATCAACAATCAGAAATCATCAATCAACAATTCCACAAATGCTGAAGCTCACCACCAAATACTACGCCGCCCTCCGCCGTCACGGCGAAGAAACCTACCCGCACGAATGCTGTGGGGTCCTGCTCGGCCGCATGGATGAAGACTCCGTCCGAACGGTCACCACGACGGCGCGTTGCGGCAACACGCGTACCGATTCACCGGAGAACCGTTATAACATCGATCCCCGCGAACTGGTGCGCATCCAGCGCGAAGGCCGCGAACGCGGCGAGGATATCGTCGGCTTCTACCACTCGCATCCCGACCACCCCGCCCACTGGTCGCAAACCGATCTCGCCGAAGCTCACTGGATTGGATGCTCCTACGTCATTACCAGTGTGGAAAAGGGAAAGGCAGCGATCACCAATTCATTCGAGCTCGCCGGTACGGGCGAGGCTGACAAGCATCTAGACGACGAGAAGATAGAGGTCACATAGGCAAATCGCAGAATAATGCGAAGCTCATTCTGCGAATGAATACCCTACCTGTCGCTGGTTTCCCAAGTTTTTCACAAGATGCAAAAGCGGACTAAGCCTTCCTTCGCTTCCGTTCGAACAAGCAAAGTTCCGCGTTCCCCACTCCCGCGCACTCCCTCCCCCGAGTAACTTCGACTTGCTGCACCAATTCCGGTCACCCTCCTGTGGAGAGCCTGCACTCGCCTGAAAATACGCTAGTTACAAACCAGACATTTTCATTGACTCTGAAAATATAAAGCGTAAAAACATAATCGTTCTTTGACAGCTTCTAAAGTTTTTCCGGTTGGTGCGGCGTCCGGGACTCAAGCGCAGTCACCCTCATCATGCAAATGATCAGGGAGGGCAAGCAAGGGTCTATAGCAAAGCGCTGGTTGAGGAGAACAAGAAGAAACGTCGAAGGCAGGATAGAGTTCCGAGGCGTTGGGTAGGTTTTTCCGGTTGGCGGTAAGCCCGGAGCCCGAGCGAAGATCGCACATGGCACCCCGCAAGGGAAGCTGCGTAGCAGGTCAAGCAAGGGTCTAACGCGAGCTACTGGCCGAGACGAATGGACCCAACACCACCTCGGAACTCTTAATTTTTCCAGCAATACCCGCAAGCGTTCCTTTTCATTTAGAGCGGTGCGGAAGTAAGGCTCTGACTCGCTCTCCATCCAGATTTTTCGTAGTGCATGCGTCGTCGTTTGACTTTCCATTCGCGCATCTGCGTTAATCAGCAGAGATTCCTATGCGAGAAGTGATCTCCACCAAAGACGCCCCTCAAGCCATCGGTCCTTATTCACAAGCCATCAAGGCCAATGGATTCATATTTGTCTCCGGCCAAGTGGCCATTGATCCAGCCACGCAGCAAGTGGTTGCGGGAGACGTTGCCGCTCAAACCGAGCGCGTTCTGCGCAATCTGTCGGAGATTCTGGAGGCAGCCGGCAGCGGTCTCGGCAAGGTCGTTCGATCTACCGTATTTCTCAAGAACATGAATGACTTCACCGTCATGAACCAGGTTTACGGCAAGTATTTCAGTTCCACTCCGCCCGCGCGTTCTACTGTCGAAGTGGCGCGCCTGCCGAAAGATGTGCTGGTGGAAATCGATGTAATCGCGCTGGGGTAAGAATCCCAACCAGAGGGTGTAGAACTACGAAGCGGCGGAAAACCTTTATTCACTCGGCACCCTCTACGTAATTAAGATGAGCGTGAAGGAGCTAGAATGACAAAGTACGTTGCGGCCGTCTTCGTTGTTGTTTTCGCCCTGACGACGGTGTTTGCTTTGGCGCAGAGCGCCGCCAGAAAGTCCACCACCCCAAGTACCAACGCCCCCACTAAAGTGACCGGACCCGGCGTGACAACTTCCTCCGGATTGGTCTATTGGGATATTCGCGTGGGTAACGGCGAGGTCGCCAAAGAAGGCAACCGCGTTCGCGTGCACTATACCGGTTGGCTCACCAACGGCAAAAAGTTCGACAGTTCCGTCGATGCCGGCAAGCCTTTCGATTTCACCATCGGGAATGGTGAGGTCATCAAAGGATGGGAGGAGGGAGTTGCTGGCATGCGGGTTGGCGGAAAACGCCAGCTGCGCATCCCTCCAGACCTGGCTTACGGAGCGGACGGTACGCCGGACGGATCAATCCCTCCGAAGGCGACTCTGATTTTCGACGTGCAATTATTAGGAGTGCAATAAAAGCGCTAGCCACAAAGCACATGACGAAACAGCAATCCGTTCCTTGGTGAACCTGAATGTCCTTTGTGGCGATTAGGCCTTGACCACTTTGCCACTGCGAATGCATGCCGTGCATACTCGCATGCGCTTCGTAGTAGCGCCCACGCGAGCGTGCACCGGACGCAGATTGACATTCCAGCGTCGCTTGGTGACGTTGTGGGCGTGGCTGATTCGATTCCCCGATTGCGGCTTCTTGCCGCAGATATCACACTGTTGTGCCATGACGGCTGTACATCCTTTCAAATGCTTTGTATGAACCCCTTATTTTACCGGATTCCTGCCCTTCCCGACAATTCGCCCCACGGGCCCGACAACAGGTAAACTAATCGAGGTTGTTCGCAGCGAAGCAAAGGGAGAAACTTTATGTTGCATCGTGGCAGCTCCACCCTGGTAGAAAGCGCGTTAGTCTTGGCCTTGATGGGGATTCTCGCCGGCGCCATCGGAGGTCTGGCAGTCGGAGTGGCAACCAGTCCCAAGGGCTCTTCGGCTACCACCGCCGCTCGCTAACGGAGATCGTTCGCTCCCGCCGACCATTCTCCTACTCCTATGCGATACTGAAATTGATGCAGTCCCCGCTTCAGTCGCCCACCGCGTCCACAGATCCCAAGTCGGTGAAGGTAGCTCTTACTACTGGCACTGGCGTGGACATCGAGTGGAAAGATGGTCACATTTCGCACTACGGATTCGTCTATCTCCGCGATGCCTGCCCCTGCGCCATGTGCAACGAAGAACGCGACAAATCCGACCGCAAGCCGGGCGAACCGGCCAAACTGGCTCCCGGCATGCTGCCCATGTTCAAAGCTGCGGCCAAGCCGCTTTCCGCGGAAGCGATTGGCAAGTACGCCATCCGGTTCGCATGGAACGACGACCACGACCTCGGCATTTATTCCTGGCGATATCTGCGCGAAGTCTGCCCATGCCAGGAATGCCGCAGGCTAGAAACTGCGGAACCGCGGGGTTAGGTTTAGACGATTCATTTCTGGCCCAACTTGGCATGGCAAAGTCCGGCCTCAACTGAGAATGCAAGAAGGTAAATTCAGCAAGACCGCTCATCGCGTGGCGATTCGCCGGGCCGCGCACCAGCTATTGGACAACCCAAAAGTTCTCGACGATCCTCTCGCCCTCCGGATCATCGGTTCTGCGGCCGCGAACGAACTTCGTTCCAATCCCAAAGAGCATCATGCCTTCTCCCGCGCTTTCCGCGCCTTCATGGCGGCCCGCAGCCGTTATGCTGAGGACGAACTCGCCCGTGCAGTCGCGCACGGTGTGCGTCAATACCTTGTCCTCGGCGCAGGACTCGACACGTTCGCCTATCGCAATCCGCATTCCGGCCTGAGTGTGTTCGAGGTCGATCATCCCGCAACGCAAACCTGGAAGCGCGAGCAGTTGCAAGCGGCGGGCATTCCGATCCCGTCATCCATGACCTTCGTCCCTATCGATTTCGAAAAACAAACACTCGCGGACGGCCTGGAAAACTCCGGACTCGACGCCGACTCTCCGGCATTTTTCTCCTGGCTGGGCGTAACGCCCTACCTCACTCGTGCAGCCTTCATGACCACTTTGCGCTTCATTGCGAAGATGTCTGCGGGCAGCGGCGTGGTCTTCGATTTCGCAGTCGACCCCGGGCTCCTGAAACCGGGGCAAAGGCAGGCTCTCGATGCCCTCTCGAAACGCGTGGCCGCAGCCGGAGAGCCCTTCCAGCTTTTTCTCGATCCCAACAAATTGCAGGAAGAATTGAAAAGACTGGGATTCCGCCGCACCGAATTCCTGCAAGGTAAGGATCTCAACGCCCGTTATTTCAACGAGCGCACTGATGGTTTGCTAGTTCGCGGCAGCATCGGACATCTCATGGCGGCGTGGCTATAAAGACAGTGCAGCAATGAACCTCAGCAGCCTCTTCGGAAACTGCTGAGGTCCCATGCCGTAACACATCTTTATTTCTTTGGCGCGAACCAATCGGCGAAAGCCTTCGCCTTCGGAGTTCCCACTCCAGTTACGTCGTCCCAGCCAACTCCTACTTTCAGATAGTAGTTTTGTCCGAACGAGACGGTGAGCGCCGTATTCTCTGCGGCTGGATCGTCCCAGATCGCGCTGAAGAAATCCCCGAACAGAGGCTCGACGACTGCCAGCGTTTCCGAGGGATTGTAGCTATGGGTTACCGTGCTCGAATCCTGGATGACAGCAGTGACATCGTGCCCGGGAAGGTAAGGCAC
>JBAWBG010000222.1:0-3304 GCA_049589695.1 Candidatus Sulfotelmatobacter sp. | reverse complement strand
CACTATGACCTACTATGCATCCGAAAAAGTTGTGCCTCGCTATAACGTAATGGCGGTTGCGAAGGCGGGACTGGAATGCTCGGTGCGCTATCTCGCCTATGAATTGGGAAAAAAGAAAATTCGCGTCAACGCCATCTCCGCCGGCCCGATCAAAACTCTCGCCGCCCGCGGCATCGCCGGTTTCAGTGACATGCTCAAAGGTCATGAAGAACGCGCCCCCCTCGGCCGCCGCGTGGAAGTCGAAGAAGTCGGTTCCACCGGAGTCTTCCTCGCCTCCAATGCCAGCAGCGGCATCACCGGCGAAATCATCTACGTGGACTGCGGCTACAACATCATGGGATTCTAAAGCTGGTCAGTCCAGATGCGGATACGGAAAGCGTTACCCTGTGTTCCTCTGTGTCCCCCGTGGTTAAAGATTTTGACGGTCCCAGCGAAAACACCCTGTCATAATTAAATAAGTGAAATCGAATCGCCTAGCCCTAATCTTCTTCGCCGCCGCCATTCTCTTTTCAATGCTGCGCGAATGGAATGCCCTATCCTCATGCCCGCGCACAGCCGTCATTGCTGGAGTTCCGCTCGCCCGCTAGCTGACAATCCTGATCCGCCGCTGGTTTTCGCCGTCCCGCTCCAGAGAAATCTCCACATCTCGCTCGCGAACGAAGCGCGGAAATTTTTCGCCCCACTCAATCAGCAAAACGCTTCTGTCGGAGCGCAGGTCATCGAGACCCAACGTCTCCAACTCACGCAGCGTATCCACGCGGTAAAGATCGATATGAAATAAATCGGCGAGCGGCCCGCGATATTCGTGGACCAAAGTGAAGGTAGGACTGGTAACGTCTTCGGCTTGCGCCGCCTGGAATGCTTCCGCAATTCCCTTGACCAGCGTGGTTTTCCCCGCGCCCAGGTCTCCGCGCAGCAGCACGATCTTCGGAGGCGCCATCAACTGCGCCAGCGTTCGCCCGAAGGCAATCGTCTCCTCTGCCGATTGAGTAGTAATCTCCCGCGTCATCCCTCGCATCCGTTCGCAGCCGTATCCTGCATGACCACGACCAGTATAGCGAGGGCGTTGCGCTCAGCGCCGGAGGGACGCGTGAATAATCTTTGCCGACTAAATCGTCGTCTTCGGCACCACGAATACGGACGACTTCAATCCCAGCAGACTCCGGTCGGCTACGTGATCGACCGAAGTGCGCAGCCGCCGATGGTCGTCATCCTCAAACGCAACGAAGCGGAAAGGCTGCAGCACACCAGTATTCGTCTTTCGCATGGGAGCGAGGACTTCAGCCATTCCATGCACCGGGCCCGATTGGGTCTGGAATGCCAGTTCGACGAAGGAACCCGTTCCCAAAGCATGAGGCAACTGCAGTAGTCCGCCAGTCACGGAAATGGATTGGAGTTTAGCTTTTGTGCGCCGGCCATCTTCTAAACGGATCGCAGCCAGGACAGCATCGCCTAGCTGAATTCGGGCCGCGCGCCTCGAGGGGTGCGGTTGGGGGAAGTGGGTCATAGTGAAATCACTATGCCACGCCATTCGGACAGGTAACAGGTTACGGAAGCGAATGGCCGGATTCCCGTGCGGCTGGCCCGTCTTCGCCGCCTCCAAGTAACTTTCCCGATAGCACTTACAGCTTTGTTTACTATTGATACAATATCCCGTTACATCAATCGTAACTTTGTCGCGCGAAAGCCCTTTTCAATCGTGCTTACGGAGTGCTTACATGCGCTACTTTTTATCTTTCGCATTGATTTTCCTGTTCGGACTTTCATATCTGCAAAGCCAGAGCATGCCCGCGGAAAATCGGCCTCCTCTGCGTGTCGGCATCGTCGGTCTTGTTCACGGTCATGTCCAAGGATTTTTCGAGCATTCGCTTCACGATCCAGCGATCGAAATAGTTGGCATCGCTGAACCCGACCAATCGCTGTTCGCTCGATATTCGAAGCAGTTCGGTATCGACCAGAATTTGGTTTTTCCAAACTTGGAAGAAATGCTCGACCGCGCGCATCCGCAAGCTGTTCTCGTATACACGAATACTTACGAACATCGCCGCGTCGTGGAAATCTGCGCCCGGCACGGCATTCACGTCATGATGGAAAAGCCTCTAGCGGTCAGCCTGGAAGACGCGCTGGCGATCAAGAAAGCGGCAGACACGGGCAAGATTCACGTCCTTGTGAACTACGAGACAACGTGGTACCGCAGCAATCGTGCCGCATATGACCTCGTCCACGAAAAGGCAATCGGTGACATTCGCAAAGTGGTGGTTCACGATGGCCACAGCGGTCCCAAAGAAATCAATGTCTCCCCCGAATTTCTAGCCTGGCTCACCGATCCCAAACTCAACGGCGGAGGCGCTCTGTTCGATTTCGGTTGTTACGGCGCCGATCTTATGACCTGGCTGATGGACGGACAACGCCCCGAAACCGTTACGGCTGTCACCCAACAGATCCAACCGGAGATATATCCGCATGTCGACGACGAGGCCACGATCATTCTGACGTATCCAAAAGCGGAGGCAATCTTGCAAGCTTCCTGGAACTGGCCTTTCGACCGCAAAGATATGGAAGTATACGGTCAGACCGGCTACGTGATCACCGTGAAACACGATGACGTTCGTGTGCGCCGCGCTGGTGGCCAGGAAGAACAGATCGCAGCCAAGGCACTGCCAGCACCTTACGACACCTCGTTGTCACTCCTAAGAGCCGTGGTGATCGATGAAGTGAGGCCTGATGGTTTATCTTCGCTTGAAACAAATATCACAGTAACCGAAATCCTCGACGCAGCTCGGCGTTCGGCAGCTTCCGGAAAAACAATTCGCTTACCCGCTTCCAGGTAAGGGCAAGATTGCGCACGTAATTATTCGCCCCAGCACACCAGCTTTTGCTCTGCGGCCTCCCGCGTCCGCCGGAAAGCCTCCGGCAATCCCTGCAACAAATCGGTCGCCACAAGCGAATGCTCGCCGACCCTTTCGCGCATTACGTCGCCCGCCAGCCCGTGGAGATGTACCGCGGCCGTCGTGGCGGCAAACGCATCCTTCGGATTCTGCGCGATCATGCCCGCGACCATTCCCGTCAGAATGTCTCCCGTTCCACCCGTAGACATTCCCGGATTGCCCGTTGTGTTCACCCAGGCCTCGCCATCCGGCCTTACCACGAGAGTGCGATGGCCTTTCAGCACAACGATCAATTCGTGCTCGCGGGCAAACTTCCGCGCCACGCCCAACCGGTCTCTTTGAACATCGGGAATGCTCATTCCGGCCAGCCGCGCCATTTCCCCGGGATGCGGAGTAATCACCAGCGTACGACCCTT
>JBAWBG010000221.1:0-18204 GCA_049589695.1 Candidatus Sulfotelmatobacter sp. | reverse complement strand
GTCCTGCTTGACTCTGCCAAAGAGGCAGTTCTTAAGTGGAAGTTTGCGCCTTCGCCGGAAGAAACTACCGAAGTTGTTGAAGTTTCGTTCGAAACCCGGTAGACGTGCTTCGGATGACTTAGGTAATCTTGTCGAGCGGCGACGCGTGGTTCAACCTGAACACGCGGATGGTTCATCAACGCGTGGTCTTCCACCGCGGCTGATTCTCCAACCTGGTTTCGCAACTAAGATCCGAACAGAGCCTTATGAGGGATTCAAAGTCGAGAACAGCAGCAACGGACTGGACTGGCTTACTGGCCGATCCGGACTTGGCCCGCAACCTGGGAAGGCTGCTACAAATTTTCCGCGATGCCCCGCCTGAGAAGCGAGATCAGGCTCTGCTGGCCGCCATGCGAGAAATCAAACAAGCTTCGCGGGAGTCGGCTGCTTCAGCACAAAAGACGCCCCCGAGCCAACAAACACTTCCTGCGGCGGCATCGGCCGTACCGCCATTTGAACCTGACCTTTTCAGTGCGAACTGGGCACAAGATCGCCGGCGCCATCCCAGAATCCGGTGCTTTGTAGCGGTGGAACTGAGGGTCAACGGAGCTGGCGCTCCCATTTGGGGCAACCTCTCCAACACCGGCATGGGTGGCTGCCAGGTAGAAACCGCAGCTCAAGTGAGCGGCGGCTCGAAAGTCGAGATTGGACTTTGGGTAGCCAGCGGTAAGATCTGGGTAAAGGGTTTGGCCTTGAATGGCGTGGTCACTCGCAGCGCTCCGGCTGCAGGAGTGCGCATCCGCTTCGGGGGGATGGATGCCGTCGAAAAAGAAAATCTGCGGCAATTTCTCAAATATGTTCAAGAAACCGCACGAGCCTCGACCAGTGAAAGCAGCTATCTGCAGTTGCTGAAATAGCCCAATTCTCTTCCTCGCAGGACTCCTCGTTTTGCCCTAGTTCTCTTCAGTTTTTCACAGAGCAGCCGAGATTGTTCCCAGAGAAATTGATACACTCAAGACGTAGCTGAAACCCTTTGCAGTCCTCGGAACTCTAATAAGACTAACCAGCGGAACAACACAAATAGAGCATTAAGGTTGTCCCTGAGAGGAGCTCGCATCGCTATGGTAGCCAGTGAACAGGCGGTTGTGACCGGGAAGCAATTGGATACGCTATCCATTAACACGATCCGCACCTTGGCGATTGATGCGGTGCAGAAGGCCGATAGCGGACATCCTGGCGCTCCTATGGGTTTAGCGCCTGTAGCTTACTGCTTGTGGCAGGAATTTCTGCGTTACGATCCGGCGGATCCTACCTGGTTGAACCGCGACCGTTTTGTCTTGTCGAACGGCCATGCCTCCATGTTGCTTTACGCCCTGCTTTATTTAGCGGGCGTGCGCGAAGTCGATGAGAATAATCAAGTCCTCAAGGAACTTGCGGTTCCCCTGGAAGAGATCAAGCGTTTCCGGCAGCTCGGCAGCCGGACGCCGGGACATCCTGAATCGCACATCACTTCCGGGGTTGAGACGACCACAGGGCCGCTCGGCCAGGGTGTGGGAAATAGTGTAGGAATGGCGATTGCCAGCAAATGGCTGGCCGCAAATTACAACCGGCCTGGTTTTGAGATCTTCGATTTCAATGTGTACGCCATGTGCTCCGATGGCGATTTAATGGAAGGCGTCGGTGGTGAAGCCGCGTCGTTAGCGGGTCATCTGAAGCTTTCGAATCTTTGTTGGATTTACGATCACAACCACATCACACTGGATGGCCCTGCGAGTTGGTCGTTCAGCGAAGATGTGGCCACACGGTTTATCGGATACGAATGGAACGTGACGCGCGTAACCGATGCCAACGATCTGGAGATGCTGGCGCGAGCCTTTGAAGTCTTCCTGGATACGAAAGATCGTCCGACGCTAATCATCGTCGACAGCCATATCGGTTACGGATCGCCGCACAAGCAGGACACGAATGCGGCTCATGGAGAGCCGCTTGGCGAAGAAGAAGTGCGGCTGACAAAGAAGTTTTATGGCTGGCCGGAGGATGCTAAATTTCTGGTACCGGAAGGCGTGCGCGAACACTTTCAGGACGGTATTGGAAAGCGCGGGAGTAACGAGCGAGCGCGGTGGGCTAAAGTTTTTGCAGGGTACTCAGAGAAATATCCGGAATTGGCTGACCAGTTGCACCGGATGCAGCGTCGCGAGCTTCCGGATGGCTGGGACAAGAATCTGCCGACGTTTCCAGCCGATCCGAAAGGAATCGCAACCCGCGAGAGTTCTGGAAAAGTTTTGAATGTGTTGGCGCAAAATATTCCGTGGCTGATTGGCGGGTCCGCCGACCTCGCTACCTCGAACAAGACGACTTTGAAGTTTGAAGGCGCGGGCGATTTTGAGGCGGGCAGTTACGCGGGGCGAAATCTGCACTTCGGCGTGCGCGAGCATGCAATGGGCGCAAGCGTGAATGGACTCGTCGTTTCTGGAATTCGCGCGTTCGGCGCCACTTTCTTTAACTTCAGCGACTACATGCGGGCCAGCATCCGGCTGTCGGCGCTCATGGAAATTCCTTCGATTTTTATTTTCACACACGATTCGATTGGACTTGGCGAAGACGGGCCAACTCACCAGCCGATTGAGCAGTTGGCATCGCTACGAGCGATGCCGAATTTGATCGTGCTGCGGCCGGGAGACGCAAATGAAGTTGTGGAAGCGTGGAAGATCATTGCGCAGCTGCAACACCAGCCGGTGGCGCTGGTGCTAACACGGCAAAATCTGCCAACTCTAGACCGGACGAAGTATGCCGCGGCTTCGGGCACAGCAAAAGGAGGTTATGTTTTGGCCGACGCTCCGGGCGGGAAGCCGGATGTGATTCTCATCGGAACGGGTAGCGAAGTATCTTTGTGCATCGAGGCCTCCGAAAAACTTAAGACCGAAGGTATTCGGGCACGAGTGGTGAGCATGCCCGCGTGGAAGATTTTCGATCGGCAAGACGCGGCTTACAAGGATAGCGTTCTGCCAGCATCAGTCACCGCGCGCGTTTCGGTGGAGATGGCTGCTACTTTTGGCTGGGAGCACTACGTTGGGTTGAAGGGACAAATGATCGGCATGCATCGCTTCGGTGCTTCGGCTCCGTTGAAGGACTTGCTGAAGTTTTTTGGTTTTACCACAGAAGCAGTGGTTGCAGCGGCTCGCAAAGCGATCGCGGAAAAATAGCCGCGATCATTTCGCTCTCAGACGAGTTTGGGTTTGCAGAGTTTTATCTAAGCAGGGTTTCATCGAAGAATTATCGAGCAAATTTCCCGACAACATCATCAATAACGACGTCCGCCGTCAGTGAAGGAGAAATCAAATGCAGTCCACTGAAGTTTTGGAAAGCGCAAAAGTCAAGAATCCTCTCAAGGCTTTGCTCGACCACGGGCAGTCCATGTGGCTCGACTACATCCGGCGCGACTTGCTCACAAGCGGCAAACTGAAGACCATGATCGATGAAGATGGATTGCGGGGCATGACCTCGAATCCGTCGATTTTTGAGAAGGCGATCGCCGACAGTCACTTGTACGATGACATGTTGAAGTCGCTGGCCTCGCGGCCTGATTTGAACGCGACCTCGCGGTATGAGCAGATCGCAATCCGCGACATTCAGGATGCCGCCGACATTCTCAAGCCTGTGTATGAAAGCTCAAAGTTCCGCGATGGATACGTGAGCCTGGAAGTTTCTCCGTTGCTCGCTCTGAAGACGCAGGAGACGATCGCGGAAGGCCGCCGCTTGTGGAAGGCGGTGAATCGCGAGAACGTCATGATCAAGGTGCCGGGAACTGCGGAAGGACTTCCGGCAATTCGCCAGTTGATTAGCGAAGGCATCAACATCAACGTGACTTTGTTGTTTGCGCAGGAAGTGTACGAGAAAGTCGCGGAGGCTTATATTGCCGGGCTCGAAGACTTGGCCAAGCGCGGCGGAAATTTGAAAAAGATGGCGGGAGTCGCGAGTTTCTTTATCAGCCGCATCGATACTCTTGTGGATTCGCTGATCGAAGAGAAATTGAAGAGCACCAAGGATGCGCAACAGCAGGCTCTACTGAAAAGCTTGTTGGGCAAAGTTGCGATTGCCAATGGAAAACTCACCTATCAACGCTACCAGAAGATCTTCAGCGGGCCGCGGTGGGAGGCGTTGGGAGCCAAGGGAGCGCAGACCCAGCGCGTACTGTGGGCGAGCACAAGTACGAAAAACCCTGCTTATCGTGATGTGATGTACGTTGAAGAATTGATCGGCCCGGACACTGTGGATACGATGCCTCCGGCAACGGTGGATGCATTCCGCGATCATGGTCGAGTACGCAATAGCCTTGCTGAAGACGTACCCGGCGCCCAGAAAGTGATGAACGATCTGGAAAAGGTTGGCATCTCGATCAAAGAGGCGACCACCAAACTGACCACGGACGGAGTCAAACTGTTTGCCGATGCGTTCCACCAGTTGCTGGAAGCGGTTGAAAAAAGCATTCAGCAAAAAGGAAAGATCGCTTGAGCCGGCTGAAATCTTCTCTCCCAGAATCTCTTGCCGCTTCGGTAAAAACAGCCATCGGAGAATGGCAGTCCGGTGGCAAGATGCAACGGCTGTGGTCGCGAGACGCGACGCTGTGGACAGGTAGCGATGAGGCGGAGTGGCTCGGCTGGCTGGACATTGTAGAAGAGCAGCTCGCGCATTCGGTGGAACTCAAAAACCTGAGCCAGGAAATTACGAACGCTGGTTTCGAAGATGCGCTCTTGCTCGGCATGGGCGGTTCAAGTCTTTGTCCGGAGGTTCTGCGCAAGACGTTTGGCAAGATTTCCGCGCATCCTGATTTGCATGTACTGGATTCCACGGACCCCGCACAGATAAAAGCTCTCGAAAACAAAATCGATATCGCGAAAACCCTGTTCATTGTTTCCAGCAAATCGGGGAGCACGCTCGAACCAAACATTTTCAAACAGTATTTTTTTGAGGCGACGAAAAAAGTTGTGGGTGCGGACAAGGCCGGTAGTCACTTCATGGCCATTACCGATCCGGGGTCGAAGATGCAGAAAGTAGCCGAGGGAGATCGCTTCCGGCATGTTTTCTTTGGACGACCCTCCATCGGCGGCCGTTATTCAGCGCTTTCGAATTTTGGCATGGTACCGGCGGCCGTTATTGGAATCGATACCAAAAAGTTCCTCGATCGCTCGGAAGAAATGGTGCGGGCTTGCGGAGCGAATGTCTCTGTCGAGAGCAATACTGGGGCGGTGCTGGGCATCATTCTCGGCACGGCGGCGGTAAGCGGCCGCGATAAGGTCACTATCGTAACTTCTTCGGATATTTCGGACTTGGGCGCGTGGCTCGAGCAGTTGCTGGCCGAGTCGACGGGCAAGATTGGTAAGGGCATCATTCCTGTGGACCGGGAAGAGTTGGCTGGGCCGGAGGTTTACGGCAATGACCGCGTATTCGCCTACATTCATACCGAGTCTGCAGTCGACGCAAAAACCGACGCCAGGCTGACAGCTCTCGAAAAGGCCGGACATCCTGTGGTGCGAATTGCGATGGCCGATATTTACGATCTTGGAGCCGAGTTCTTTCGCTGGGAAATTGCCACGGCGGTTGCCGGGTCCATCATCGGAATCGACGCTTTCAACCAGCCAGATGTTGAAGCCAGCAAGATTGTGACGAAGAAGCTGACTTCGCAATATGAGGAAACCGGCTCGCTGCCGGCAGAGACACCTGTGCTGGAAGACGACGGCATAAAGTTGTTTACCGACGACAAGAATGCCGCAGCCCTAGCCAAGGCTGCAGGTGGCGATAAATCTCTCGCTGGATATTTGAAGGCTCATCTCGGCCGCATTCGTGCGGGAGATTATTTTGCCGTGCTCGGATATATCCAGATGAATGAGGATCACGAGCAACGGCTGCAGGCGATCAGGCATGCGGTGCGCAATAAAAAGCGGGTGGCGACCTGCCTTGGCTTCGGGCCGCGTTTTCTGCATTCAACCGGACAGGCTTACAAAGGCGGCCCAAATTCGGGAGTCTTTCTGCAGATCACGTGTGACGATGCGTTAGACTTGCCGGTCCCGGGACAGAAATACACTTTCGGCGTGGTTAAAGCGGCACAGGCGCGTGGTGATTTTCAGGTCTTGGCCGAACGCGGACGGCGCGCGCTTCGGGTGCATCTCGGAAGCGACGTGGATGCGGGTTTGGCAACGCTAAGAGCAGCCGTTCAGAAAGCAGTTGCATAGTCTTGGAGCACCGCGGGGCACGAGCGATTTCGGTTCCGGTGCTAATTTCAGTTCCAGTACAACGTTCAAGGAGCTAAGCAATGCAGCTAGGTATGGTCGGTCTGGGTCGCATGGGCTCGAACATGACTCGACGCCTGATGCGGGGCGGACACAACCTTGTAGTTTCGGATCTGAGTGCGGACGCAGTCAAGAAACTCGCGGCCGAGGGTGCGGGCGGATCGTCCTCACTGGAAGACCTGGTAGCAAAGCTCACGCCGCCGCGCGCGGTATGGGTCATGGTGCCGTCCGGCGCTCCTACCGAACAGACGGTGCAGAAACTCGCGCAGCACATGCAAGCCGGCGACGCCATCATCGATGGGGGCAATTCCTATTTCAAGGATGATGTGCGCCGCGCCGGCGAACTGAAAAGCAAAGGAATCCACTACGTTGATGTCGGAACAAGCGGCGGTGTTTGGGGTATCGATCGTGGTTATTGCATGATGATTGGCGGACCGAACGAAGCTGTGAAACGGCTTGATCCTATCTTCAAAACGCTGGCGCCGGGAAAAGGTGATATCCCGCGCACTCCCGGACGGGAAAAACTTGGCGGAACAGCGGAGGAAGGTTACGTCCACTGCGGCCCTTCGGGTTCAGGGCACTTCGTGAAAATGGTACACAACGGCGTCGAATATGGACTAATGCAGGCATATGCCGAGGGCTTCGACATCTTCAAGAACGCCACCAGCAAGGAATTGCCGGAAAATATCCGATACGATCTGAATCTGCCCGATATTGCCGAGGTTTGGCGCCGGGGCAGCGTCGTCAGTTCGTGGCTGCTGGATCTGACGGCGATGGCATTAACCGAGAGTCCGACGCTCGCCGAATACGAGGGCTACGTGCAGGACTCCGGCGAGGGACGGTGGACGATCCAGGCGGCCGTTGAAGAGGCGGTACCTGCCGATGTGTTGACGGCAGCGTTGTATGTGCGCTTTCGATCGCGGCAACAGCATACCTTCGCGGAGAAAATGCTTTCCGCCATGCGGCAGAAATTCGGCGGACACGTGGAAGGCAGCGAAGGCGTGGGCGGGGCCGCCACGAATACCAAGAAGACGGCATAACGCGTAAGCACGAGTTGAGGATCTTATGATGGCTCAATTAGCGGAGAATCCGACTGCAGCCACGCCACGTATCGGAAAACAGGGCGACCCTTGTGTGATGGTAATCTTCGGCGCAGCCGGGGACCTAACCGCTCGCATGTTGATTCCCGCGCTCTACAACCTCGCGCGCGCGGACTTGCTCTCGAAGGAGTTTGCAGTGCTGGGAGTCGCCCGGGCACAGATGTCGGATGAAGATTTCCGCAAGCGGATCAAGGACGATGTGAAAGAGTACTGCGGAGATTGCATTGAAGACTCGCTTTGGGAGAGCTTCTCTCGCCGTTTCTATTATTTTGCCGGCGACTTCAACGACGACAAGCTTTTTCCCAAGATCAAAGAGCAACTGGCGAAGATCGACCGCGATCACTCGACTCATGAGAATTTTTTCTATTACCTGGCAACGGCTCCCAGATACTTCGGTCCTATCGTGGAAAAGCTTGCGGCCAATCGGCTGTTGGACCAAAACGATGGCCACTGGCGCCGAATCATTATCGAAAAGCCGTTCGGTCACGATCTGGAATCGGCGAAGATACTGAATCAGCAAATCCTCAAAGTTGCTGACGAAAAACAGATCTACAGGATCGACCATTATCTGGGCAAGGAAACCGTTCAGAATATTATGGCGTTCCGTTTCGCCAACGGAATCTTCGAACCTGTTTGGAACCGACGCTATATCGATCATGTGCAGATTTCCGTGGCGGAAACTGTGGGCGTGGAGGGTCGGGGCAGCTACTTCGATCAGGCCGGTTCGCTGCGCGACATGGTGCCCAACCACATCATGCAACTTATCAGCCTGACGACAATGGAGCCGCCGATTTCGTTCGACGCGAATGCGGTGCGCGATGAGCAGGCAAAGATATTGCATGCGATCCAGCCCATGAGTGACGAGGAAGTTCTGACTCGAGGCGTGCGCGGCCAGTATGGCGAAGGAATTATCGATGGAAAACGAGTTCCGGCCTACCGCAACGAAGAAGACGTCCCTCCCGATTCACGAACCGAGACTTACGTTGCCATGAAACTGCTCATCGATAACTGGCGATGGGCCGACGTTCCTTTCTATCTTCGCACTGGAAAACGCATGCCGGCCCGAAATACTCATATCGTGATCCAGTTCCGGCGCGCTCCCTTCGTATTGTTCCGTGACACTTCGGTGGAACATCTCATGCCCAACCAGTTGGTGCTGCACATCCAACCGGAAGAAGGAATTTCCCTGCAGTTCGCGGCCAAAGTACCAGGGCCGGTGATGCGCCTGGGAACCGTGGACATGAATTTCGAGTATCAGCAATACTTCGGAAAGCAGCCCAGCACGGGTTATGAACGCCTGCTGCACGATTGCATGATCGGTGACCAGACGCTGTTTCAGCGCGCCGACATGGTGGAAGCGGGCTGGGCGGTCGTGAATCCGGTGCTGGATCTCTGGAAGGCCTTGCCGCCGCGCAACTTTCCAAATTATGCCGCGGGAACCTGGGGGCCGAAAGACGCCGACGAATTGTTGGAGCGTGATGGCCGGCGTTGGAGGAACTTCGAGAAATGATCCTGGCCGGCGACATCGGAGGGACCAACGCTCGTCTTGCCTATTTTCAAACCCAGAACGGCAATCTGCGTCTGATCTCGGAGCATGTATATCCCAGCCCTGAGTATCATGAGTTGGGCGCGATCGTCTCTGAATTTCTTAAGGAGACAAACGCCCGGCCCGAGGCCGCCTGCTTCGGAATCGCCGGACCGGTACACAATGGCCGAGTCGAGACCTCAAATCTGCCTTGGGTGATCGAGCAGTCCCGATTGGCGCAACAGATCGAACTTCCCGCCACTCTCTTGATCAACGATCTCGAGGCCAGTGCGTGGGGCATCGGAGCGCTGAACCCGCAAGATCTCACTCCTTTGAACCAGGTAAGCCTGGCGATTGGGAATCAAGCGGTGATCGCGCCGGGAACTGGTTTAGGTGAGGCCGGACTGTTCTGGGACGGAACTCAGCATCAGGTTTTTGCCTGCGAGGGCGGACACGCGGATTTCGCACCGCAAGGCGATTTGCAGATCGAACTTTTGCGCTTCCTGGCGGCGCGCTATGGCCATGTAAGTTACGAGCGCGTTCTCTCTGGGCCTGGGCTGGTGAATGTTTATGAATTTCTGCGTAGCAAAGGTTGCACTGAGGAGCCTTCAGGATTTGCCGCGCAAATTGCCGGAGGAAGTGCTGCTGCTGCCATTTCCCATACCGCGCTGGCAGGGACTAATCCTTTAGCCATGGCTGCGCTTGATCTCTGGATCTCGGTTTACGGTGCTGAAGCAGGAAACCTGGCCCTGAAAACAATGGCAACGGGAGGGATTTTTCTCGGTGGCGGAATCTCGCCCAAGATTCTTCCCAAGCTGATGGGACCGGGCTTTATGAAAGCTTTTCTGGCGAAGGGCAGATTGCGCCCGCTTCTGGAGGGCATTCCGGTGCAGGTTATCACCAATGACCAGACTGGCTTACTGGGGGCGGCCCGATGCGCGGTGACGAAATCGAACCCGGTTCTGGCGGGCGCGTCGTGAGCGCATCTACCGAGGTTCGCAGGCTAACCACCCCGCAGGATCTTTTTCAAGCTGCCGCGGAGGAAGTAATACGGGCCGCTACCGCCGCAATCGGGCAACGCGGCCGCTTTACGATTGCGCTTTCGGGCGGTTCGACTCCGAAAAGTCTCTACACTCTGATTGCAGCCAATGCCAGCGCCAGTCTCCCGTGGGAGAAAATATTTTTCTTCTGGAGCGACGAACGCTATGTTCCTCCCACCGACCCAGAAAGCAATTACCGCATGGCGCAGGAGACCATTCTGTCGAAGGTTCCGGTGCCGGCGGGAAATATTTTTCGCGTTCCTACCGAGAATCCGGATGCTTCCGTGGTGGCGGCAGTCTACGAGCAGACATTGCAGAAATTTTTTGCCGTGGAGCTAGGAGAATTTCCCCGCTTCGACCTGATCCTGCTGGGCATGGGGCCGGATGGGCACTGTGCCTCGCTGTTCCCGGAGACCGCCGCGTTACAGGAAAAGTCGCGCCTGGTGGTGGCGAACTGGGTGGAGAAATTCAAAACCTACCGGATCACATTTACCCTGCCGGTTCTGAACGCGGCGCGGGAGGCGATGTTCCTGGTAAGCGGAACCGACAAGGCTCCTGCCTTGCGTGAAGTTTTGGAAGGAAAAGCTCCAGGTGAGAAATTTCCCTCGAAACTGGTCAAGCCGACGGATGGCAAGCTGATCTGGTTCGTCGATCGAGCCGCTGCCAGTGAATTGTCTACGCCTGTGTGAGCCAATCTTGCCGTGTGGTCAGCTTATGCGCGCCAGCCGCTGATTTCCTTCAGACCCTTCCCTCGGGCATGTTCAAACAAACGCACACGATGGCGGGAGTGTTCGAACTCGTGGATATCAGCCCATACTTCGGCTCGCCAGCTTTTATCGTGGGTTGCGGAAGCTCCACAGGTGGCGCAACGCGTGTGCAGGCTAACCATCGAAGGGGTGCCGCTACTGGCGCCGTGCAATTCCAGAAAGATGCAACGAACTTCCTGGATCTCTTCGTTTTCATCGAGCAGGTGCTCATAACGCAACAAGTAACTGAATCCCAGCTTTTGAGCCTCGATTTCGGCCTCATCCCGGGTATGAAAAGGACCGTATTCGGCCCGCAGCTGCTCGGTAGAATCGCAAGCCATCCAGAAAATCTCTTTATATGCCATGCCATAGCGCCTGGAATCGAAAACCCCGCAATTTTCTTGCACTTCGCTTAGGGTCGAGGCTGCAGATGCAATTTATAGGCCGACCACGGCAACGGGCGATCCATTTTTTTCAATAGCTTAGGAGATCGTCCTTTTCGGCCTGACTGAGTAGAAGAAACCTTTTGCAGAAAACAGCCCGCAGCGTTTCGCCAATAGCGTTCCGTTCGAGCCCCTTGGTAGCGAAAACACGGCTAACCCGCCGCAGCCTGCCTCACTGTGAGGCCCGGACGATCCTCTCCCAGCCAGTTCTTTCCTCCATGGCTGGCGACGTACATCGCTAACTCCAAGCGGCTCCAGACCCCCAGCTTGTCGAAGGTGCTGCGCAGATGATTCTTAATCACCTGCTCGGTGGTGCCCAGGAGTTTGCCTATTTCACGGTTCGTGAGCCCCTGCCAAACCAAATCGGCGACCTGAATTTCCTTTGTCGTCAGACGCTCTCGCGGCATCATTGAATCACCTCCCGATTCTCGAAAGCGGCAATCGCCAGCTTCACCCGCTTGCGCCCGTCCCGGATTCCGGCGCGAAGAAAGAGAGTACGCAGATGCTGTTTGACCGTGCGTGGACTAATGCTCAATTGGCCGGCGATTTCTTTATTGCTACATCCCTGGACCAGCAGGTTGAGCACCTGCTGGTCTCTCGGCGTGACCTTGATTCCATTGAGATCCATGATTGAAGTTCCTCTCCGGTCGGTTCGAACCTTGCTGATCGTGCCGCCACTTTCGCTATTGCACCTGTTTCGCCAAACTTTCGCTTATCCTTTTACCTGTGGCTAGGTCTTGCGGGTACTTACACTTAGGGATAAAGACCTCAGCTCGCAGAAGAAAGTTTGGAGCAGCGTGCCAGTCTGACTGTCCCGGATTGGGCAACAGCGGTCAGCCAGATCTCGGGCCACGCAGCTGAAATTCGCCTAAGCCTGACGGCACAGGACGGGAGGAAGCGGCGTCTAAATACGGGACCGGATGGCGCAGTGTTGGATGTGACCTATTTACTATCATGCATTTACGAGGGTTGCTACCGCCAACGATTCACTTTGAAGGTAACCGGACGGAATTAAACTCGAGTTTGCAGGAAGAAGAAGTATGCTTTCCCAAAATGGATCGAGCGCATTAGCGCCGCCTCAATCTGGAGCGGATGCTCACAAATGCCGGCGCTTTTTTGCACAACGGCTTTTAGCATAAATCCCCGATTATGCCTGTACCGAAGCCGCACGGCCATTTCCCGCATGCTATAACCTGCCATTGAGCCCAGACGCTGTCCTGACGGGTCAACTCGATTTATACGCAAAAGACATATGCAAAATGTACGAATTCATCGTAGCTGGACGAAGGGTAAAGTCGTTTACAAAAAGCCGCTTGCCTCTTTTCTGCCCGGCATTCTTCGCGCTATGACCAAGCGGCGAAGCGCAATCCTCAGCGTCTTCTTTTTCTTATTCACCGTTGCTCCTGCGTTCGCCCAAGGGGGCCCTCCCTACTACACGAACGATCCGGGCACGCCGGGCAATCTGAACTGGGAAATCAATCTGGGTTACATGCCTTTCCTCTACAGCGACCAGTCGGTAACTCACACCCCGGACGTTGATATCAACTTCGGCATTGACGATCGTATTCAGCTCACATACGAGAATGCCTGGCTGCGAGTTCAAAGTCCTTCTTCGCCCGCCAAATACGGCATGGGTCAGTCCAATCCCGGGGTTAAGTGGCGCTTCTACGACAAGGGGGAGCCGGGGCTTAATATTTCTGTTTTCCCGCAACTATTCCTGAATAACCCCAACGATGCTGTCCACCGTGGCATCACTGCGGCAAGCGAATCTTTTCTTCTCCCCATCGAATTCTCGAAAAAAATCGGTCCGGTCGATGTGAATTACGAGATGGGCTACCAGTTCGTCCACAAAGGGCCGGATGGCTCATTTCTCGGACTTGTGGTCGGGCGCGATGTCAGCCGAAAGCTGGAAGTCGACATGGAGTTCTACGATCAACACACGTTTCATCCTTCCGTGAACCAGCCCACGATCGACTTTGGCGCCCGCTATAAACTCCATCGTCCAGTTATCCTTCTCTTCATGGCAGGGCGCAGTCTTGAAAGCTCGCGCAGCGATCAATCTTATTTCCTCGGTTATTTCGGTATGCAGTTTCTGTTACCGCCAAAGTCTTATAAAGCGGATTTACCCGAAAGCACAGGAGGAAATTGATGCCGGGTTCATTTACCTTTGACCGCGCGAACGTGATGCTGGACTGTCTCAATTCGACCGACCTAACAGTCCCTTTGAAACCCAGCAAGGTTTGGTAATGGGATTCCCTTTCGCATGAATTGCACTAGAATCAATTTAGATTTCTCCGGTGCCGCAGGCGCGCGTCAAAACAACAAACGAACCGTGAGCGACGAGAAGAAAAAATACGGTCTCGACGAGCAGAGTTTTGGAAAACTTCTGGAAGCTGCCTACCTGCTGCAAGAGAACAATCGCCGAGTGCGCCAGATGGAGAAAGGCCTCGACGGTGACAAGGAACAAACCGGGCAGCCGGAGAAGGAAACTGAAAGAACGCTAAAGGACCCGCGTTCCGCGGAGGAGAGTTCCCGGATCGTTCCAGACTATGCATTAGCTCTGGCCGAGATCGCGGAAACACAGCGCCAGATCCAGATCCGCCACCTTGACGCGGATCAGGTCATGGCGCTCGTCTGCGAAAGCGCAGTTCGCCTCGCCGCCGGCAGTGGCGCGGCAATGGCAACGCTGGAGGGGAAGACCATTCGTTACCGCGCCTGCGTGGGCGCTCCGGCGCCATCCCTGGGAAGCGAAGATCCACTCGAAACGGCGCTTTGCGCCAGCTGCGTGCGCACCGGTGAGGTCTTGCGCTTGCCGAACGTAAAGGGCGCCTCGGCGGTCGATTCAGAGCTGTGCCGCAAGCGCGGGATTCAATCGCTGGTCGCGGTTCCGATCTATCACGATGGCAACGCAGCAGGGGCGCTGGAACTTTACTTCGATCGATTGAACGGCTTTGCGGAGCAGGACGTTCACACCTGTCAACTGATGGCAGGATTGGTAACCGAAGCGCTTGCACGCGACGCCGGGCTGGCGCTCAGAAAATCCATGGCGGCGGAGCGCTCTTCCATGCTGGCCGCGATTGAAAAGATCAAGCCCAATCTGGCCGCTCTGGCGAGTGGCCACTCTGCTAGCCGCGCGAATGAAACGGCTAGCGATAAAAGTGCGATGCCTGCCAGTAAGAATGCCGATGTAATCCCGGCCAGTGCAACCGAGAGTGCCGTATGCTGGAAGTGCGGCAACGCGCTGATCGACGAAGAACAGTTTTGTGGCAAATGCGGAGCTCCACGCATCGGTGAGATTGATTCTTCCACACTGCAAAGCAAACTGGCATCGGCCCTGCACATGCACCAAGCCAGTCAGGACCTTCCTTCTACTCCTCTGCCGGAACTCGTCCTCGACTTCACCCAGCCAAGTAGAGACGCGCCTGTCGAGGCAAACCCAACTGCGAATGCCGTCGAGTTTGCCGAGGCTTTTTCTCTCCCACTGCTGCAAGAACCCGTGCTGGAAGAAGAGCCAGTGCTGGACGAACCAGTGCTGGACGAACCAGTGCTGGACGAAAACGATACGCTGCCGGCATCATCCGCCGCCGTAGAAGCGGGAGAAGACGACCCAGCACCCGCATCCGGAGAATTGCAGAGCCCGCTCCACATTCTTGAGAGCAGTTCCGGCACACTCGCGCGGGCGTCTGAACCGGACGCCCCGTGGAGTTCGGCCGCGAAGGCCCGCAGTTTTCTGGAGGCGTTGAGCCAGAGACGCTCCCCGGGTGCCTTTGCGCGCTTCTGGAAAGAGCGGCGCGGAGATTTTTATCTCGCGGTCGCGGTAATTCTGGTCATGGTTGCCATACTCTGGGGAATGTTATCGAACCATTCGGTGCGAGCGACTGACGGGGCGCCCACAGCGGCCGGCAACGCGCTGCGGCGTAAACCGCCAGCGGACGATCTTTCCCTGTTCGACAAACTGCTGATCAATCTAGGATTGGCCGAAGCCCCCGAAGCTCCGGAATACAAGTATCTCGGCAATCCCAGTACGCAGGTGTGGATCGACACCCACACAGCTCTCTACTATTGCCCAGGCTCTGAGCTGTATGGAAAAACGCCGAAAGGCAGGTTCACCAGTCAGCACGAAGCTCAGTTGGACCAGTTTGAACCGGCGTCCCGCAGGGCATGCGATTGAAGCGAATCACTGGTTCCCGGCAAGGAATTGACAACCTTGTTCGCCGGGAGTGCAATCATACCTATCGCCTTTTTGTGGAGCATAACGGTGGCCCAACCCGCAAACGACACTAAAGCCGGAGCTGGCATCTTACCTGACATGGAGCTGAATCCACTGGTCAATCCCCTCCTAGCAGCGCATATGGGTCGGTGGGCGGAGGTCTATTTCACCAGCCCTCCGGAAAAACGCGCTCAGGCGGTATCGGACTTGGTTCGCGAGCTGTCGAATGATTCGCCTTCAGTGGCGAATACCCCTGCAACTTCAGGCGGGAAGAATATCTGGCCGAAGGGCGAAGACGAGATCAAAGAAGTTTCATCGCCGGATTCCGATGCCGCTGCGGGGCGAGTCATGGTCGCGTGCGAATCCTGCGGACACAAGAATGCCGCGCCGCAAAGATTCTGCGGGATGTGTGGCGCACCTCTGGCATCTTCGATCGAGCCCCTTCAATCATTTGAAGAACCGGAGCCGATTGCGCCCACTGATTGGCATGAGGCCGATGCGCGGTCAAGGAATCTTCTGCGGCAAAATTCCGGGTCGGCGACGACGATTGTGCCTGTGCCGAACCGCTACGCCGCTTCGAATCTGGCCTGGCCGCCGCCAGAAAACGCTCCGGCAGAATTCACTATGCTCTCCGAGTACCAGTCAGAACCTGTTCGCCATCCCTACAGAATTTATGTGGGATTGCTTGTGGCAATCGTGCTGGGCCTGTTGGTTTATGTGACATGGCGAAACAATTCGGCGTTTTGGAGCAGCGGAACCGCGCCGGCCGCACTTTCGCAACCTGTGCCAGCAGCGAAGTCGGAAACGCCCCCGGCGGCACCGGCCACGGGCGCGGAACCTAGTCACACAAGCAGTAAGCCGCCTGAGGTGGCTCCGACCCGTTCCGCCGAGCCGAGTCAAAATCGAGCCGCAGTCTCTGCGAAAAACGCTCGAAGTTTGGAGAACCAACCCCCTCAGCAGGTAGCAAGGACTCAGCCCACTCCTCACGCTACTCCAGCGACTCAAAGTCCGGTGACAGCAAATCCCGCTTCAAGCCTGGCTGGGGAGAGCGGCTCCGAAGAATTGGCGGCGGCGGAAAAGTATTTGAATGCCGGGCCTGGTAGAACGCGGGATAGTCAACAAGCCGCCATGCTGTTGTGGAAGGCCGTAGCCAAGCAGAACTTGACCGCAACTTTACTCTTATCCGACTTATACCTTCGCGGAGACGGAGTATCTAAAAGTTGCGATCAAGCCCGCGTGTTGTTGGATGCTGCCGCCCGGAAGGGGGCAACGGCTGCTGCTGAACGATTGCGTAACCTACAGGCATTCGGTTGCCGCTAGCGCGGGCAACCGACACCCGTTCTCAGGCCATTGCCGATGGAAATCCAGCGCTTGGCCTGCGCGATTCATACCACAAAGCGAGCTCAACCCGGTTCCAAAGGCCGAGCTTGTCATAAATAACACGCAGGTAATTCTTCACCACGTGTTCCGTTGTGCCAATGGCATCTGCCACATCACGATTCTTCAAGCCTTGAGCGACTAGTTCGATGACACGGTGTTCGCGCTCGCTCGGGATGCGGTTTCCGTAACGTTCGTATGGGAACATGATTGCCTCCGGTATAAGAGTGTTGCGAGTTTTACTCGCTTGATTCCGTCGGTGATTCCGAAACGGAGAAAAAGCCGGTTGAAGTGAGCCTTCACAGTTCTGCGGGCCATTTTGAGCTGTTTGGCGATTTCGGCGTTATCACAGCCTTGCAACAAGAGTTCGACGATTTGCTTTTCGCGCGGTCCTAGGCGAACGGACTGCTCGCTCATCACTTTTCCTGCCCCCTGGTCTGAATAGTTCCGCCAATACTGTACAGCTTGATTGTTTGCATAGTTCTTAGCATCTACCATGCCACTTTGGCGGCCGGAGGGATGTGATTAATGACCAACCATTCCCACAGGCACGGAGTTCCCAGGAAAACAGAGCGGTACCGTACAAAGCGGAGTCTGCTAGATTCACTCACGCAGTTTCGTCGAATGATCGAAATTGCGCGCGAACAGCGGCGAAGAGGCGCCTGAGGCTGCATTTCGCGAGGCGTAGGAAGCTGAGAGGAGAACGAGCGCGGACCAGGCCCGGCGAAGTTGAGTTGGCCGACGGTAGAATCTTTTTTATCTGGATTCGAAGATTTTCCTCCGCACAGATCAAGGTCTAAGGTAAATACCCTAGGAGGAAACTACAGTGTACTACCGATACACCCTGAAGATTTTACATCTTCCGATGGAAAGACCACCTTAGGGGCCGCGGTTTGCACGCAAGACACCAAATTTTAAAATCTTGCGATAATTTCGAGAAATTTTCCGCAATTCCGAAAACTCTCTTCAATTCGCTTAACCTGGCGTATAGCAGTGGGTCCGCAGTTGCATGTAGAACCACACGTTTTTTCGCTGCAGCAAATCCCCACTTCCGTTGCGGCTGACTTTTCGATCCTCCTACCAAAGCCGTAGAAGGGCAGGCTCGGCATTCGCTGCTGCGGAAGAAACCGGACCGCGTATTTTGCAACTCGCTCAATACTTTTCCATTACACTAACTGTTAAAAGCAATGAAACTTTCAGTCATCATGCCGGTATATAACGAACGTTCCACGCTGCGGCAGGTGGTTGAGAGAGTGCTCTCGGTGGCGCTGGATATCGAATTGATATGCGTGGATGATGGGTCGAGCGACGGCTCGCGGGAGATGCTTGCGGAGTTACAGGCGGAACATCCAGAGGTGCGAGTTCTGCTGCAGGCCCGAAACATGGGGAAAGGCGCGGCTCTCCATCGCGGCATTCGGGAAGCCACGGGGAATTTCGTCATCATCCAGGATGCCGATCTCGAGTATGATCCGGCGGAATACACGGTCCTGCTGGAGC